>DATJII010000243.1:0-13336 GCA_035493435.1 Candidatus Limnocylindria bacterium | reverse complement strand
AACCTGGCTGCCGGTAGTGGCAAGGAAACCAACTTCCGATGACGGCCCGTGACCCGTAGAATAGTACCTAGCAACCCGCGAAAATCGATGGCATCGATGCCGCAGAGATCGTACGTCCGGGAAATGGACGCCGGGTTCTTTAAAGCTGCGACGAAGCAATGGGAGACCTCATCCACGCTGATCGGTTGGAATTTATTCGCGCCCTTGCCGATCACTGGAACGAAGGGCGACTGGCGTGAGATTCGGGCGAAGAGATTCACGAATTGGTCTTCGCGGCCATAGACGATGGACGGGCGAAAGAGCGTCCAGGCTGTCGAACTTGAACGAACATACTCTTCCGCCCGCCATTTGGACTGGTGATAGCGAGAACGGGCATTCTCCCGGGTGCCCAAGGCGCTCATGTGTAGGAAACGGGGGATTCCCGCCAGTTCCGCGACGCGCAGTGCCATCCGCGTGCCATCGACATGTACCGATTCAAAGGTTTGGGACCCCACTTCCGATATGATGCCAATCAAGTGAATGAGGGCGTCAAAGCCCTGGACCGGAGAGGGCTGCTGTACTAGCGAAGCCAGTGGTCCGACCACGCGGACTGCCGGAGGCAACGAGGAGGAAGGCGACCGGGTCGAGACGGTCACCTCATCTCCCCCAGCCATCAACCGTTGTACCATGGCCCGGCCGATAAAGCCGGTTCCACCCGTGACGAGGATCCGCATTCCCGTCAACATGCGGGAAATCGGCAATCGTGCAACCGTTGGGTGGCCTGGGTTGTGAAGGAGATGATTGGTATTAGTTCATCCAGGCGTGATTGAGAGTCGGGTGATGCAGGGGTTGCTGGAACACCGTGGGGCAAACAAATTTCGGTTATCCTTCGCCTAGAAGTTTGTCACCCGGAAAAATAACACGACGAACTCTGTCCCCCGGTGCTTGATTTATCGTGCCCAAAGATTTTAGGCTGGAATGCCGAGGATGAAGTACCGAGCACTGCCGCGTGTTGTCGCGGTTCACATGGCCCTGATGCAGGAGCGGGAGGCCGTAGTCGAGCGATTGGAAGCCATCAACGAGACCTTTGGGCTATCGGAACGTGCTCCAGTGCGAAAGGGCGGCAAACAAGTTCGCCAAGCTGAGAAGCCAGAACCATCGTCGCCGCTTGAGCCCCACCTGATTCGCTTGGTGGTGGAATTCACCCAGCACGGCCCCAAGCCGGTCGTTGAGATACTCCAATATCTTCGGGCCAAGAAGCACCGGTTCCAAAGTGCGAGCCCCTTGAACGAACTCCTCGCCGCCGCTGAGAAATCCAACCTTATCGTGGATTACGGTGGGAAGCTCGGAATTGCCTCAGAGGGGTAAAGAGTTGGGACCGAGTCTGATAAGGTTGTCGGAGCTCACCCTGTGCCAAGACAGAATCGGTCGGCGCAAGCATCTGCCAAAATAGCTGTTCTGCCGAGTAAGCACGTGTGCGGAATAAACTTGGGCTCTGCACCAACCCATCTCGCTACTTCCAAGAGGGAATACTTGCTTGCGGGATTTCACTGGGTTGCGTTATCTAGGCGTACCAACCCGGCCCGTAGACCAACCAATGAGACGCCTTCCCAATCGTTTTGGACGAATTCGCCTTGGCATTCCCATATTGCTCCGGTTCAGCGTCGACCGACTCCGGATGGGGCGGGTGATCCTGATGATCGGGTTCTGCCTGTTCATGGCGGGCGTGGCAAGCGGGGCGTCCGATAAAGGCTGGCAGATTGGAACTCCTTCTGATCGATATCGGCCTGGGTATGACCCTTTGGGTGAATTCTCGCCCGAAAACTATCAGAACGATCCACGACCCGGACAAGTAACCCGGCTGCCCGATGACCCCCAATATAACGCTGGCAAGAATCCCACGGCCGACGATGATTTTTATACCGCGGGGACCTATCCCAAGGGATTCAACGGGCTGACCAGCACGCTCTTGGTTCCCCAAAGCGAGCCGGATTCGGCCTGGGAGGCGAGGCTGATCGAGTACGATCGGACTAACCGCGTCCACTTTTTCCTAAGTGCCAGCCAAGTCGCCCCATCTGCGAGGCTCCGCCTGACGCTCCCCATGAGCGAAGGGTATTTCAACTACGACTCGGGCAACCCTGGGGCCGAAGGATTTGGTGTTCATGACGTGATGGTCCGGTTCAAGAACGCGACAGGGCAATCGACCCTGCTCTATTCGAATCGGGTGGATCGTGCCACAACCTTGGTCCTGGAATTCGCGGCCACACAAGTAGCCGCTTCGGCCGGCCCCAATACCGTTGAGGTCGCCCGGGTTGGTCCCACGATTGATAAAGCTTACTATTTTATCGCCTTCGATTATCTCCGCCTGGAGGTCGATGCCGAGGCGTTGGCGGATGCTGACGGTGATGGTTTACCCAAGTGGTGGGAAGAGGATCATGGATTGAGTGATTCCAACCCACTCGATGCCGCCAGTGACGCTGACGGTGATGGGTTGACGGCGTTGCAGGAGTATCACAGCGGAATCGATTCCACCGATCCCCGTAATCCCGACACTGACGGCGATGGTTTGAGCGATGGCCGGGAGCGGCTGCTGGGGACGAACCCTTTGAAGGCCGACACCGATGGAGATGGCCTGTCCGATGCCGAGGAAGTCGACGGCCTGCGGGTATCGAATCCGTTGGCGGCCGACAGTGATGGGGATGGCGCGTTCGATTCGCTGGAACGACGGACCGGTACCAACCCCAAGGATGCGTCCAGCAAGCCGACTCCGTTTCAGGGTGGCATCGGGATTCATTTTGTCTCAGGTAACGATCTCGATGGGCGTTTGGGCTACGCCGAAGCGGCGGGCATCGTTCCGCAAATGCAGTGGAACGAAACCCAGCCGCTCGTCCCTTGGCGCCAGCTTTCAGGAGGCAAAACAGATATCGCCACACCCGTGCCAGGACAATTTGTCCGCAGTGACGGGGTGATCGTGCCCCGCCTGACTGCGAGTTGGACCAATTCCGGCACGGACGTCAGTCACAATCATTCCACCCCGGACCGCAAATTGATCGATGGGTTCCTCAGCGGTAATCCGGACAATCCCTTGATCCTGAATCTGGGAGACATTCCGTTCACCCACTACGATCTCTACGTCTATTTTTCAGCCACCTATGATGGCTCGCGATGCCATGTGCAACTGGGGCCGGATGATTTCACCGGCCGCGATTTGCAAGTGATGAGCACCACAGCCTTTGCGGGATATATGGAGGCGAAGGCAGGTTACACCAACTATCAAAGGGCGAATTTTGTGCGCTATACGGCGCGGTCGGCAGGCAGCGTTTCCATCGTGGTGAGTTCCGTTGATTATTCCCCGGTTGGCATCGCCGCAGTGCAAATCATAGACCGGGACTTGGATGTGGACAAATCTGGGATACCGGATTGGTATGAATTGAAATACGGACTGGAACCGGGGTCGCCGGCATTGGCCGCCGTGGACTCCGACGGCGACGGATTGACGAATCTCCAGGAGTATCAACACGACACCGATCCCCACCGGGTCGATACCGACGGCGATGGGATAAGCGACGGGCAGGAGGTTTCGCTGGGCACCAATCCCAATAACCCTGACACCGATGGCGACCATTTGTCAGATCAAGCCGAAATCGGTGCGGCTGTCCCCACCCAGCCTCGTCTTGCCGATTCCGACGGTGACGGAATCAATGATCGTGACGAGGTCCTCTTGGGAACCGACGCCAACTTCAATCCCAGCCGCAGTGACGGATTCTCGGAATATCTCCCGGTCTATCGGTCGAATCCGCCCCATTGGGAATGGAAGCTTGAGAATGTCCAGTTGGTGTGGAACCACGCCGACGGGCCACTGGCGCCCGTGGTTTGGGGTTCTGATACTTTTGCCGAATTTTTCGTCATCAATAGCTTCGAGAGCGCGTGGCGCACGTTGGATATGAACCTGCGGTACACCTACGGTGCGCTTACTTATGGGCTCCACACCGACGCCAAGGGAGGCTTCAGCGCGGCCGGCCAGCCCTTTTCCGATCTGAACGATGGGGACAATGGCAATCCTATTGGCGATTTAACCGCCAGCCTTGGGTTCAGCGGCTTTGGCAGGGTAGATGTTTCAGATCGGCTACGGTTCAGTCTATCGGCTGATCGAAGGCCGGATGCCAACGCCTGGACTGTGACCTTCGAAATCAAGAATATGACTACCGGGACGTCTGTGGTGTCCCATCAATTTGAGGATTGCCAGGCCAGCGATAGCTTGGATAACGGAACGGCGGTATGGCGCAATGAGCAAGATGCGACCAATCGACCAAGTTTTTATCTTCATCCGGGCGTCAGGCTATACATTACTCCAATTCCCCTGGAGACGCTGCCTGCCTTTGCCGCAGCCCGCGACACGGATAATGACGGGATGCCGGACGCTTGGGAAGATGCCAATGGATTCGACAGGCTTTCTGCGTTGGACGCGATGGATGACGCCGACGGCGATGGGTTGAGCAACCGGGAAGAATTCCTGGCGGGCACTAATCCGCGGCTCCCCGACACCGATGGCGATGGCATCTCCGACAAACTGGAGCGATTGAGTGGATCGGATCCTTTGTCTGCCGCGAGCAAACCTGAGTATTCTGGCGTCCTCGGCCTGGCAGGAGCCGACTTGGACCACGACGGATTTCCCGACGCGTGGCAACTTCGCTACCGGACTGCAAGACTACTGCCGGAAGGTGACGCTGATGGCGACGGTGCCTCCAATCTATTGGAGGCTCAGTGGGGTACGGATCCTTACGATCCGCTTTCGACTCCGGCCATTGAAATGAGCATTGGGGCCAAGGATGTTTCGCTCTCCTGGCCCTTTATCTGGGGCAAGCGCCAAACGTTGCAGATCGGGGCGACCGTGACGGACTGGGTGGCCTATGCGGGCGGGGTCCGCACCGAGTTGAACCGCTCCAGTGTCCTGCTCACGAATCGTGTTCCGTCGGCTCTTCATGAGTTTTATCGGGTCGCGGTGTCGGATCGAGATTCCGACGGCGATGGGGTGAGCGACTGGGACGAACGGGTATTGGGAAGCGATCCCTACCGAGCTAACAGTTCCCACTCCAGTGCCCTCAAGTTCGACGACACGGGCAACGTGGTGGGGACACTTTCGGGCGACTACGTCTCGTTTATCGAACACCGGTCGGGAAATCCCACCGGTAGTGGAAAGAGCGTGATTACCCGGGCGCAAGCCGCGCGATTTCTCCAGCAGGCCACTTTTGGTCCTGTTCCGCGGGATATTGACCGGGTCCGGACTCTGGGCTTTGCGGCCTGGATTGACGACCAGATCACGAACCAGCCGGTTTCACTGCATCGCCCTTATATCGAGCGTATTATCGCGGACATGGACGGCCCCCGGGTGGATCTGACCTACGGCTACAATCCGGACAGCCTGACGGTCAATGGGAATAACTATACCACCCCTTTTGCCCGGGCAGCCATTGGCGGGCCGGATCAGCTCCGCCAGAGGGTGGCTTTTGCCCTGAGCCAGATATTGGTGGCCTCCCGCCGTGATCCGAATTTGGAAGGCAAGCCGCTCGCCATGTCCGATTTCTACGACATCTTTGTCCGGCGTGCCTTCGGTAACTATCTTGATATCCTGCGCGACGTCACCTTCCACCCGGTGATGGGCCGGTATCTCAGCCATGTGGGAAACCAGAAGGCACGGCCGGAGATCAACCAATACCCGGATGAGAACTATGCCCGGGAGATACAGCAATTGTTTACCATCGGACTCTGGCAACTCCAGCCGAACGGGGAACGGCAGCTTGATAGCCAAGGACGCCCAATTCCCACCTACGGGAATACCGAAGTAACGGAGTTTGCGAGGGTTTTTACCGGCCTGTGGTTTGGCGGGATGCCCTGGGGTGGAGGTGGCTGGTCGGATGACGGCAGCACTGTTCCCATGGAAATGTGGGCGGAAAAGCATGATTATGAACCGAAACATCTTCACCGTGGGGCGATCGTGCCCACCCGCGCGCCCACCGTGGAAAATGGACGCCAGGACATAGAGGATGCCTTGCGAAACTTGTTTGATCATCCCAATACGCCTCCATTCATTGGCAAGCAGCTAATCCAGTTCCTGGTTACCAGCAATCCATCGTCGAACTATGTTGCCCGTGTGGCGTCTCGGTTCGTCGACAACGGCCGGGGCCAGCGGGGTGATTTGGGAGCAGTGGTGAGAAGTATCCTGCTGGACGATGAGGCACGAGATCTTCGCTGGGCCTTGGAGACGCCCGAATTTGGGCGGTTGAAGGAGCCGGTGCACCGGGCGATGACCGTGGCCCGCCTCGGTCGACTGGATCGTTTTGGCGATCTGCTCTGGTGGAACTGGGGAGAGTTTAGCCGGGAGTCGCTGCAGGAACCGGGATACTCGCCGAGCGTGTTTAATTTTTACCGGCCTGGTTACCAGCCACCCGGGCTGCTGTCGGAGAAGGGCCTGGTGGGTCCCGCGTTCCAGATCGTGGATAGTTACTCCAGCATATCTTTTCCGAACAAGCTCTGGGAAATCGTCCAGCAGGGGCTGATGGAGTATAATAACTATGCCTTTCCGCCCGACTATTCCCGGCTGGCAGACCTGGCGGACAACCCGGACTCGCTGGCCGACGAACTGGACCTGGTTTTTTGTGGAGGCCTCATGTCCGTTGAAACCCGCCAAACCTTGGTACAAGTGGTGCAGCAGGTCGGACCGTGGGATCGCCAAATGCGTGTCCTGCTCGCTGTTTATTTGGCTGCCACCTGTCCGGAAGGGGCCGTACAACGCTAAGCGACCATGAAGAAACCTATTTCACGCCGGTCCTTTCTCCGGCAAGCGAATTGCGCTGCGATTGGGTCCTCCGCAATCTTGAATGCCTTGCTTAATATGAAGTTGGCGGGCCGCGTTGCCGCCGCTTCAAGTCCGCCCGACAACAAGGCTCTGGTCTGCATTTTTCTCAATGGCGGTTGCGACTCGTTCAACCTGCTGGTGCCGACCGACGCGTCTCGCTACCGGGCCTATGCGGACTCCCGTGGAGCCACCGATTCACCCGGCGGCCTGGCGCTGCGGCGCGAGGCATTGTTGCCTTTGGCTTCGCCATCTGCGGATTTCGGCCTGCATCCAGCCTGTGTCAATCTGCAACAGATGGCCAATGGCACAGGTGTATTCGCTGGAAAACGGCGGCTCGCCTTTGTGTCCAATGTCGGGACGTTGATCCAGCCGATCACCAAGGCGCAGTTTAATGCCTGGGAGAGCGGCGACAACGTTGCGCTGCCCGTGCCTCGGGCACTCTTTTCCCACAGCGACCAGATTGAGCAGTGGCAGACCGCCGTACCGCAGGGCATGTCCCAACTCACGGGATGGGCGGGGCGGGCCGCCGATATCCTGCACGACTCCACCGCTGCCCAATCGGCGTCCATGAGCATTTCCCTGGACGGTAATAATATCTGGCAAGTTGGAAATTCCACCCAGCAATTCGTCATCACTCCCTCCGGCGCTCTATCGTTGGCGCGCAGCACTCCTGCCGGACTCGGCGATCCTTTGCAGCTCAAGAACTCCGGACTGAAGAGCATGCTGGATCAACACTATGCCAATTTGCTGACGGAGAGTTTCTCGCGCTTGACCCGGGACAGCGATGCTTCGCAGCAGTTTTTCCAAAGCCAGTTCGACTCCTCCGCGGGCAATCTGGGACCCGCAGTGGATGGCCTGTTTGGGATTGATTACCTTTCGTCCACCCTGCGAGCAGTAGTCAAGACCATCAAACTTCGAAGTGTGTTGGGGCTCCGTCGACAAACCTTTTTCCTCACTTATGGCGGCTGGGACAATCATTCGGAACTGCTGAATGCGGAACGCGATTTGTTGTCGGTCTTCGATACCGCAGTGGGGAGTTTCCAACGCGCCTTGGAAATCTTGGGACTCCAAAACGACGTTCTGACCTTCACCGCGTCGGATTTTGGCCGGACACTTCGTTCCAACGGGCTGGGGACCGACAATGCCTGGGGCGGAAATTCGATGGTTTTTGGCGGCGGGGTCGATGGTGGCCGTATTTTCGGGACCTTTCCAGACCTGTCGCTGGATGGTCCCGATGACGTCGGGCTGGGAGGGCGTATATTGCCTTCTACGCCGGTTGATTCCTATATCGCCGAAATGCTGCGTTGGTTTGGCGTGCCTAATGGCAGCATGAGCCACGTGTTGCCGAATATTGCAAATTTCTGGAACCCGAATTCAACCCAGGCGCCTCTGGGCTTTATACGTTCGTGAAACGAGCCATAGGGGTGGGATTCCTGTTGGTGACTGGCCTTGCCTTATGGCTCTGGCGATTTCGTGAGCCTGTTGTGCCGGAATCACGTGGGCCATCCAACAACGTCCCAACCGTCCCAGAGAAGCCGATTGCGGTGGTTACCGAGATCCATAGTGTCGACGTCCAGACACCGCCCGACCGCCAGATTTTGTTGGGAGAATCCATCCTCGCTGGTTATGGCCGCCTGGGATCTACGCCGGAAAATGATCTCACGCTCATGTCTCACTTGATGGAGAATTCGGTTTTGCTCCTCAAATCGGCGGCCCATCGCCCCTTGGGCGGCAACGAGGATTGGGCTCGTTTTCTCCTGGGAAAGAATGCCGCGCACGAACGATTTCTGCCCGATAATCACCAGGCAGTGAACAATCGGGAGCAATTGGTGGATCGCTGGGGAGCGCCGCTTTTTATCCACGCCTTGGGTGGTGGCCGGTATGAGATTCGTTCTGCAGGACCGGACCAGAAAATGTGGACAGCGGACGATCTCCAGCGGAATTCGGATGGCGCGTTTAGCCGGGGGATGGAGGCGGGAAAATAGTCTCAGGTGCGTAGTCCTGTTGGGCTCCGAGCGGTGTCGCACCGGGTGGCACTCGCAGCTGTACCGAAGCTGGGGATCAAGTCGGTCGATATTAACCGGTAGCGAACCTTGCTGATCCTCTGCCTCCGTAGGCAAGGTGGGTCTGGCCGAACACTCGCAGGCATCCCTTGTGAAATGATGGCCATTGCTGCTGGGCCTCGTTCAAGAATTACTGGTTTTATTATGATTGGGAGTGGAAACTGTCAGATCTTTTTTCGACTTCCTACTCCCGTGCCAAATCGAAACTACTTGGCCTTTGAACGGAGATGTCGCGACATACTCTTCAATCAATCGAATGGTTTCCTTCCGGTACTCAATTATCTGCTGCACCATTTCTTGATCTTCGGGGCGGTAGCTCTTAAGCATGAACTCATCGAGCCCGATTTGCGGGCTTTCGTTCGAAAGCGCGCAAATCAGAAGATTCTTATCGTCCGTTCCGGCGGTAAGACGTTCGATGTCGAGCAATGCTTTTTTGGCATCGTCCTCAGAGTCGTCAAGGAATGCCTGCTGCTTTTTTGTATAGCGAGAAGGTTTGCCTGTTCTGGCCTCACGATGCCGGACGATATCCTCCAAGAACTCGTCTTGCATCTTGGCGATCGTCTCCGCCCTAATTGCAAGCTCACTAAAAAGGGATATTACTTCAGGCAATGTCGCTTGTTTCGCTGCGAGCGCTGGAAAAGTGTCAGGCCGGGTGCCCATGGGTAATCAACCATTAATTAATAAATGACTCTTGATCGACGACCAGTGGTGATCGTTGGAGAAACCGGAGTGGAAATTCAATGGTTTAGAGAATTGATGCTCCGAGATCCAGATGGCTTTTCTCGCTAATAATAATACACCGTGTCCGCCGATGGGCCGCCTTTGGCGCGGGCGCGGATTTGAGCCTTTGGCCGGGTTACGACCGAGCCGTCCGCCTGGCCGACGGGCTGGTCAGGGGTGGCGGACCAGGACCAAAGTGGCTTGCTTTGCGCGCCAGCCCCAAATTTGCCCAGGTGCCCCACGTCCCAAAGGGCCGTTCCCGGAGTATCCGAAACGCGATGCGTGATGAATGCCCGGCGGCTCTCGCATTCACTCTCGTTCTTCGGCCAGGGTGGTTCGGAATTGGAATCCTCGGGATCCACTTTGCCCGCCGGGTTCAGGAATTTCATCGCGGGCGCGGCCGTGAAATTGGCGAGCCACATATAGGGTGTATAAACATTGGCGGCCGTGGTATCCCATCCGCCGTAGTCCTTGGTGGTTTTGTCGGCGAAGTTCGCCATGCTCGAATAGTTCAACCACACTCTGCCGAAGGTCATCCGCGTGATTGGGCAGATGAGGATGGACGAGTTTTGCACGTACTTGCCGCGCATGAGCGTGACGATGCTATTGGCCCGGCCGCTGGTTCGATGGTAGTCGGGGCTTTGGTCGTCGTGCTGCGGAAATCCGCCTTGGAAGTCTCCGGCGTAGATAATCTGGGAGAGGTATTGCTGGCGGATGTTATTCCAGCAAGCGGTCCGCATCCCGGAATATTTGGCACGTCCCAAGGCGGGCAGAAGCATCGCAGCCAGGATGGCGATGATCGCAATGACCACCAGAAGTTCGATCAAGGTGAAACCACGCTGATGTCGTGTTCGGTTCATAGAGAACTTTTCCCGCATCCAGTACCGATAAAACGCCCCCGACTTGCAAGGCCAAATCCGGGATACCCGCTTTAAACGGACTTGTGAGATCGGCTTCAACCATCGTTGGAATGGCTTGAAAGGCAGTTGTTTAAACGAATTGTTTCGCAAGGATGAAGAGCGAGTGACGGAGTCGTTTCCTTCGACCAACGCCCTCCTTGTCGCCTGCAGGGTTTCCAGCGACAGTCCGTGCGTGATTTCTGGCAAGCGAACGATTGCAGAGTTGTCGTCGTGGAAAGGGGTTCGTCCGGTGCCGGTGCTGACGGCGTACGATTACCCGATGGCGCGACTGTTGGACGAGGCGGAGATTCCGCTCCTCTTGGTGGGGGACTCCCTTGGCATGGTGGTTTTGGGACATCCCGATACCACGCACGTCACGGTCGACGATATGGTGCATCATTTGAGCGCGGTGGCCCGGGCGAATCCGCGGGCGGTGTTTGGAGCGGATCTTCCGTACCAGAGTTATGAGACGCCGGAGATGGCACTTCAGACGGCCCTTCGGCTGGTGGACGCAGGCGCCGAATATGTGAAAGCGGAAGGAGGGATTGAGATCTTGCCGCAGGTTGAAGCCATTTTGGCGGAGGGCATTCCCTTCATGGCTCATTTGGGGATGTTGCCGCAGCACGTGGTTGAGGAGGGTGGCAAATACCGGATCAAGGGACGTGATGAAGCGGGGCGGGCGCAATTAATTGCTGATGCGCTGGCTTTGGAAGAGGCGGGTGCGTTTGCTTGCGTGCTGGAGTTGGTCACGCCGCCCGTGGCAGCGGAGATCACCCGCAGGTGCAAGAAGATGCTGACCATCGGCATCGGCAGCGGGGCGGAATGCGACGGCCAAGTGCTCGTAACACACGACCTGGTGGGCGCGTTCCCGTGGTTTACCCCCAAGTTTGCCATTCCCAAAGCCAAAACCGGTGAGGAGTCCCGGCGCGCCGCAAAGGAATGGATGACTGAGTTGCAATTGGGAAAGCCACCCCAGCAGTAGGCGCGAATCCAATGTTGTTGAAGACACGCCCCAGCTGGCTCTTGCTGGCAATTTTTTTGTCTGGATTGCCGATGGTTCTTGGGCCGGCGGTGGCTGATACCGTTCCCGGCACGTTTACCAACCCCATCATTCATTCGGGCGCCGATCCCTGGGTTGTCCAGCGAGACGGATATTACTATTTCTGCCACGTATCCAAAGGGGAACTGGGCGTTTCACGAACCCGTAACCTGACGCAAATGGGTACCGCACCCTTTGTTCCGGTCTGGAAGCCCCCGGCTAGCGGACCCTATTCCCGGAATATTTGGGCGCCGGAACTGCATCACCTGCGGGGACGTTGGTATATTTACTTCGCCGCAGACGACGGGCGCAACGAGAACCACCGGATGTTTGTCCTGGAGGGAGATGCGGTGGATCCCCAAAGACCATTCTCCTTGAAGGGCAAAGTGGCCTCGGCCGACGATCATTGGGCCATCGATGGGACCGTTCTTCAGATGCCAACGAATGAACTCTACTTCATATGGTCAGGATGGGAGGGAACCAACAACGTTGCCCAAAACCTTTATATTGCGCCACTCGCAAATCCCTGGACCATCAGCGGTCCTCGGGTGCGCATCTCTCACCCGGAGCGGGATTGGGAAGCGCACGGGACGCCTCGGGTTAATGAAGGGCCAGAGGTGTTATGGCACGGCACCAATCTCTTCGTGATCTATTCCGCGAGCGGGAGTTGGACGGATCACTATTGCCTTGGACAACTCCGTTTTGGCGGTGGCTCAGTGATGGAGCCTTCTTCGTGGGTGAAGCATCCCAGTCCGGTTTTCAGCCAGAATGAGGTGGCCTGGGGACCTGGCCACGCGTCGTTCGTCAAATCTCCGGACGGACTCGAAGATTGGATAGTTTACCACGCGGCACAATGGCGTGGCTCGGGATGGAAGCGGGATATCCGTGTCCAACCATTCGGCTGGAATCCCGATTCGACCCCGAATTTTGGCCAGCCCATCAGCCCTGGCACGCCCTTGCCGATGCCTGCAGGTACGGAACGGCAATGAGACTGACGGGCTCGAATTGGCTGGAATGCGCTCCCTGGTGCTAGGGCACCAGGGGACGCGTGGTGCATTTTGATCGTGGCGAAGCAACGGACTAGGAGCCTCCCTTGGCGATGTAGTAGGACAATTGATTGTTATTCGGATTATTGGCCACGACGCTCACGACGCAACTCTGGCCCGGTTGCAGGGTAAACGAGGTTGTCGTGACGAAGGTTGAGCCCGCCACAACAAACATGGGGGTCGCCAGGGTGTTGGATGTCCACGGATAGAGGGAGTAATTGATGATGGTACAGGTAAATCCCACCGGCAGATTGGTGGGGAAGATGGGCTGACCGGCCCATTGGGTTGTCACGATGCCGCCGCTTTGCGTGGCGCTCAGGGTCAATCCGGGAGGGTTCTGGATGGCGTAGACGGTCGATAGAGACATATAGTTATTGGTTCTGGTTTTGTTGTTGCTGCAATCGGCTTCAACACCTGGGGCGAAGAGGCCGAAAACGGGTTCCGAACGGGCGCAATGGATTCCTTGGATCGCGGTGTCGCGATTTTGTTATTTCCCAATCTTCATCCAATAAACAAATCCCGCCACCGCTATCTCCGGGGGCTTCAACCCGGCCCCAGTGGGCGCAACTCACCATTTTGGCGACGCTGCGACAATGGGTTCGGTGGCCGACACCGAAGGTTAATTATTTTCGGAGCCAGGGACTGTTTTATCGGGCGATCTGCTAGATATAACGCTTAACTAGTTTTCGTCAAGTGGCAATCCATCAAAGATCGAGCTGGTCGTGATGCGGCAA
>DATJII010000242.1:0-18689 GCA_035493435.1 Candidatus Limnocylindria bacterium | reverse complement strand
ACGGACTCGGGATCGTGGTAAAACCCGTCCTCCACCATTTCCACAAAAGCGGCCTGGTCAATAGCCAAATACCCACCCAACGGCAATCGGAGACCGGACGCACATTTGGGGCCAAGCTGCCGGTCGAAATTTATTTTTTATATCCGGAAGAGCCTCTGCGAGGATATAGTCACTGCAGGAATTGATGCCGAGATGGCATGCAACCCGCTGCACCTATATCCCGACCGCACGTTGGCACCACCCCCGATTTTGAAGAAAGTTCATATATATTATCTTTGCGGCCACCATCAAGTTCGGCCCCTCCTTGTTGTCCAGGCATAATTGACGCATCCGCCAAGACCGGGAGGGCGAGGCTCCCGACGAGCCCATACTAACGGCTAGGGGCTTCGCACAAAAATTGCAAGCCATTGAAACGAAGCGCTATATGCAAGGCAAAGCGTTTTAAAGAGAACTCACGCTTCGATACGCGTACCGTTTTTTGAAGCAAGACGTCCCGCCGATTGCAGGGCTCGTCGGGAGCCTCGCCCTCCCGGTCTTGGGTCGTTTTTGGGTTTGCCTAGACCGACGACGATTACTCCAACTATTCGGTCCGAGTCTTGAGTCCCCCTCTTGTTAAAAGCTATTCTTCCTGTTGACAATCTACAGGAGATCAGCGAACTGTTTCCCTGTCGGTCGTCTAGGAAGGTGATTTATGGGGAAGAACAAGACCGACCTGCTGCAGGGGACGCTGGATATGCTGTTGCTGAAGGCACTTCAGCGGGGGACGATGCATTGATTTGGGGTCTCGGTGCTGATCCGGCAGATGTCGAAGGCAGTGCTTCAGGTGGACCATTGGGTTGGTTATCGGCCTCGGACTTTCGGCGGGCATCAATCGACTATTGGCGAACCAGGTTTTTGGGCTGTCGCCCCATGACCCGGTGCTGCTGGCCATAGTCAGCCTCCTGCTCTTGCTGGTGGGATTACTGGCCAGCTTTTTCCCCGCACGACGAGCCTCGCGCGTGGATCCGATGGCCGCATTGAGGGACTCTTGATCAACAGGCACATGGCCCGCCTCGCCAGTGACCCGTCCTTTATTGTTTATATGCCGGGAACCGAGAATCACGGTAACCGCCCCGGTCGAAGTCGCGATTGGACAACAATTTCCGGAAATTCGACTTGTTTCCCCTAATTTGTTCAGAAACGCTTCCATCTCACCCATTAACGGAATGGACACCACACTCCCATGAATGCGAAATCACTGCTCCTATCCGGAGCCTTCCTCCTCGCTGCCCTGCCCTCCAGCCAGGCCAACGACATTTACACCACGCCGTTCACGATCGATATCCAGGCGACCATCGATGGGCGCGACGAGTTGATCGTGCAAGGCGACCAAATCTACTGGCATCACGTCCTCGGCGCCGCACCGACAGGTTCGGTGACGATCACGACGACCATGGACGGCGTAACCCAACTCGATCATGTCGTTTGGACGCCGCAGTGGAGTGTCGATCCCTCGACACTGACGGATGTAATGGCCTACTCGTTGAAGTTCGAGCCCCTGTTCCCCACTCTGGGGACCCAGCCGGAAGCCTTGACGATCGAGAAACTCCAGGGACGCGGGACCGTCGATTTGCTGGAATACCCCACCACCCTCAATGGTGGCAACCTGTTCATCGGTTTCGACGACTCCGAGCCGGGCACCGATCTTTACGAGGTGTTCATCGACGTAACGCCAGTACCGGAGCCGTATTCGATCGGTGTGGCAGGCGTGGCGCTAGCGGGCTTCGCGCTTTGGCGTCGCCAGCGCGGTAAGAAGGCCTGACTGCATTGGTTGTGACTACGCGCCCCATCGATCTCGGGTCGATGGGGCGCTGTGCGTTTGGGGGGGTAGACGAAGAAGGTGTTGGTTGGGGGTAACGGTGAGGCTCGGGCAGATTGAGTTTTGCGATACGTCAACCTCCGGTCGCCGAGGTTACGTGCTTTCAGCGAAACCACTCGCCGTTAGTATGGGCTCGTCGGGAGCCTCGCCCTCCCGGGCTTTGGTGGATGCGTCGGGTATGCCTGGATAACCAGGAGGGGCTGAGCCCGTTGGTGGGGCTGGGAAGCCATCTTGGCGCGATTGAATTCCATTTTTCAATACTATTTAGCGTCCTGTCGGATGCAACGCGCTGACAATGGCTATATCGTGAGAACATGAACCACGGGGTATTGGTAGCCGACGACGTGAGGAGGCGGGGCGAACCTGGCGTCTCACCACGCGCTTCCACCTCGTTACCTCGGTGGCGAGGGGCTACGGGCTATGGGGTAGATCGGAAGGATTATTAAATCCAAAGCTCAATGCGAAAGGCCGCGAGGGATTTGAATCCTCACGGCGGACCGGTACGGACCGGTCTAGTTTAGGGAAGCGTGTCCGATACCTGGTCGCGCCACTTATTGGGGCGAGCGGCGGCGGATCAACTCAGCTTCCTTTTTTCGATGCTGTTCCAGGCTCTCGGCCTCGATGGTACCGGTACCGCCTCCGCTGGCGATGCTGCCACTGCCAGATCGTCCGGCACCGTCTCCAGCGACGGAGCCCAATCCGCCTCCGTCCATCTGTTCCTGGGCTTCGGCATGGAATTTGGCTTCCTGGGCCCGGTGTTCCGCGAGGCTGGCCTGCTTCATGTGATAGTGGGTCACCGCCGCGCCTGCGGTCAGGACCGCCACGGCTCCAGCGCCGACCACGGCGGCTGTCTTCGCTTTCATCCAACTCATAATGTATAATGTTCCTTTCGCCAGGGTAAGGGTGGAGGCCGCCACGGTCGTACCCTGAATGGCCGTGGAGGAAATGGTGGCCGCCAAGCCCGCGGGCGCGGCTTGGACGGAGTGGGTCGAGATGGCTCCGGCAATGATGGCGGCCGTGGCCTTGACGCCGTTTTTCCCGAAGACGCGCCGCAGTTTTTCCAGGGCCCGGCTGATGCGCTTCTGGGCCGCCCGCTCGCCAATACCCATGGCCTGGCCGACTTCTTCGAGCGACCTGTTCTCGAAATATCGCAACACGAGGGCATCGTGATCGTGCTGGCCCAGGCGGGTCATCGCGGTGTCGAGCAGTGGGGATAATTCGCGCCACACGTTGGGGGCCGGGTTTTCTTCGAGGTTGGACTGCATGAAAGCCTCTTGTTCGCGCTGGGTGCGGCGGGCTTCTGCGCGTTGAAAGTTGGCTGCGGCAAGTCGCGCCGTCCGGTATAGCCACCCGGGAAGGACCGTCCCGGAACCCAGCGATCGGGCCTTGCGGGCGAGGACGATAAATACCGCCTGGGTGATCTCCTCGGCGTGGTGGGGATTGGCGGTGTACCGGAGCGCCGCGGAGTGAACCAGATGAACGTGCCGATTCACCAGGACGGCGAATGCCTCCTCGGATCCCGTGCGGGCGAACCGTTCAAGCAACTCGGTGTCGGTGATTTCGTTCATTCACCTGTACATGTGCACCAAACCGCAAAACGAGACCAAGATTTTTGCGCCCACAGTTCAGGGAATGGATTCTCGCTTCGCGTTCCCCGGCCCCCTCACCCTAACCTTCTCCCCCTGAAAAAGTCTTCGGGGGCGAGGGGAAACGTGCGCATTCGTTTGAGCGAGTCTTCCTTCTTGGTCTCCAACCGGATTGGATGCCTGTCGCGGGGACGGCGGCTTGAATTTCTTGTCAGCAAAGCCCTTGGGTCCCTACGGTTCCGGCCATGTCGCAATCGGTCCGGGTTCGTTTCGCGCCTTCGCCCACGGGATACCTCCACATCGGAGGAGCCCGCACGGCGCTTTTCAACTGGCTCTTCGCCCGCCATCACGGGGGCACGTTCATCCTGCGGGTGGAAGACACCGATACCGCACGCAACACCCAAGCAGCCGTCGATGTGATCTTCCAGGGCCTGAAGTGGATGGGCATGGATTGGGACGAGGGTCCCGAAACTTCCGATGCCACCGGACCCAGCCGTGGCGAATTCGGGTCGTATTTCCAGAGTCAGCGTGGGGAAAACTACCGACGGCGGATTGCCGAACTACGGGACAAGGGGGTGGCTTATGAACGCGACGGGGCGTTGTTCTTTCGGATGTCCCGCGAGCCGATCACCATTCCCGACATCATCGTTGGGGATGTCCATCGCCCGCTGACCGATCGGGAGGAGCAGGATCCGGACTGGGTGCTCGTCCGCAGCGATGGCACACCCGTTTTCCACTTTGTCAATGTGGTCGACGACCTTGAGATGGGCATCACCCACGTGATCCGCGGAGAGGATCACCTGGCGAACACGGCAAAGCATATCGCCCTGTTCCGCGCCTTTGGGGTGGCCGCTCCGCACTACGGGCACATCCCGTTGATCCTGAATCCTGACGGTTCCAAGATGAGCAAACGGGACCGGGGCGCCCACGTGACCAATTATATGGCGGACGGTTATGCGCCGGAGGCCCTGATCAACTATCTCGCCCTGTTGGGTTGGTCGCCGAAGGACGGGAAGGAATTCCTATCCACCTCCGAACTTATATCGCGCTTCGAATTGAGCCACGTGAATCGCAGTGCGGCCCGTTTCGACGAGAAGAAATTGGAAGCGCTCCACTTCGAGCACACGCGCATCATGGATCCGTCGCGCTTTGTGAAACTGGGCGTGGAACACCTGGCCAAGGCGGGAATCGATACTTCCACTTTTCCGGAGACTTATGTGGCTGCGGCCCTGGAAACGGCCCGGGAAAAAGGCAAGCTGTTCAAGGATTTGGCTCCGTTCGTCGATTTCTATTTCGCAGCAGACGAGGCACTTTCGTTCGATCCTGACGCCAAAGCCAAGGCCCTCACTCCGGCGGCAAAGCAGCCTTTGGAACAATTAAGAGCCGCATTTGCCGGAACACCGAATTTCAAGGCCGCCACATTGGAAGCGGCCCTGAAACAGCTCGCCGCACAGTTGGGAGTCAAGGTGGGTGCACTGGTGCAACCCTGCCGGGTGGCCTGCACTGGAAAACTGGTGGGTCCGAGCCTTTACCATTTGCTGGAAGTGCTCGGCCGTGAGAAGTCCCTTAAGCGGATGGATCGGGCGATTCAGCTCATTGTGGCGTGAAGGGAGAGAACCTCTCCAGCAGGTGGTTCGCAAATGGGAGTAACTTGACACAGCCCCCGAAAACTTGAGTGATCGTCGTTGGCCTGAGTGAATCCTAAGGCGATCCAGACCAGGGAGCGAGACTCTGTCGAGCCTTGCAATCGGTTAGAGGAATCGTCCCAGACTAAGAGCACGCAGATCGAAGCCAAAAGCCTGCGACCCTGGCACATGTTACTCCGTTGGAATGTGTTGTAACCTTGCCCGAAGCCACTCTCCGTAAGGCGGGGCTCGACGGAGTCTCACCCTCCCGGGCTTGGCGGACACGCCGAGTGAGCTGAGACAATCGGGAGGAGCCGTGCCCTTTCGGTCTTTATTGAACTCAATTCCGCTACGGGCGATCCACCGCAATGATGCGATAGAACCGCTCGGAATTGGTTAGGCCGGTGGAATCGGAAACTCCTTGCAAACCACCTGCCCCGGTGATGACAGAGCCCACTGGCTGCCAATTCGGCGCAACCAAGTCCAAGGTATATTGCAAGCGGTAGAGTTGCGCCGGAACGGAGCTGAAAGTCACCCTCAGGTTGGCTCCCTTGACGGTCACGGTGGCGATTTTTGGGGGATGATTGACGACACTGAGAACCGGGTTCCGCATCACAGCCTGTATGTCCTTGGCACCGAGTGCCCGATCATAGATCCACAGATCATCCAAGATGCCGCGATAGAATTGAGCATAGGCGCCGTCGACACCCAGCCGCAGGGTTTGTCCGCGGGCTTGGATGGGAGCCGATTCCGGGACGCTCAGGACCTCGACACCATTGCGGTAGCCCTTGACCACGGTGCCGTTATAGGTGAAAGCGACGTGGGTCCAAACTCCCGTGGGAGCGGAAATCCGGAATGGCCCGTGCACAGAGCCTTCAGGGTCGCCAAAATAGAAATCAAAGGTCTTGTTTCCCGCATTGGAGAATTCGACGCCGTATTGATAGAAGGGGTAGGTCATGGCGTGGGTCTGCCACGGTTTGCCGACCACCACATAGTCGGACCCACCCGCGTGAGATTCGACATTCGCCCAGAACGCGATGGTCAACCGAGTCCCGCCAATGTCCAACGTGGGTGAATTCGGCGCCTCGGCATAGCTGTTCGTTCCATTGAAAACGAGCCCACCGGCATTCTCGCCCGCGCCGATACCGGTCCCGTGAAGCGTCGCGTGGTTGTTATAGGTGGAAGTGTCCAACGCGATATTGCCAGCCGTCTCGTCGAAGGGGTAGGCGGCATTCAGGCCATCCGTAGGGGGCGGCGGCAGGGTATTGTTCACCGTCACGGTCACCGGATCGGAGATGGCGGTATTGAGGGCATTGTCGGTAGCCCGAGCCACGATGAAATGCGTCCCATTGCCGACCTGGGTCGAGTCCCAAGAAAAGGTATAGAGCGGTCCAGCCAGCTCGCTTCCGATCTCGACACCGTCCGCGAGGAACCGGACGGTTGAGACTCCATCGGCATCCGTCGCCTCGGCGGTTAGCAAAACCGTTCCCACGAGGGACTGGCCACCGGCTGGACTAGTAACAGAAACTGCCGGGCCCTGAACGTCCGACGGGTTGGTTTCCAGGAGCAGGACCCAGTCAGGGTCGCCCGCGTGATTCGGGCCAGGCGGCGTAAATACAAAAGGACCCAACTGAACGGACGGAGGCGGAGGAATCCAACGGAAGGTACCGACTGTAGGATCGAACCAATAAGCCATGGGGAAGGTGCCAATTTTTGACGTATCGACCGTGATGGGACGCAAGGTTGGCAGGTAGGCCATGGCGATGGTGTGATCCGGAGTCATCGCAGCCGTGACATAGTCACTGTCATTGACGCTACCACCCGATTTGAAAGTTCCATAACCGCCGGTCACCAGCGTGTGATCCTGGTCGGGGACGAGCTCAAACCACCTTCGGGATAGGAAAAGCCGCCGTAGGTACCCCAATTGGGTGACGCCCTCGGTATCGAAATTTGCCTGCCAACCACTTTCGAAAGGCCAGGTATAGCGGTTGCCATAGAGCTGGCCCGCCGCACCGCTGAGCATGCTCCAGTATTCCTGCCGCCGCAAGGTGGCCTGACCGGTGAAGTCATGCTCGAATTCATAGTTCGCCTCCACCATGAAGTTCGGGAGGAAATTGGTTCGATTATAGTCCTTCAGCAACTGGGCATAGGTCGGATAGTAGGTGTACGTCGCGTTCAAGCCGAGAAGGGGGCCCCACCGGGAATCATCCAGGGAACTGCTGACGAAGTAATCCAGTTCCAAGGTGTGGAGGTGGCGGGAATCGGTTTCCCGGATTCCATTGGCGACCGCCAGCACGACCTCATCATTCGCGGTGTTGCGCCAATCCTGGAAATCGTTGCCACTCATCCAGAGGAGGTTGTCGACCCCGGCATAACGGGAGCCAAGAAAGCGCCCGAATTGGCGGCATTTCTCCGGGCCATTGGCGCTCATGATTCCCAACCAACTGCCGGTTTCGCAGGGATCGAGCAGAATCATTAATCCATGGGCACCGGCTGCAGCTATCATCCGGTCAATGCGGGCGAAGTAATCCGGGTTCGGCGTCGTGAGGTCGTAATTGCCGCCGATCTTGGCAGTGAAGGGTTGTATTCCGTCCAAGGTGCTGCCGTCAGCCCTTCCGCCGGTGTAGGTGGCACATAATAAATTGATCCAAAGAGTATTAAATCCATGCTCGGCGCGATCGGCAAAAAAGCTCTCCGCTTCGGCCTCCGAAAGATTGACGAACAACGCCTGCGGTGAATCGCCCAAAATAAGGAAAGGCTGGTTCCCTTGGTCGATCAGGTACCGGTGGTTAGCGCTTGCCTGGAGCGGATAGGCCGGTGGGTTACCGGCCCTGACTGAAAGGGAATGTGCGAGGCACCAAGCAGCCACCAGGAGAAGTCCTATTGCGTGAGGCAAACGGCCTTCAAACCGGGACTTATGCCAAGGCAAAACTGGGGACGTATAGTTGATCGCTCCCATAGGTCTTTCCGAAGGCCGGTGCAGATCGTAAAGGGCGTGCCTAGTGGCCTGAGGTCAGGCACGCAAAAATGAAAACCGGTTCGGATAATCGGACCCTACGCCTCCAGCGTTGCGAGTCCACAAGAAACAACCGGGTCAGTTGTCATGCTTCTTATTCGGCGGCGGGCCGCCGACGCAGCAAAGTAGAAGCGTCGGCTCGACGCTTAAGGTGCTACCGAACCCGTTACCTCTCGGTCGGCTACAAAGAATTGTTTTGAGGGAACGCACTTCCGAGTCGTTGTGCGGAGCTACGGCCGTCGGTACTCCATTCTCAGCGGCGGGCCGCCGCTGCTACCTTGGGTCGGGACTCGAAAAATACGTGCTTTCCGGGGCCTAAACGTGTTTCATCGCGGCCACTTTATGGGTGCGATCAAATTCGGGACGGATGGCTGGCGGGCGATCATCGCGGAAGATTTCACTTTCGCCAATGTGGACCGTGTGGCCCAAGCGACGGCAGATTACTGGAAGGCGCAACCAGCGCCCAACACCACCAACGAAGTCGTGGTCGGCTACGATCGCCGATTTCTGTCCGACCAATTCGCCCAACGCGTGGCGGAGATCCTCGCTGGTAATGGCTTTATCGTTACCCTGACGGACCGTCCCACCCCTACGCCCTCGGTGTCGTTCGCTGTGAAACGCCAGAAGGCCGTAGGCGGAGTCATGATCACGGCGAGCCACAACCCAGCGTCTTTCAACGGCTTCAAGTTGAAGGCCTGGTACGGCGGTTCCGCCGAACCGTCCATGTGCCAGGCGGTGGAGGCCCAACTCGACAAATCGCCGGTCCAGGCGCTGAGTTTTGCTGAAGCTGTCAAAGCCAAGAAAATCAGGGTCAAGGACGTCCGACCTGCCCACTATGCGGCGTGCAAGAAACTGGTGGACTTTGACCTGATTGCCGGTTCGAAACTGAAGTTTGCCCATGAAGCACTTTACGGCGTGGGGGCTGGATGCTTCGACGAATTGCTCGCGGGAACGACCTGCAAGGTCACCACGATCAACGCCGAGCACGACCCCAATTTCGGGGGTATCAACCCCGAGCCCATCGCCCGTAACTACGTCAAGTCGGCACCGTACCTGAAGAAGCATCCGCACGACATCTGCCTGGTGACGGACGGCGACGCGGACCGCGTCGGCGGCATGATGGGTGACGGTTCGCCGCTGACCACGCACCAGATCATTTGCCTGCTGCTCCGGCACTACATCCTGAATCGCAAGATGAAAGGCCGTGTGATCAAGGCGCTGACCACCACTTCCATGGTCGACATGATCTGCGCGAAGTATGGCCTGGAACTGGTCGAAACGGGCGTTGGTTTCAAGTATGTGGCCAGCGAGATGATGAAGGGCGGAGTCTTGCTCGGATTCGAAGAGAGCGGTGGCATCGGTTTCCCTGGCCATATCCCCGAGCGCGACGGCATCGCGGCGGGCCTCATGCTGCTGGAGTTGCTCGCCACCGAGCGCAAGCCCCTCAAGAAGCTTCTCCAAGACCTGGACAAGGAATTTGGCGTGCTCCGTTATGCGCGTATCGACACCCATTTCCCGCTGGAGAAACGGGGTGCCTTGATGGAATTCTGCAAGGCCAACCCGCCCGCCAAGTTGTTGAAATCAAAGCTCAAGGAGGTCAAGTCCTTCGACGGGGTCAAATTCATCGCCGAAGACGGCACCTGGCTCATGTTGCGCGGATCAGGCACCGAACCGATCCTGCGGATCTACGCCGAGGGCAAATCGGACGACGACGCCCAGACGCTGCTCAAGCTGGGTGTGGCGCTCACCAAAAAGGTTTGAGGAGGACCGATCGCCCGGGCGAATGCGAGCTCTGGCCGCTTCGTCCAACACGCGATTCCATTCACTATGAACTACTTTCCATCCCTGCGCCGGGCCATTGCCACCGCGGCTTCCACGGCGTTGTTGGCCAGCCTCTGCCACGTCGTCAATGCCACTCCCATTCCCGACGACGTCAAGATCGGCGGGTTCGCCATTGGCGCCCAAGCGTACACCTTCAATCGCTTTTCGGTATTTGAGGCGATCGAAAAGACGGAGCAGGCCGGCGGCATGGTGATCGAATTCTATCCCGGCCAGAAATTGTCGGCGGACATGCCGACGGTGAAATGGGATCACAACGCGAGCGACGAGATTGTTGCCAAGGTAAAGGAGAAGTTGGCGAAGCACCATGTGCGCGCAGTGAACTACGGCGTCGTGGGCATCCCCAAGAACGAGGCGGAAGCCCGCAAGATCTTCGAATTTGCCAAAAAGATGGAACTCTATGGCATCACGACCGAATCGGTGGACGCCATCGACACCATCGACAAGCTGGTGAAGGAATTCGATATCCGTGTGGGCTACCATGAGCATGGGCGCAATCCCTCGGATCCCAATTATAAAGTGTGGGATCCCAAGTTCATCGCAGAATTGGTCAAGGACCGCGATCCGCGGGTAGGCGCCTGTGCGGACATCGGGCACTGGCAAACCTCCGGCATGGTCGCCCTCGACTGCATGAAGATCCTCTCCGGCCGGATCATCAGCATGCACATGAAGGACCGGCCCGCCCTCGGACCTGGCCAACACGACGTGGTCTTCGGCAGCGGAATCACGGACATCGGTGCCGTGCTGGCGGAACTGCGGAAGCAGAAATTCGACGGCAATATCAGCATCGAATACGAATATAACTGGGATCACTCGGTTGGCGACGTGGGCCAATGCATCGGCTTCGTCCGCGGCTGGTCTTCCACGCATCCCCAGTGAGATAAATAATATTTCCAACCGGGCCGGCGCGTTTCTCCGATCGCCCGGCCTTTTCTTTAGAGACTGTTTTAAAAGTGCAATTGGGCCTGCTGCTGGTGAAAAAGAGCGAGGGAGTTGTTGTCCTTCGGTCACAGATCTTCGCAGATATGCTCCCTCAGGACGCCTAGCCCTCGCTCTTTTTCCCTGGCGCATCAGACCCAAGCCACTTCTAAAACAGTCTCTTAATCCCGTGGCAGCAGTCGAATTAAGCGAAGCATTCTTCCAGAAAATCGCAGGATGGGAGGCGGTAAAGCACGCCCGCGCCTTGTTGGCCACGGGCAAGGTGCTTTCGTCGAATTGGACGCCACCGATCCTCAAGGGAGTAGTCGTGGCCGACGATTCCTCCTACCGCGCGGGGCTGTCGATCAAGGATTCCATCGACATTGAAAACATGTGCACCTGCCGGCAATCGCGCCAGTGGGGCACGATCTGCGCGCACTCAGTGGCGGTGGGCCTGCACTATCTAAAGATACCTGCCAGCGGTGACGATACGCCTGCGGCGCCCACCAAACTCCCTGGTAAACCCGGGACTGCCATCCCGGCGCCAACGGCCAAAGCGATCCCCACCAAGGATCCTCTGCGAATCCGCCGCACTGAGACGGGTGAATCGCTGGAAATCCATATTATCCTGCCGCCCAACCTAATGGAGGCCGCCGCCAGGGGCCGGGTGATGGTCGTTTTCGAGGGGGCGACCCAACGAGCCCGAAGCCCGCTCAATGTATTTGCCAAGTCCGGCTCGTATTCCCTCTCGCCAGCGGATGCCGCACTGCTGGATGCGGCGGAATTGATTTGCGGTGGCGACACGCCGGGTATGGCACAACTGACAACCAAGGATTTTGTCAGTCTGTTGCCGGTCCTCAATGGACACCCCAATCTAACCCTCGCCAAGAAGCAGCGGCTGCAAGTCTCGCTGAAGCCCGTCTCTGTTCCCCTCCGCGCGACACTGGAATCGAACGGAGAAATACTGTTGAGTGCCAAAGGAACTGCGACGGCACCCACCGGAACCCTGGCCTATGAATCGTCCATCTGGACCTTGATCGGCACCGAGATTCGGCCGGTGCAAGTTCCACCAAGCGCACCCGGCATCCTGCAAGGACCGGTACGGATTCCGAGAATCCGGGTGCCCGAATTTCTTTCCCGGGACTGGGCTCCGTTGTTGTCCAGCGGGCAGGTGGAAGCCAATTTTCGCCTGGAAGATTTCGTACTCGAGCAGGCACCGCCCAAGTTCATCCTAAATCTCGCGGGTGGACTGGCCCAACTCACGGGCACCCTGCAATGCGCCTACGGATCGCGCATCATGACCGTGGGTGTGACCGCAAGAGATGAGGTTCACTGGCTACCCGATCCCACCAACGCAAAGCGTTATTCCACGCGGGATCTAGGTTCGGAACATCGTGCCTTCATGCGGCTGCGCCAGGCTGGTTTTACGGGGCCGAATGTCCAAGGGCAATGGCAGCTCCTTGGCCAGGATCGGGTTCTCACCTTCTTCGCCCGCGAGCATCCCAAGCTGGAAAAGGTATGGGAAATCCACCTGGAAGAGCGCCTCGACCGCAGCACGAAACAAAACATCGAACACATCACGCCTGAACTGCGGGTCATTCCCAGCGGCGAGCAATGGTTCGACCTGGAAGTCGCCTATACCAGCACCGGCGGTGAACGGTTTTCCCCGGTGGACATCCAGGAACTCCTGCGCGGCAACGGTTCCAAGCGCCTAAAAAACGGAAAATTCGCCGTCATAGATACCGGCGCCGTGGAAGAACTCCAGGAAGTGTTGCTCGACTGCAATCCACAGCAACAGTCCGGGTCGGCGGGCGTCCGATATAAGATGTCTTCGGCGCAAGCCGGATACCTGGAAAATTCCACCACCGAACACGGGCTTACGATGCAGGCGCCCGCCGCCTGGAGCGAGCGAGCCAGGAAACAGAAAGGTGAGGCCAAGCTTATATGTCCGCCCCTGGGAAACCTGGAGGAGGTCCTGCGCCCTTATCAAAAACACGGCGTCGCGTGGCTGGGTTTCCTGCGGGAAAATCTCTTTGGCGGAATCCTGGCCGACGAGATGGGCCTGGGCAAGACCCTCCAGGTGCTGGCTCACCTGAGGGCCAGCCGCACCAACGCCACCTCCAAACGCCTGCCATGCCTGGTGGTCTGTCCCACGTCGCTGGTCTTCAACTGGATCGCAGAGGCCAAACGTTTCACGCCAGAACTTAAGACGGTTGCCATCTCGGGATCGGATCGGCAGCCCCTCTTTGCCGAGATTGCGACGAGCGATCTGGTGGTCACGAGCTACGCGTTAATCCGGCGTGACCTGGAACAATATAAGAACTTCGAATTTGACACGGTGGCACTTGACGAGGCGCAGCACATCAAGAACCGCAAGACGCAAAATGCGCAGGCAGTCAAGGCGCTCCGTTCGCGCTATAAAGTCGTGCTGACCGGCACGCCGTTGGAAAACTCGGTGCTTGATCTCTGGAGCATCTACGACTTCCTCATGCCGGGTTATCTCGGTACGGCAAAGGATTTTCAGGAACGGTATGAGATTCCCATCGCTCGCGAGAAGGATGCCAACACCATGGCTCGCCTGGCGAAAAGGGTGCGGCCATTCCTGCTCCGCCGACTCAAGCGGGACGTGGTCAAGGAACTACCGGATAAGCTGGAGCAAATTGCCTTCTGCGACCTGACGGACGACCAGGCAGCGATCTATCAACAGGTCCTCAACGCCACCCGCAAGGAAGTGCTGGATCAAACGTCACCCCAGGCGGGTGGAGGCGGCAAGAATCGCTTGCTAGTGCTCACCGCGTTGCTCCGACTGCGCCAGATTTGCTGCGACGCGCGGCTGGTCGGGGTCCGCGACGAGGAGACAGATACGCCTTCCGGCACGGAGGACTTGGCGACCACCAAATCGGCGAAGAAACCATCCGTCGGTGGCAAGGTCCAGCTCTTCACGGAATTGCTCGATGAAGTCATCGACGGTGGACACCGGGTATTGGTGTTCAGCCAGTTCACCTCCATGTTGCGGCTGCTGCGTGAGCAATTGGAAGCAGACGAAATCCGCTACTGCTACCTGGATGGATCCACCAAGGACCGGGCGGCCGTGGTGGACCAATTCCAAAACGACAGCGGCATTCCGGTGTTCCTTATATCACTCAAAGCCGGTGGCACCGGCCTGAACCTGACGGGGGCGGACACCGTCATGCACTTCGATCCGTGGTGGAACCCGGCCGCCGAGGACCAGGCCACCGATCGCGCCCACCGAATCGGCCAAACGCGGGTGGTCACGAGCTATAAGCTGATCGC
This sequence comes from Candidatus Limnocylindria bacterium, assembly GCA_035493435.1. Taxonomy (GTDB): domain Bacteria; phylum Verrucomicrobiota; class Verrucomicrobiia; order Limisphaerales; family UBA9464; genus DATJII01. The sequence continues at coordinate 4,553 of DATJII010000242.1, read as the reverse complement.
GCGCGGAACGGTGGAGGAGAAAATCCTCAACCTGCAACGCAGGAAACGTGAACTGATCTCCGCGACACTCACCGGAGAGGCAGCCTTCACGGAATCGCTAAGCTGGGATGAGATCCAGGAGTTGCTGGGGTGAGGGTAGTTGAGCACAGCGGACGCGAAGCGTCTTGGAGTGCGGTGGCAAGCGACGCGCGACACCGCTTTGGGGAGTGGTTGGTCACTATGTGCCGGTGGCGAGGTCGGAGTCAAAAACGCCATCGCTACTGCCATAAGAGGTAGCGGCAGCACAACACTTGTATGATGCAACAACGCTTTTGGATGACTGACAGCTTCAGCTACGTTTCAAGTACTTGAGAACTGCACGTGATGCCAAAGCGGTGTCGCGCGTTGCTTGCCACCGCACTCCATGACGGCAAGCGCTTACGTTGTGCGCCAGATTTCATTCACCAGATCGTGCTGAATAGATTTGTCGATCGTCAAGGTGCGAAGAGGGAAAATTAATTATAACAATTACTACACCTCAAAGTGAAACCCACGCTTCTTCAACTTCTCATACTTGACCGCGTCGAAACGGAAGAGTTGGGCGGGGCGGTGGCGTCCGGTGCGTTGTTGCTCTTCGAGCGGTATCAGCAGCTTGTAGCCCAGGACCTTCTTCCGGAAATTGCGCTTGTCCAGGGTCACCTCCAGGATGGCTTCGTAGAGATGTTGGAGTTGTGACAGGGTGAACTTGGGCGGCAGGAGTTCGAATCCGACAGGTTCGTAGGTGACTTTGCCTTTCAGTCGCGCCAGGGCGGCGGCGAGGATTTCCGCGTGGTCAAAGGCCAGTTTGGGAACCTTGGAGACGGGGAACCATTCGGCTTTGGCGGCATCGGTCGACGCGGAAGCACGATGCTCGGCCAGTTTCACGAGGGCATAATATCCCACGCTAATCACTCTTTCGCGGGGGTCACGCTCCACCGCACCGAAGGTGTATAATTGCTCGAGGAACACGTCCGTCAAACCGGCTTCCTCATGCAATTCACGTCGAGCTGCGGCATCGAGCGTTTCTTCGACCCGAACGAATCCCCCAGGCAGTGCCCAGAGTCCCTTGTAGGGTTCCAATCCGCGCTCGATTAGCAGAACCTTCAACTCGCCTTCGTCGTAACCAAAGACCGCGCAGTCGACGGTCAATGCGGCTCGCGGGTATTGGTAGGCGTGGGACATGGGTATTTCTATACGGATTGCGGACACGATTGCATCTGGCTTCTCAATTCCATGAGCAATTGTCCCAATCGATTCCGCCCCGTGCCGTCTCCTCCGTCGGCCCAATACCTGTCGTTCGCTGTATGCTCGACCAATTCGGCGTCACCGGTAGCGAGCAGAAGGGATCGAATGGCCAAATTCTGGGCGAACTTCGCCGCCAGCGCTTCGCGCATAACGTCTTCCTTGACTACGTCCCAATCTGAACGCAATGGACGCTTTCGGCTACGTCCCATACGGGCGGCCACCATTGGGGACGCAACCTTGCGAATCTCCTCCTGGTGTTGTAAATCGGCGAATTTCTGCGCCTGGAAATAATGTTCCGACGTAGGCCAGATGACTCCCTTTAGAGTGAAGGGATGGGGCGAGAAGTTTGAGAACGCGCCGTAGTCCTCAGTCGTGCGATAAAATAGGATTTTTTCCATTTGGTCTCCGCGTGGCATGCCAGCGCGCCGAATTGATAGTGTCCCAAGGACACGATGTCAAGTGTTTCAGGTCCGGCACCCGCATCTTCCTCAAAAAGAATCCCACTTGTACCGTCCCCGCTCACTCCCGCAATTCACGCACTTCCTTGGGCGACAGGCCGCGGTTTCTCAGGCGAATGATGGCGTCCGCCGAGAGGGGTTTGCGATCGGGCGCGCTGGCGACAGAGGCGTAGTCGGGACTGACGCCGTTATTGCGTAACTGGATGATATCCTCGGTGGAGTAGTCCAGACCCGATTTCCGCCAGGCCATAAGATAGTCTGCGGAAACCCCCATGTTGCGGAGGCGGATGACTTCCGCGGCGGTAAGCTTGGGATCGACGGACTTGAGGTCCTTGAGGTATCCGCTTCCCACGCCGTTGTTGCGCAGCCGGATGATCTGTTCGACCTCGGCGTCGGGCAAGACCTCCACCACGGCTTTGCCGTAATCGGGGCTAACCCCGTTGTTTCGCAGGCGTATGATTTCCTCCACCCCCAACGGCCGACCCAACTCCTTCCAACCGCGCACGACCGATCCGCTCACACCGTTGTTTCGCAGGCGAATGATCGCCTGGGCTGGCACGTTCAGTCCGGCATCATGAACTTCCGCCGGAAAGTCGGCCGGGACGCCGTTGTTGCGCAACTGGATGATCTCTTCGACGGTGAAATCGTTCTGCCGACGGACCTTGCGGACATAGTCCGGTTGCACCCCATGTTGCTTTAGACGGGTGGCTTGGGCCAGGTCAAACCGCAGCCCCGTAGCGGCAAACCCGGAGATGTCACTCGCCGAGACATTGGCCAAAGTGGCCAAGAACAGGTCGTGGGTCGGAGGCGGCGAAGACAAAGCGGCCCCGGTTTGGGAAACGAACGACGTATTAGGCTCGAAGCTATAGCTACCCGAGGCAGTCCGCTCATTTCGCTGGCCCGTGAGGTGAACCGTTCCGGCGTCGCCCACCAGCTGAAACTCCATCTGCGACGATTTCCCGTCGTCGCGATTCAGCCACACCAGGTCACGGGCGGAGCGTCCGAAGGTGGAAGCGTAGGCTTGCTCGCGGAGGACCACGCTCGCCCCAAAGTTCATCCCCTCACCCATCTTTCCCTCTCCCAGTCGAGCCGACCAGGAACCCGCAGCAACGTCGGCAGATTTGTTCGGCATCAGTTCCAAGTAGGGGGCGGTAAAGCTGCCCGAATGCTCACTGGCGCTCTCGTAGCTGACACAACCCGTTACTGTTAAGAAGGCGGTGAGAATCATCAACGTCGCCGACCGGGTGAGGCGGCAACAAAATCGAGCGGGAAGAGTGTCCATGGGAACGGGTAATGCTGAGGCAGGCTGCAACAGGGCATTGATGGCAAGCAACCACGAAGTTTACGGGGAAAGGCGGCGGCAACGGACAAAAGAACGCTTGTTTCTCGCATCCGCACACCGAACCATTTGCGCCCAGCCGTAGGCGCGACTGCTCATGCGAAATACAACGGGACTCCTATGTGGCATCCTGGCCGCCCTCCGCCGGAATCGCTTGGCGACCGTCGGCAGCGTGCTGCTGGTGGGCTTGGTTCTCCTCGCGATTTCGGCGCCACTCCTGACCCGCATCCACTGGTTGAAGGAGCCGATCCACCAGGACCAAAACGGCTTGGACAGCGATGGCATGCCTCTGCCGGTGAGCGGCACACACGTGCTGGGAACCGACAACTTGGGGCGTGACGTACTGGCGCGGACGATTCATGGGGCACGGGTCTCGTTATCCGTCGGAACCGCCGCGGTCCTCGCGGCAACCTTGGTCGGGGTGACGGTCGGATTGTTGGCGGGGTTTTACGGAGGCAAGATGGACCTCGGCTTGATGCGCCTGACGGAGATTGCGCTGGCGATTCCTTCGATCCTGCTGGCCGTCGCACTCGCCGGGCTCATGGACAAATCGCGGATCATCCACCTGCACCCGGCCGCTCTGCCGTGGCATTCGCTGGACATCGAATTCAAACGGGGTGTGGCGAGCCTTTTCATTGTCATCGGGTTCGTAAGCTGGCCGGGCATGGTGCGGGTGATTCGTGGCCAGGTGCTCTCCCTGAAGGAACGCGATTATATTACGGCTGCCCGGGCATTGGGAGCCACCGACCTGGCGATTATTTTTCGGCACCTGATCCCCAACCTGCTGCCCACCGTGATTATCCTGTCGGTCATGAATACTGGCAACACGATCCTGATCGAGGCAGGGCTGGGCTACCTGGGGATCGGAGTTCCACCGCCTGCGCCCACCTGGGGATCAATGGTGGCCGATGGACAGCCCTACTTCATCGCGGCACCGCATATCGTGATCGTGCCGGGAGTGGCCATATTGCTAACGGTGTTGTCCTTCAATCTCCTGGGACAAGGACTCCAGGAAGTGATGGATCCCAAACGGGAACGCTAATTGGCCCCGACCTGGATGTCCTTGCCCAATAACATAACGCCGAGGAACGGGGAACGAGAGCAACTCGCCACGACGCCCGGGAGTTCAAGTGATCGTCGTCGGTCCACAAGGACCGCCAGGCGGCTAAAATCCGGGAGGGCGGGACTCCGTCGAGCCCAACAATCGGCGGGGCTAATCGCTTCGATAAACAGTTCGGGAAACGAAGAGCAAATTAGCGTATACCCTCCTCCTTTTTCATTCCGGCAAGGGGGAATTCCAGCGCGAAACCACTTACCATCAGGATGGGCTCGACGGAGTCTCGCCCTCCCGGGCTTTGGCGGACGCCGGTGGTTTGCCTGGAAAACAAGGAGGAGCCGACTGCAACGGCTTTGGGTGATGCTGGCGCTGTTGATCGGCACGCGTCTATGGGCCGCGCCTTCGACCAATCAAGGTGTTTTGCGGGTGGCGCGGA
>DATJII010000241.1:0-2879 GCA_035493435.1 Candidatus Limnocylindria bacterium | reverse complement strand
CCGTCCCATCAGGAACTCAAGCTGGCACGGACAGCCATGGGTCCCAAACCGACGGCCTCCGGCACCGAGGACCTGGTATGGAGCCTGGCTTTGTTACCGGAATTCCAACTCGTGCGTTAACCGTTTCTCTGCTAAGGTAATACCTGAATCGCTGCACCGCGCCGCCATGAAAACTCTCGATCCATCCAACCCGCGCCGCGACTTTCTTAAAAAGCTGTCGGCCGCCAGCTTGGCCGCCTTGATGTCGCCCGCACCCCGTTTGCTCGGCGCAGGTCCAGGCGAGGAAAAGGTCGAAGCGCCGCATGCCCGTGCAGACGCCTGCATTCTGCTTTGGATGGGAGGCGGCATGGCGGCTCCGGAAACGTTCGATCCCAAGCGCTATAGCCCGTTCGAAAAAGGACTTCCGGTCGCCAAGATGCTGAGCACTTTCCCGGCGATAGATACCTCAGTCGATGGCCTTCGCATCTGCCAGGGGCTGGAAAATATTGCGAAGATCATGGATCGGGCGACGTTGATCCGCTCCGCCGTTCAGCCAGATCTTGGCAGTATCCTCCATTCCCGCCACCAATACCATTGGCATACCGGTTACGTTCCGCCACAGACTGTCGCCTGCCCACATATCGGAGCTTGGATGGCCAAGGTCCTCGGGCCACGAAATCCAGTGATGCCCGCGTTTATAAATATCGGGCAGCACCTGGAAGGCAATGGCGAGGGTGAGGAACTGAAGGCCTTTACGACGGCCGGCTTTTTCGGCAGCGAATTTGGCCCCATGAACCTGCCGGAACCGGCCGCTGCGGCTGACGCCGTGCGACCGCCCAAAGGCATGACTCCAGGCCGTTTTGCCGACCGCTATCGCTTCTACCGGAACCTCATTGATAAAAACCCGAATCGCGATTACCTGAGCGATTATCAACAGGAGTCCATGTTGCGGGCGATGGACAACGCGCAACGCCTATTGAGTTCCAAGGAGAGCGCTGCCTTCGATCTCTCCTTGGAACCCAAGGAATCCCGGGAGGCCTATGGGGAAACTCGATTTGCGCAAGGCTGCCTGCTGGCGAGGCGACTGGTCGAAAACGGTGCCCGTTTTGTGGAAGTGACCACCGAGTATGTGCCGTTCTTCAACTGGGACACCCATGCCGAGGGACACGCCACCGTCGATCGCATGCATCACGATATTGATGGCCCGATCGCCCGATTGGTCCTGGACCTGGAAGCGCGGGGAATGCTGGATCGGACGCTGATCGTATTGGCCAGTGAGTTCAGCCGTGATGCCTTGATTGAGGGCGTTCCCGGGTCCAAGGCCTTTGACCAAGCCACCGCTCCCTCGGATACGCTCCAGGAAGCGAAGCACTACGGACTTCATCGCCACTTCACGGGCGGCACCAGCGTGGTCATGTTCGGGGGCGGTATGAAACGTGGCTTTGTCTATGGCGCAACCGCCGACGAGCGGCCCCTCGTCGCCATCAAGAATCCGGTCACCATCCGCGACCTGCACGCCACGATTTTCACCGCAATGGGCATGAGCCCAAAGACCGTATTCAATATCGAACAACGGCCATTCTATGCTACCGAAGATGGAAAAGGTGTCCCAGTCGAAGCGGTGTTTGCGTAGGAATGCCTGCGTCCGGCAACGTTGATCATCCCAATAAATCGCCTTATCCTATGGGAGTATCCTATTATGTTGCCCTTGAGGCGCCGATCGAGGGATTGGACACGGGCATGGATGGAAAATGCCTGGCAAGTCACGTGGAAGCGTTGGACGAAGCGGCCGCAGCAATGGGCGTCAAGCCACTGTCAGAGTTCATCAGTGCCAACCCTGAACAGTTGGAAGAATTCTTCGAAAACGAGGAGGAAAACGGCGCAGCACTGGAGATGCCCGCCCTGCACTATTTTGCCACCACCGACGGTCTCAATACGGTCAGAGCCTTGATCGGACACCCTGCGGCGCATACCGACGGCGTGACCGAAGATTTGCGGCATTGTCTCCGCATCTTGGAAGCCGCAAATAAGGCTGAAGTAGGCTGGCGGCTGGAAGTGGATTTCTAGACTGAATCAAACCGGGTGAAGCCACCCGAACTGTCTCTCCGTTTCTATATACCGGAGAGACAGTCGAATCCCAAGACTACTTCTTCTTGGCAGCTGACTGTGCGGCGGCGGCCGATTTCTTCTTCTGGTCGGCGCTGCTGGCCTTGGCCTCTTTTTGGGAGTTTTTCTTCTGTGTGGATTTTGGTGATTTGTCGCCCATATGTATTGGTGTTTTCCTGCGTTTGAACTCACCCCCGACATGACCTATTTCGGCAGGTGGGGCGAGAGTGCTACCTGCCGGAAGAATTGTAAATGGCAGACACGGCCATCCCTTTGGAATACTACGCGAAGCGCCGAAAGGCACGAATACCGCAACCCGAACCACCTCCCCCGACCATGCAGCTACTTCGACGCCTGTCTTCCCCCCAATCACCTCGGGGCCCCGCCCGCTGGAAACAACGGATCGACCGGGATGCGGTCGAACGGTGGCGTTCCTCCCAACTTCTGTGATTCCCCTTGGGCCGATGAGCTTGTGTGACGTGCACCACCTTACGGGCGGCTTTCCTTGCGCCACCACCGCTTTGGCACTCTTGGGAACGAGCATCGTTCCAGCCACTTCAAGCGCTTCCTTGACCCGTATCGTATCGGATTCAGACTCGCCTGCACTGCTTCACCAGCCATGACTACTCTTCCCACCAACTCGCCCGCTCACGTGGGCTCTCACGGAGTTTGGCGCCTGCTGGCCGTGGCGTTGTCTCTCTCCATTGGCTGGGGAATTCGGGGGAACTTCGGCCACGAGATAGGCGCGATGCTGCCTGGGGCCCTGGCTGCGATGGCAGCAGTGATATTATCCG
>DATJII010000240.1:0-5714 GCA_035493435.1 Candidatus Limnocylindria bacterium | reverse complement strand
TTTTTGACCCACGACACCGAGGACATTCCGTTCAGCCAGGTGGACTACGGTGGTACCTGGACGGATGAATCGTCGCGGGACAACCTGTATAACATCAAGTACACCGACAGCGCGAATTCCTCCATCGCGTTCAAATACCGGGGCGACTACGCGATCGCGTATTTTGAGGTCGGTTCCAATGCCGGGACCTACGACGCCTACGTTGACGGCGTCCAGGTGGCGAGCAACGTTTCCCTGAACAGCCAGGGCGGCGGCACCTATATCTACGCCTTGAAACTCTGTCCCCAGGGCAACACGGGCGCGACCAAGCCAATCTCGAACATGCGGGGCGAACATTCGGTCCGCATCGTTCTTCACACCGCTGGCGGATCCACTGCCGCGGGCAATCGTTCCATGGCCCTCACCGGCATCCGGCAGCTCAAAGCCGACTAAATCCGTAGTTAGAATCCAAAATCATGAATCCAAATCTGGCAGATGGTAAAACCGCAACGCTTCCCGGCCCCACGAAGGACGAACTGCTCTTCGGGGGCGCGGGGGGTGAGGTCGAGCACGAGGATGGAACCCGCGAAAAGGTCAAGGTTCGTCCCTTCAAGGTTAAGGAATATAAAGCGGCCCGGCGTCATGTTGACGATGAGATGCGCCTGGTCGACATGGCGTGCGATCGTCCAGCGGGCTGGTCCGAGACGTTGACCCCGGAAACTTACGAAGTGGTCGCGCAAGTGATGGGGAGGATGAACGTGCGTTTTTTCGGATGGGTGCGCCGCGAGCTGGCGCGCCAGATGGACTCCCTGCCATCGGGGGCGCTGGATCAGGTCATAACTTCATCCCCCTCGCAGACTGGATCGGGGACTGCTGCGCCCGAATTCCCGCTCTGACGTGGGAGGAGGCTTTGGACAGCAGCGTTGAGCTGCTCGAACTGCGGCTCAACGCGGCGCTCCGCGCCAAGGCCCGGGACACCATTCAACTCGCCGGCATGGTCGGAGAGATGTTCGGCGGCAAGCCTGGGGAATTGCCGCTCACCGAAGAGATCATCGCGCAATCGAAAGTGGGGCTATAGCTATGGCTGAAAAAAACCAGGTCAATATCGGCGTCGGGCTCACCGGCAACGCCGCTGTCGTCAAAGGCGTCGAGGAAATCACGCAGGCTATTGGCGGCGAGCAGGGCCTGCAGGGCGCGGCCGCCAAGGCTGCCGAGAACCTCGCTGAGACGGGCAAGCAGCTTGACCAGGTCAAGGACAAGGCCCCGAAGTTGGGCGACGTCGGCAACCGGATGGCGGCTATCTCCGACGCCACCGAGAAAGTCCGCCGGTCCTTCCTGGCTCTCAATGCGGTGACGATTCGGGGGGACGAAGGCGGTATAAACAACCTCTTCGACCGGATCCGGCAATTCACCGAAGCCATGGACAACCTCCATGGTGACGCGGCGAAGAAAGCCAAGGCGGCCACTCCGTCCGGCGGATTGAACGCGGAGGCGACGGCTGCAGCAGCCACTGCCGTGGCGGCGCAGAAGACCGTCCAGGCCACCGCCGCTAGCGTGGGCCAGGTGGCCAGCGAAGCCACCGCCGTGGCCGCCGCCGCAACCACCGCCACCGCAGGGATGGCTGCCGGAGCCACAGCGGCTACCGGTGCTTTTGCCGCGCTCCGGACGGGTATTGCGGCCGTCGCCGGGCCGGTAGGCGTCACGGTGGCCGCCGTGGGAACCATCTGGGCGGCCGTGAAGCTTGTAAGTGACGCGGTGGGCAATCTGCCGCAACGGGTCAACGAAGCCCGGGCGAAAGTTGACGCTATTATTAAGGCCGTCCAGGAGCGCACGGCCACCATGGGGACGCCGGATCTAGCGAAGACCCGGGCCGATATCCAACAGCAGCTCGATGCGGTGGACGCGGTTCTCAAGGCCTGGTCGGACAAGGTGAGAGCTATGGGTCGAAACGTCCGGCCTGGAATTGAGATGTTGGAAAACATGCGATTGGCGGCGGAGTTGCGAAAGGAACTCGTAAAGTTTGGAGGCGAGTTGCCATTCAAAGGCGATGTCGAAGCAATCCAGAAAGAGATCAAGGCTCTGGAGGATCTCGCTAAAACGGTTACGAAGACGATGCAGACCGTTAAGGAGTTCCACTATGGTCCCGGCATTTCGGGACGGAGTGGCAATGTCCAGAGGGAAGTTGAAGCACCGAGAGGTTTGACCGATCAGGAGCAAGCGCACCTAGAAGTACTTCGTGCTCAGCTAGCCCTTGCAGGAACGCAAGGTTCGGCAACTCGTATCGCTTCCTCCAACGACGTAACCTCGGAATATATTGATTCGCAACGCGCCCTTGGTATAGCGAAGTCAAGAGCTATCCTTGATGAGGAAAAATCGAGAATCGCTGCCGAAGAAGCTCTCAACGAAGGTGCCTATTCCAACGAGGTTATCAAGCTGCAGGCGTACTTGGAGCGGCGTCGACAACTAGTGATGGACGGCTATCAAGCCGATCTCCGTTTCCTCAACGCCAGCGAGTTTGCTTCTAAGACAAAGCTTATTGCCGCTCAGACCCCGGCGGACAAGATGGGCGTCGAGACGGAACTGGTCGGAATCATTAGTGCACGCAAACAGACCGAAAGGAAGCTTCAACAGGACTTACAGGCCATCAAGGATCAGGCGGCTCATGACCAGTTGGTCAAGGCAAAGGAGACCGCCGCGCTGGAGGCCGAGGAACGCTTCAGGGCTACCAAGGATGCAATCGAAAAGATCGTCACCGATGCCGATATAAAGAAGGCTCAAATTGGGGCCAGTTTTGTGCTTACCGATGAAGATAAGCGATTCGAGACCCTAAATGTTTTGAAGCAGGAAGCGGCGGAAATGGCTGCCGCGCTGAAGCAACTCGAACAGGCCAAGGCCAACCTCAAACCGGACGATCGTGAAGGGGCACTCCGGGTGGATACGGAAATCTCGCAACTGCGGCAACGCGGCCGGTCCATCGGAGCTGAACGTGCAACGCTGGAAGGCCAGCCCGGCATCAGTAGCTATAGAGACCAGTTTCAGGCCGCGTTCACCGCCATCAAGAACGACTGGGGAAGCTGGCCCAAACAGGCCGCCCAGGGATTCCTCACGCTCATGCAGGCCACCGAGCGGGGTCTGTCCAATTCGTTCCAGGGGCTTCTGAACGGCACCATGACCATTGGCCAGGCCGTGCGATCGCTGTGGGTTGGCCTGGGTCAATCCATCGCCCAGGTGATCAGCGACATGGTCGCCAAGTGGATCGTCTCCCACGTGGTGATGAAGAGCGTCACGGTCGCCTGGCATGCCCTGACGACCGCCCTTGGCTGGGCGAGTGCCGGAGCCCATGCCGCACAGGAAGGACTGAAAACCACCGCCACCGTGGCCGGAGGCGCGGCGCGTACCACTGCCGTGGTGGCCGAATCAGGCACACAGACGGCTGTCACCATGACAGCCGCAGGTACCCAAGCCACGGCCACCGGTATCGCCGGTGCGTTCCGAAGCATCATGGAACTCGGCCCGGTGGCCGGCCCTATAGTCTTTGGCGCGGGCATCGCCGCCCTTATTGCCTTGGTCTATAGTATCACCAAAGGATTTGCCAAAGGTGGCTATACCCCAGGGCAAACCACTTTGGCCACCGTTGGCGAAGAGGGCACCGAATTCGTGATCCCAGCGGGCCCCACGGCTCGGTTTGGTCCTCGCGTCCTGGAGCAGCTCCGCCAGGGCCGACTTCCGACAGTGCCCGTGGCCACGCCGGCGGCCGCCCAGGGCGGATCCGGCGACAGCCGTCCGATCAACGTCCACGCGCCTATATTCTTCGATCCCCGGGAGCTCGGGCGATATCTCCAGGATCACATTGACGAGCGGATCAAGCACACCAACGCCCGGATGGGGCTGCGCACCACTTGACCTATGCTCGTATCCACCACCATTGCCGGCGCGGACGCCTGGCTCTGCCTGGCGCGGCCGATCTGGCGTGATGGCGTCACGGCCCGCATCGATCTCCCCACGGATCTGGAAGTCGGCTTGACCGCCCGGGAGACGCGGACACCGCTCGCGCAGCGCGTCCGGACCTCCTGCACTTTTTCCACCTACCTCAAGGATGGGGATATAGCCACATGGCAGAATGCCCTGGGACAAATCGGGCAGACTCCCGTGGCGGTACCATTCTGGCCCGGGCTTGGCTTCCTGGCTGCTCCGGCCGTCCTGGACGCGGCGTACTATATCCGCTTCGCCGCCGATCGGACCTGGACGATTGTGGAAGGTGGATCCCGCCCCAGCACGATCGACGCCGGCGAGCTGCTCGTCCCGGTGCTCCTGGGGCGGTTCAATGAAGTACCTATACCCGAGCTGCTCGACGGCCGACTGGCGAAAGTGGCGGTCAGTTTTGTCGAGGCCTCGCCGTTGACCTGGATTGCGGGCCCCACGGCGTCCTTTACCGCCGGTCCGGCTGCAGCTGTGGGAGCGCCGCCGGTGTGGCCGCTCCGGATGGATTGGACGCCAGGCCCGAAAACGGGATCTGCCGAGACGCAGATTGACCGGCAGCAAATTGGGTACCGCCGCGAGACCGCCGATACTTATTATGCCCAGCCGCCGGTGCGGCCACTGGAATTCTCGTGCGCGCTGCAGAGCCAGGCGGAGTGGATCCGCCTGCTTTCGTTCTTCGGCCAGCGCCAGGCAAATGCGAAGCCCTTCTGGATCCGGAGCGGAGTCTCGCCAGCCAGCGTGGCGGCCGCGATCGCCTCCGTCGACACGTCCATCCAGGTCGATTCCGTGGCCAATATAGGTACGCAACGGACCTTTGTGCTGCTGGACGGGGTCAAGTCAGCGATCGTCAAAGCGACGGCTGCCACCAATCCCTTGCCCTTGACCGGGGCAGTCGGCGCGGCCTTCGACCAGGCCCGGACGCGACTGGAGTCGTTGCTCCTGGTACGTTTCGCCCAGTCCCAGCTTTCGTTGCGGTGGCGAGCGCCAGACAGTGCGTCCGCCCAGATCTCGGTGCGGGAACTGCCGGCGGAGTACTCCACGGCCGGCGGCGAGACGGCCGGTGTCACAGTTGGGGCCCGCTTGCCGATCGCACACCTGTATAAGTTCTCGATCATGTACCCGGGAACGCCGGTGGATTCCCGTTTCACCGGCGAGGAGGACGTCACCCTCAGCGACGGCGTCCATACCTGGACCGGTGGCCACTTCGAGCACAGCGATATCTCCGAGGCGCTGAACCTGGACAAAACCCAGGTCACCATCAAAAGCCGGATCTTCGAAGGCAATCCGCTCGGGCTCTATTTTCCGTTCCAGTTGGAATTCCCGCTGCGCGTGGAGATTTACGAGGCCCGCCTGGCGGACGGAGCGATTACCGGGACGCCGCTCCGGATCTTCATCGGCGACATCGAGGACGTGTCCGCCGATGGGCCTATACTGAGCGCCAATGCCTCGGCGATGGGTGCGGTTTTTGACCGGGCGGTACCGCGCCTGCTGTTCAGCCAGCAATGCAACTATACGGTTTTCCATGACGGTTGTCCGGCCATTGCCGCCGACTGGGAAGTTTCCGGCGCCGTCAACGCGGCCGCCACGAATGCCGCGACACTCTATATCCGCAAGCCGAGCGGTTCCTGGGCTCCTTCGGACTACCCAGCCCACGATTTCGCGGGCGGAGTACTCCGTTGCGTGATCGGCGGATCGCCGGTCCAACGGCTCATCACGGACAGTACGGCGCCGGATGGCGGCGGCATTATCACCCT
>DATJII010000239.1:0-7727 GCA_035493435.1 Candidatus Limnocylindria bacterium | reverse complement strand
CGAACGTTTTGCCGCCACGGGTTATCCGGCCGAACGCATCGCCGCGATCCAATATGGCTACGACGCCCAACTGTTTCGACCGCGCACTGATGAAGCCCCTGGCAGATCGCCCACGGTGGTGATGCATGGCTCGTTCGACCAGCATCACCTCGGCCCCATCGCTTTTGAAACGGTGCGCCTGGTGCACGCCGCCAAACCGGAGGTTCTCTTCAAATTCGTGGGGCGGAAAACACCCACGTTGGATTCCTTCGCGACTCGGATCAAGGGCGCCTGCCCGAACTTGAAACTTGAGCTGCCAGGATTCGTTCCCTACGGGGAAATCGCAGCGCATCTCGCGCAAGCCACCGTGGGCTGGATTCCCTATGAGTCTTCCGAAGGCGTTCACTGTGCGTTTGTGGCGAAGGCGGTGGAATACCTCGGCTGCGGAATTCCCGCGGCGAGCACTCCCTTGGAAAACCTTCAACGCTATTTCGTCGACGAACCTGCCCTCCGGTTTTCGCAATTTGAACCCCAGAGCCTGGCGGCGTGCCTGCTTTACTGGCTTGATATGCCGGAACCCAAGCGGCGGCAAATCGGACTGGCAGCGGCGGCGCGAGTGCAACGAGAACTCGACTGGCCGGTCATCGCCCGGCGGGCGGTGGATTTTTTTGAAGAACGCACCCAACCCCAAACCCGCACCCAAGGAAACCGGTAATGGCCGATAAAGCGGGCAGTTTCTTCAGGCAAGGCGCCTGGATGGTGATGGCCACATTGCTCGGCGGCGTGGGCATGACTTTCGTGCACACCTTCCTCAATGCGCGCCTCAGCTTCGACCAGTACAGCCAGTTCAAATCGTTGTTGGGCATTTTCTATATCCTGGGCGCGCCCCAAACGGGGATCTGGACGTTATTCGCCCAGCAGACCGCCATGGCGGTCACGCCGGAACAGGTGGGTGCCGTAGGCCGCGCCGCCCGCCAGACGGCTCTGGCCATCGGGGTCTTGATGGGTCTGGTCGCTATTTATATCCTGTTTCGCGGCGAGACGCTGGCCCGGGACCTGAAGTTGGAAGGCGTGTCCGCGCTGTGGGCGACTTGGGGGTTGATGCTCGCCACCCTCTGGCTCGCGATCTGCCGCGGCATCCTGCAGGGCAAACAGGATTTCTTCACTTTTGGCTGGGTATCCATATTGGACGGATTGGGCCGGGCGGGCGGTATCGTCTTCGTGGTCCTATTATTTCACGCCCACGCCGCCGGGGCGATCGTGGGAGCCCTGATCGGGAATCTTGCCGCTCTGGCCCTTGGTGGGTGGGCCCTATTGCCGATTCTCTCGCGACCCGGCAGCTCACCGAACTGGCGCAAATGGCTGGGCGTCCTGGTGCCCCTGACTCTTATTGGCGCGGCCCTGCAAACCTTGTCGCAGCTCGATCTGATCTTTTTGCGTGGCATTATACCCCAGGGACGGATCGACGAATTCGACCTTGGACAGCGCTATGCCCCAGCCCAAACCCTGGGATTTGCCCTCACCCAGTTTACCGTTCCGCTAGCCTTGGTTATGTTCCCCAAGGTGGCCCGGAGCCGCGCGACTTCGGAAAAGAGCAACGCGTTGCAGCTCACCTTGCTAACCACGGCGGTGCTCGGCGGCGTGGCGGCACTCGCCATGACGATCCTTCCCTGGTTGCCGGTGAAGATCCTGTTTCCCCGGGCGGATTCCGCCGTTGCCAGCCTCCTCGTTCCCTGGTTTGGCTGGGCAATGCTGGCCTTTACGCTCGCCAATGTGCTGATTTCCAACCTGCTAGCCCATGGCCGCTATCGAGTCGTAGTCGGGGCGGCGGTGGTGTCGCTCTTGTATGTGATGGCGATCAATTGGAATGGCGACCGGATACTGGCCCTTGGTCCAGACCTGGGGTTGAAACGGGTGGTCGTGATTATTGGAGTGTCGAACGTTCTGTTGCTCGCCGTGGCGGCCTGGTTCAGCCGGGCTGCCCTCAAAGAAAACGCCCCCCTTCAATCGGGAAGCGATTCCCGCTAAACTCGCGTCATCGATGGGAACCAACCCCGCATTCCTCCGAACGTTGTTGATTCTCGGCCGAGTCTCGAACTTGCCGACGGTCTGGTCGAATTGCCTCGCGGGCTGGCTGCTGGCCGATGGCGGTGAAGCCTGGCGCCTGGCAGTCCTGCTGTTGGCTTCGTCGTGTCTCTATATCGGGGGGATGTATCTCAACGACGCCTTCGATGCCGGATTCGATCGCCAGAACCGGCGGGCTCGTCCAATTCCGAGCAATCACATTTCCGAAGCGTTGGTCTGGAGGATCGGCTTCGGCCTGATCGGCGTGGGGCTCTTGGCGCTCCTACCCCTGGGAATACGTGTGACGGCGTTGGGTGTCCTGCTGTCGGCCTCCATCATTATCTATGATGCCGTGCACAAGGCGGTTGCATTTTCGCCGATCCTGATGGCCCTGTGCCGATTCTTTCTCCTGCTCATGGCCGCCGCAGCCGGGAATGCCGGCTTGACCGGTACCGCCCTGTGGACGGCGATCGCCTTGGCCGGGTGGATCGTGGGCCTGAGCTACGTGGCCCGGCGCGAAGCCTTTCTGGGCCCCTTGGCTAAATGGCCTTTGGTCGCCCTGGCTTTGCCGCTGGTACTGGCTTACTTGATCAATGACGGCCCCTGGCGGATGGCTGGACTCCTCTTTTCCTTATTGCTGCTGGCATGGGCGATTTACTGCCTGCGATTCACGTTTCAACAGGAGAATCGCAACCTGCAGCGGACGGTCGGTGGATTGCTGGCCGGGATCTGCCTCGTGGACCTGCTGTCCATATCGCCACTGTCTCCGGTGGTCGGCCTCGTGTTCGTCGCCCTTTTCCTGTTGTCCCTCTTCGGACAACGCTTCGTGCCCGCAACGTAAGGCTCGAAGCGCAAACGCGTGGAGCCATCGCAATATTTCCCACTCCGGGTCCCCGCGCCTCCGCGTGACACTTTCCTAAATACCTTGCCGAAAAGGTATTACTTGGAAGTCGCCACCGGCGTAACGTGATCCGCAATCCGCTTGGCGATAGCCGCTTCCGTGATCTTCTTGGCGAGGTCGGGCTTATCGACGAGCGCCTTACGGGCAGCTTCCTTGCCTTGGCCGATGAGTTCGCCAGCGAATTGGAGCCAGGCACCCTTCTTATCGACGACACCCGCTTCCAGGCCAACATCGATAATGCTGCCTTCCTTGTCGATGCCGTGATTGAAGATGATGTCGAACTCCGCTTCCGCGAAAGGCGGCGCGACCTTGTTCTTCACCATCTTGACCTTCACATGGTTGCCCATGGTGTTACCAGCAGCGTCCTTGATCGCGTCCTTGCGGCGAATGTCCATACGCACCGAGGCGTAGAACTTCAGCGCCTTGCCACCGGGGGTGGTTTCGGGATTGCCGAACATCACGCCAACCTTCTCGCGCATTTGGTTCGTGAATATGCAGGTCGTCTTGCCCTTGTTCAGGATCGCCGTGAGCTTCCGCAAGGCTTGGGACATCAGGCGGGCTTGCATGCCCATGGTCGCCATGCCCATTTCGCCTTCCAATTCCGCCTTGGGAACGAGCGCGGCCACGGAATCCACCACCACTACATCGACCGCGTTGGAGCGAGCCAAGGTTTCGCAAATCGTCAGGGCTTCTTCGCCCGAGTCCGGTTGGGAAACCAGCAACTGGTCCAGATCGACGCCCAACTTGCGCGCGTAGCCGGGATCCAAGGCATGTTCGGCATCGATGAACGCCGCGACGCCGCCCGCTTTTTGGGCATTGGCAATCACGTGCAGCATCAAGGTCGTTTTGCCGGAAGATTCCGGCCCGAAAATCTCGATGATACGACCACGCGGCACACCACCCACGCCCAAGGCCAGATCCAAGGCCAGCGAGCCCGTCGGGATCACTTCGATCTGGCGGTTCGCCACGGCGGCGCCGAGGCGCATGATCGCGCCGTCACCGAAGGATTTGGTGATGCTGGAGATGGCGGCCTCCAAGTCGCGCACCTTCTGGGCGTTCACCTTCGGAGCGGCCTCGGCGGCGGCGGGAGCAGCCGTTTTGGGTTCGCTCGCGGGGGCGGCGGCAGCGGACTTCTTCTCAACAACAGGTTTCTCGGCCATGGCGGAAATGGTATTTGTAGCAGCTTTTTGCATGGCCCCATTGGACCAGCAAGGGTCAGTCAACGATGGGGTGACCTTCGCCCGAAGTTGGGAAAATGTCGATACCGGTAAGCGAACATTCGATTGCTCTTCCCATTGTCAGCGGAGCCCAAGTGTACCAAGATAGCTCTTACCCATGGGAGCTCAGTGGAAACAAGCAGGTCGCGAGGCGAACGCGCAGAAAAAGGGCCAGATCGTCAACAAACTGGTCCGTGAAATCATGGTCGCCGCCAAACTCGGCGGACCGGACCCGGAATTGAACCCGCGACTCGCGGCCGCTATGGAAAAGGCGCGGAAAGCGAGCGTCTACCGCGATACCATCGAGCGCGGCATCAAGAAGGGTGCGGGCCTTACCGACGAGAAGATCGAGTACGAAACCGTTTGTTACGAAGGGTTTGCGCCTCACAAAGTTCCCGTCATCGTGGAATGCTTGACCGACAACCGGAACCGCACGGCACCCGAAATCCGGCACATCTTCAAGGACGGCCAGCTCGGCCAACCGGGCAGCATGAGCTTCTTCTTTGATCGTTGGGGGGTCGTGGAAGCCACCCACACCGACGCGAAACGCGATCCCCAAGGCGACGCGATTGAGGCCGGAGCCCAGGAAGTGGAAGACCTTTCGGAAGAAGAACGCGGCGAAGCTGCTTTGGGTGCCCGTTTCCTCACCGAAACCAAGGATGTCGCCTCCGTCACTAATTGGCTCAAGAACGCCGGCTGGAAAATCAGTGCCAGCGAAATGCGTTTCATCGCCAAGAACCCGGTTGAACTGAGCGAAAGCGACCGGAAACAAACGGTCGACTTCCTCAACACCCTCGACGACCACGACGACGTGCACCACGTATACGCGGCGTTAAAGTAGTCCGGGGGCGAAATTGATGCGCGAAAGCGTCGTGGAGTGCGGTGGCAAGCAACGCGCGACACCGCTTTGGTTAGACGTTTGATTTCGAACAACTTGCAGTGTAATCGAGGAATTCCCGAGGTTGCAGGCTATGGCCAAAGCGCTCGCGATAATCTGCCTTTGCAGGCCAACCCAACTGGCGCGAGCGATTATTTCTAGTACCACACCCAGGGTAGGCGCTTGCGACTCGCGCCAAGCCTGGGCTAGAGGACACATCCCCGATGGCGGATGATGAGCCGTGCACTTTGAAATGTCTCGCGCTTCAATCGCCTCACCCATTGTGCCACATCACAAAACAACATTCATACATTCATGATGTTCATGGCTGGGGCGGTTTACCAGGAAAGGATGACGGTAGGCACGTTGCGTTGCCTATGTGGTGCGATGCCTTGGAGGAGTTTGAGCGTGGCGACTTCCAAAGCGGCAGCTCCGCCAAGCCTGCGCAACCGCACTCCAGGCGCTTCGCGAATATTATAACAAACGAGGAATTCCAAACACCTCGTGCTTTGGAGTTTAAATGGCTCGAAAACAGCCAACGAAAATTCCACACGGCCGCCGGGACTGCGATACCAACGCCGAAATCGTGATATTCATGGCTATATTTTTAAAAAAAATCTACCCCCATTCACTTCCCCGTCCCGTCGCCAGTCGCCGCCGCAACAAACGCCCTTACCAAATCCGTTTCGGTCACTTTGCGCCAGAGGGCGGCCACCGGAATCGGGGGGAGCGCCGGGCGCAGGGACACGAGTTTGATGCGAGGGCCAGCCATGCCGCTGACGCAGCTTGGCAGTAACGCGAAGCCGTTTCCCGCCTCGACGGCGGCGATGACGCTGGTCACACCGTCATGCTCGCTGCCAATACGCGGCGTGCGGCCGATGGTGGCGAACATGCCTTCCAAATACTTATGGTAGTCGGGATACTCCTTGCGGCTATAACCGATGACGGGTTCACCGGCCACCTGGCCAAGCGTGACGGATTTGGACTTGGCCAAGGGATGCTTCGGACTGACGGCTACGCAAATCGCATACTTTTCCAGGTCGCACAGGCCCAACTCGCGGGGCAGCTTGCGCGGCGCCACAGTCAAGACGATGTCCAGCTTTTGCTGGAGGAGCAGCGGGAGCATCTCCTCCACCGATAAATCGTGGAGCTTCACTCGCACCCCAGGGAATCGACCGACAAACGATTGCAACGCTCGCGGTAATATCTCGACGGTCACGGAGGGCACATAGCCCACGTTGAGTTCGCCCTGGGTCACTATACCCGCACGGGCCTTGGCAACGGCGCTTTCGACGTTCCGGAGAATATCGCGAGACTCCGCAAGGAAGATCTTCCCGGCGGCCGTCAGGCGCACGGACTTGGCACTTCGTTCGAACAGGGCAAATCCGATTTCCTCTTCGAGGGCGTGAATCTGCCGACTGATGCCCGGTTGTGAGACGCGAAGCTTTACCGCAGCCCGCGAGACGTTCTCTTCCTCCGCCACGGCAACGAAGTAACGGAGATGGCGCAATTCCATTCGGCGAGCATAACCAAAGGTTATGCTCAGGCAAGCAACATGATATTTCCCAAAACGCTCTCCCACCCGGATAGTGGAAGCGGAATGAGAGTTCGCAGGCGAACTGACCGACTGACTACGAACACAACACGGAAAACCGAATCATCATGAATGCCATCAAAGGAGAACAACTGCTGGGCCAACTCAACTGGCGCTACGCCACGAAACAATTCGATCCCTCGCGCAAAATCGGCGCACCGGACTGGGAGACGCTGGAACAGGCTCTCCTGCTCTCGGCGTCCAGCGGCGGATTGCAGCCCTGGAAATTCATCGTGATAACCGATCCAGCCGTGCGTGCTCAACTTCGGCCCGCATCCTACGGACAGGCGCAAATCACCGATGCGTCGCATTTGGTCGTTTTTGCTTCAAAAACGAATTTCAGCGAAGCCGACGTGGACGAGCACTTGAAAAACGTTGCCAAAGTCCAGGGTGCGCCCCTTGAAGCCCTGGCTCCTTTGCGAGGCATGCTGGTGGGAGGAATTGTAAAAGCGCTGGACGACAATGCGCGGAACGCCTGGGCCCGCAATCAAACTTATATCGCGCTCGGCAATCTGCTCAACAGCGCCGCGTTGTTGGGCATCGATGCCTGTCCAATGGAGGGATTCGATCGCAACCAATACGACGAAATCCTCGGCTTGAAGGCGAAAGGTCTCGCCTCAGCCGTGATTGCCACACTCGGCTATCGGGCTGCTACGGATAAATACGCAGCCGCACCCAAGGTGCGTTTCCCGAAGGACCAGGTTTTCATACACATCTGAGTGATGCTCCGTTGCTGGTTGGTCAACCCGTCACCCCTAAGGCTCCAGTATGAGACTTGCCACCATCATCGCCCGCACGTTACTGGGCCTGATCTTAGTCGTGTTCGGCCTGAATGCGTTCCTTAATTTCATCCCGTTGCCACCACCCAAGGGCGAGCTGGCGGGGGAATTCATGAAGGCACTCTTTGTCAGCCACTATCTTTACGCAGTGAAGTGCTTTGAGATTGTCGGCGGGTTGATTCTCTTGAGCGGACGCTATACCGCGCTCGGCCTCACCCTGGTGGGCCCGGTGGTCATCAACATCTTGTTCTACCACACCTTTCTTGATTCATCCGGTCTGCCCATGGCGGTCGTCCTGGCAGGACTATCGCTATTT
>DATJII010000238.1:0-9241 GCA_035493435.1 Candidatus Limnocylindria bacterium | reverse complement strand
TGGAGTTTGGTGATCAGTTCGATGGCTTGGCGTCCGTCTTGCGCCTCACCTACCACGAGGAGATCCGGTTCCAATTCGAGCATCTTACGAAAACCCTCCCGGACAATCGTATGATCTTCGGCGAGCAGGACGGTAATTTGTTTATTGAGCATAAGATATCACGATTAAACCGGCTTTGATTTCTTGATCCCCTGCCTGCCAGGCCTCAGTTCAAAGGGAATTCTGGCCTCGATTACGGTACCATTCCCCGGAGACGAGTCGATTGCAAAACTCCCTCCCACCATTTCCAGGCGCTCACGCATGCCCAGCAACCCGAGGCGTTTCCCGAAATTATTGTTCATGGTTCGCGGGGCGTTGAAGGATTTGCCATTGTCCTTGATTTTCATGGTAATATGGCCGTCCGATTTTTGAATGCTGACATGGACTTCGCTGGCTTTTGCGTGTCGTCCAACATTGGTGAGCGCTTCTTGGGCCACCCGGTAGAGGACCGTCCGGCGCATGGTGTCCAATTGTTCGACCTCGGCAAATGCCGTCAGCTGGGTTCGCACGCCCGTGCGCGTCGTGAAGTTCTTCATATAAGAATGCAACGCGGAGATCAACCCCAGGTCGTCCAGGACCGCTGGCCGCAGTTCACGGGCGAACTGGTGCACGATGCTCACGGATCTTTCCACCAGGCGTTGGGTCTGGGCTATATTGCGATCAAGCCCCTTGCTGTTGAGCGCCCCGCATTTGGTGAGGCTCGCCAGTCGAACGTTGATGCCGGTCAGCGTCTGGGCAATGACGTCGTGCAGTTCGCGGCTGATTTTTTTTCGCTCATCTTCCTGCGCGGAGAGAATCTGCCGGGACAACCGTCGAAGTTGTTCTTGCAGATGGTCCGACTGCTTCAATAATTCGGAATAGTGGCGCTCGCTTTTTTTGAGGGCCACCTCGACCGCTCTCCGTTGGGCGATTTCCCGGCTGAGTTCCAGATTGGATGCCGCCAGTTCAACCGTTCGCTGGCTCAGGGTTTCAATAAACCTCTTCAGCAGCACTGTTGCTTCCTCCGCGCTCCGATAGGTCTTCTCGATAGGCGTAATGGCCACGGCAAAGAAAATGCCGGCCTGTCTGATAATGGCATCACGCTGGTTTTCCGGGCAACCGGGCAGGACCTCGGTGACTAGCGTTTGTTCGTGAAGTTTAGCCAGGTCCAGCGTTTGCAACCCGGCGGAGAGTGCCTGGCTGCCCAGGCCGCGCGCCGACGTCAAGG
The DNA here is from genome assembly GCA_035493435.1 of Candidatus Limnocylindria bacterium. Classification (GTDB taxonomy): domain Bacteria; phylum Verrucomicrobiota; class Verrucomicrobiia; order Limisphaerales; family UBA9464; genus DATJII01. The sequence continues at coordinate 7,995 of DATJII010000238.1, read as the reverse complement.
TGGCGTGTGGCCCCTGTCGCAGGTGGGTTCGTAGCGCGGCGTGGTAGCGTTTTGAAAGGTTTGGCGGCCGACGTTTCATAGTTTCCTGAAATCGCGGGCAACTCGCTTTATGGATTGGGTGGATCTTGCGACCAATCGTTGCGTGCTTTCGATTTCACTCTTAATCCCGTGCCGGTCGCCTTTGGCCTCCTGTTTTATCGAAACAAGCCGGGCATTGATGCCCAGCAGGGTCTGGGCAATTTCGTCCTGCAATTCGATACTTATTTTCTTTCGTTCATCCTCCTGGGCGGTAAGGACTCGATGGGTCAGTTGTCGAAGGCCCTCCTGCAATTGCAGCGATTCCTTCAAAAGTTTGGAGTAATGCAAGCCACTCATTTTGAGGCTGGCCTCCACGTTCTTGCGCTGGACGACACCCTTCTGCAATTGGAGGTTGGCGGTTGCCAGTTCCGCCGTGCGAAGTTTCAAGTCCTGGTTCACGTGTAGGAGGTCGGTCCGGCCTTGCCTCATGGCCCGATGGGTTTCAACGATGGGCGTAATGGCCTCGTCGAAAAATCTTGCGGCCTCCCTCCGGGTCCGGACTTTGGGAGTCAAGAACTCCAGCGCCAGGACCGCCTGCTCGTGAATGCGGGCCAGTTCCAGCGTTTCCACCCGGCAGGAAACCGCCAGCCTCCCCAGTTCCAGCGCGGCGGCAAAATTCACTGGCGCCGCCTGTTTTAAGTGATTTTGCAGCGCGACTCCGTACCGCTCAGACAGTTCCAATATTTTTTGTTTCATGCCGCGTGCTCCCCTGCCGGATCGTTCCCAGATGCCTGCCCCGCAATGGCGCAACAGCTCCAGCCACATCCTTCTACAGCGTGGAATAACTTCCTATGGGGTGAATACCCCACAGCCAAGCCTTCCGGTAGCGGTTACTGATTGGGGGTGCGGCGATGAGTGTCACCCACCAATTCATGATAACCAACAAGTACGCCGTGGTAGCCGTTTGCGGAACCCACTCAATGGCCGCCGCCGTGGTCAGGGAATTGCAGCGGGCGGGATTTGACCGGGCCAGGCTGTCGATCTATGGCCGAAACCACCATGAGTATAAGTACTCAACAGGCTACTATAACGCTCCGGATCGGATTCGGGACTGGTGGAGGCATGGGGCGATCTGCGGTGTGGTCGCGGGTTTTTTGGCAGGGTGGGCGGTGTTTTTCAAACCGGGTTTGGCTCTCTGGCCGGTGACGGGTACCTGGGCCGGTTGGCTCACAGCCACCGTGTTGGGGGCGCTATCTGGTGGCTTTTTGGGAGCCGGCGGGGCGGCGCTCTATAGTCTGGGGATTCCGCGCAACTCCGTTACCCAATATGGCGTGGCCATGCGGACCGGCGACTTCGCGATCAGCATTCATGCCACCGACGAGGAGGTGGCTCGGGCAATAGACGTTGCCGGTTTGTTTTTGGAGGAAGATACCCCCCGCAATTCGGTGGCCCAAGGATTCCCAGGCAAAACGCAAAACAATACTTTGAAAAATAGAACATTCATTCTCGGATCCCTCTGGCTGCTGGCCGTGGGTTTCGTCACCCACGCGCAGACAACTGTCATCGAAAAGGACGAAAACGCCGACACCCCGCAGGCCGTCGTTATCGCGGTCAAAGATCAGTGCGAGTTTTCCGAGGACGGAACCACGTTCAAGAAACTGAAAGTGAACCAGGTATTGTTCCAAGGGGCCGTCGTTCGAACCGGCGGCAGCGCGCGCGCCGATCTCTTCTTTCGACGGATCGGCACTTCCGTGCGGGTGCAGCCCGATTCCGTGGTGCGATTTGAATCGATGACCCACTCCACCAAGGACGACGTTCGCCAGATGAATACCCTGCTTGAACTCAAGAAGGGCCGGATCTTCACTGTCGTCCGTTCCTTGATTGCCGGGAGCACGTTTGAAATTCGCAATGCCGCCGGACGCGCCGTCGTGGAGGGAGGATCGGGACGTTATATTATCACGGCCGATGGCACCCAGATCGCCGACAAGGCGTCGGCGGTGCCGCTCAAAGTGATTGGTGATACCGGGATTACGATGGTTGCGCCGGGGCAGGTGTTCCGCGCGAAAGAAGGCAAAATGCAGCCTGTGGAGGCACCGGATGCCGTATTAACATTGATCGAGTTCGACGAATTGCAGGCGACCGCCGATGCCGCGAATCCTTCTGCACCCGCCAAAGTGCCGACCGCGAAGTAAGAAGCGCTTCACCAGTGGGAGCCGCAACCCCATCGGGGAAGGTAGGGTTTCACCCCATGGCTTTGGCTGGGCGGGTGAGCCATGATTGGCCATATCCGGTGAACCTCTTCGGCAGGGTTTCTTCGGGCCACGATGATTGTGTTGAAATGGATCTATATCCTCTCTGTGTTGGGCAGCGTCACGGTTTCCCAAGCCTCGGAAGCCGATGAACGCGTCGAGCGCGCTGCGGGGAAATCCTACGTATTTCGAACGTTATTGAAACGCGACGCCGTGATGGCCGAGTGCCGAAATGGGGTCGTGTTTCTCAGCGGCACTGTTTCCGATCCGGGCCATAAACTGCTGGCGGAGAACATCGTTGAGATTTTGCCGGGTGTCCGGCGGGTGGATAATCGACTGCAGGTCCGGGGAAGTGCCTTTACCGTGGAAGCGGACGGGTGGCTCAGCGTCAAGATCAAGTCGCTGCTGGGCTTACACCGCACCGTGAGCGATGCCTCCACCGAAGTCGTTGTAGTGAATGGGATTGTGACGCTACGAGGTCAAGGCGTCAGCTTGGCCCAAATCCAGGCGATTGGTGAGTTTGCCCGGGATGTGGAAGGTGCGAGACTGGTCCGCAACGAGATGACGCTCGCCAAGAGTTCGCCCGTGGTTGCCGGGACGGCGGAAGAGATGATCGACGACGCGTCGGTCACGGCTCAGGTCAAGGCCGCCTTGCTAGCCCATCATTCTTCCAGCGAATTAAAGGTCAGGGTTGAAACGATCTTGGGCGTGGTGAACCTCCATGGCGTGGTACGCGATTCCACTCAGAAGGCTTTGGTGAGCAGACTGATCGAAGATATCCACGGGCTCTCCAAAATCGTCAATAACCTGACCCTCGACGGGGAGGCGGCCAACGTTGAAAAATGAATTTCTCCGTCCATCGATACTGGCACGCCGGCGCGCCAGCCAGGGTCGGAATCCCAGAAGTTGAAAGGCTGTTATGAATAAAATAGTTTCTCTGTCCTTGCTCATTGGTGGCGTTATCGTCATGATAATAGGTATTAACGCCACGAACTCGTTCGGTTCCGACGTTTCCCGGTTTTTCACGGGAGCCCCCACGGATAAAGCTGTCTGGATGCTGATTGGTGGCGGTGTCGCCACGGCAATCGGTCTTTTTGGGACCTTGCGAAGCGGGAAACAGGCGTAGTCGCCTTGGGCGGCAGGCTGCTGCCCGTCAAATAGGAAGGCACCCAGGCTCATGCAAATACTAAGGCGGGTTCTCCGCTCGGTCGCAGGCTTCTTCCAGAAGGTCTGGCAGCTGCCCCAAACAGTGGCGCGGGCGGCCGTGCTTCGCCGGACTCGCATCGCCAGGGCGCTTTTCGAGACGGAGCGGCTGGATCGGATACGGAATCCTTGGAAATACCTCGGAAAATGAAATCGTCCCGAAGGGTGTGGCGGCAGTGGCGGATTTATAAATATAAAACACTATGAATACTGAACTCGTGACCCGGGCCCTGGAGGTTGTCGGCAATCCCAATATCCTGGTGAACATCATTTCGCGCCGGGTGCGCCAATTGACCTCGGGCGGCGGCGGTCTCAGCCGTCCCCTCGTGGCCGGGACCGAGAATTTCGGCAACGCGGATATCGCCTTGATCGAGATCATCGAGGGCAAGATGGGTTGGGAGATGCTCCATCCGATGGACCTGCCGCAGCCCTTGCCTGTCAAGAAAAGCCGGAAACGGGCCGCTTGACGTTTTGTCGGCCTGGTTAGGGCCGCTTGGGCGACGCCTTGCGAGGGTGAAGATGCTGGATGGGGGCGCTCTACACTCCTCGTGCTCCCCCGTGGTTGATATTCACCCTCACACGGCGTCGCCTACGCACCTGGAAGAATTTAGGCAAGGGACTTGGCGGTTGCTTCCGGGGTTGGAACGGAATCTAGGCCGCGGTTTGGGACCTTTCGCTCATTGTCAGTACTAGACCCCATGGTGAGGGGTGGGTTTTCACCGCATGTTGCGAACGGCGGGGGAAACCCGAGGCGAATGCAATCTTTCTATAAAATTGCGATCGCACTCACCATTCCATGGCTCCTGGGTTTGCCGGGCCAGAACCTGCTTGACGGCTTGGTCCACGTGCTATGGGTCGCCGTGCACGTGACGATTCCTGTGGGCTTGGTGCCCAATCGCCGGCATCCCTCTGAAAGGAACAAATGACCCGTTTTCGACGTCACCGCCATGGATTCGGTTTTATCCGGATGAATATCTTATATAAGATACTTTCCCTTCTTTTGCTCTCCAGCGGCATGGTGCTCATGGTCTGCGGCAATTCCTCCGGATTCTCCCATGCCAACGGGGTCCTGATGCTTGCGGGAGGCACCGCGGCAGCCGTTGCGGGCCTGGTATCCACTCTCCGTACCTGGAAGCAGGCTTAAGGCTGTGGACCTCGAACACCTTCCATGATACCGAATCACCCCGCTTTTCTTGCCGCCATTCATGACCGGATGAAGGTGTGCGTCAGATACTATTCCAAGCCCGACAGCGCGGTGCTCGACCGGGTTTGTGCTCCCCTGGATTACGGTCCAGGTACGGAGACCCCCGAAGGTCCCCATCGCTATTGGCTTTGGGATCTCGGCGACCGGGTCGCCGATCCCTTGCTGGGCTTGGTGTCCGGGCAAATTGTCGACCTCCGGGTGCTCGGTGAGGCATTCAACCCTGCGCTGCCGAATTTGAAGCCCATGGTATGGTCGGTTCCGCGTGACTGGAACCTGGCGTCCAACCCTGGCATATAGTCACGAGACACTATTTCATTACAAAACCATGTCCCCGTCATCAGCAAATCCTGGCGCCGATCCGGCGCCGGAAAAGTCCGTACCGGCTCCCCCGACGCCACCCGCCAAAGTGCCCGGCCCGGCGGTGCCAGCGGCCAGCGATGTTTCCCGTTTTGAAGGAGAAGGAGGCCACCCAGTCGGCATGCCCAACCCCACGGCAACTGACGGTAAAGCCACCTTCCGTTCCGCCCTCGTGGCCCGCACGAGCGCGCTGGGCCAAGGTACGTCGGCCCAAGCTCGCCGCCGTGCGGAGACCTTTCCCCGAGGAGGAAAGCATCCCCGGCAGGGTATCCCGAAGCACCGCTAGAATCTGGCGTGCTGACTCGCGATGTTCCAGGAATCCTTAATGGGACCTGGATTTTCGTTGCAGCAGCAGGGGATGTAGAGCGGCTGGTGGCTGCTAACTCTCTGACAACTTCACCGTTTTCTTGGTTGCCGCGCTTTTGACTGCGGCATCCACGATTTCCTGGCCGATTCGGCTAACGGTCAGGCTGACCGGCCCTTCCAACGGTTTCCCCTGGTCCAGGCAGTGCAGGAGATATTGTATCGGATTCTGGTGCGGGGCCTTGGTTGCCGGAGCCTCCACCGTATGGGGCGTGGGCTTTTTCCGCGTCTGGACGGTGACATGCGGATCGTAGTCGTAGGAGCCAATCGTGCCTTCGGTGCCCGCGATGACGAATCCACAGCGCGGCTGCGGTTGGATAGTCCACGGGTCGGTGAAGGTGCCCCAGCGAGTTTCAAATTTGGATAGGCCGTGGGCATAGCGCGCGACGACGATGCTGTGCTCGTCGACTTCCAGTCCTGCGGGCTCGTCCACGACGGCGGTAACCTCGATCGGTCGCCGCCCTTTTTGGAACCAGGTGCCCAGGGTGGTTCCATACCCGAGATAATCGAGCAGAGACCCACCGCCGTGCGCTTTCTTATAGAACCAGGAGCCCGGCTTTTCCTTCGCCACCTGGGCCGCCGTCTTTTCGTCCTTGTCCGCGCCGTGCCACAGGGGGCCCCGGTTTCCGCCCGAATGCCACACGTTAAGCACCTCGCCGATCACACCCTTTTCGATCAACTCGAAAGCCTTGCGATGCGACGCCATCCATTGCAGGGGCCAATTGATCATCAGTGTTTGGTTGCTGGCGGTCGCCTTGATCATCGTGTCCGCTTCCTTGAGGGTAGCGGCAAAAGGTTTCTCCACGATCATGTGTGGACCGTACGGAGCGACTTTCTTGACCCATTCACCATGTTTGGAGGCGGCCGGGCAGAGAATCACCACGTCGGGCATCTGTTTTTCCAGGCATTCGCGGTAATCCGTGAAACAGCGGTCCGCTGGAATCCCCAGCTTGGACGAGGCTTCGGTCATCCGTCCGGGTTGTTCGTCACTGATGCCGACGAGTTCGACCTGGGGATGTTCGGCTGCCACGCGCAGGAGGTCGCCCATGTGAAAGTGGTCGAAGTTGATGCCGGCCACGCGCCAGATTTTTTTCTTCATGATGTGGGATGGAGTTCGATCGATCGTATGCGAAAAATAAAAGAGAACAGTGGAATAGGTCAGGGTTGCTTAAGCAGCTCTGGTTCGGTCCAGGAGTCGTCGCGCTTGGATTCCGTGGCTCGGATGCCTTTGACCAATTCAGGACTCACGGCGGGGGCAGTGTGGCCCCATTCATGGCGCACGTAGGTTAGCGCATCGGCGATCTGTTCGTCGGTGAGCGCTTCGCCAAGGGCGGGCATGTTCAGCGCGTATTTGGTTCCGCCGACCGTAATGGCATCGCGAACCCCATGGAGGACAATTCGAATCAATCGTTGGTTGGACCCCAGGACCCATTCGGAATTCAACAGGGGTGGCGCCAAGCCTTCCTGGCCGCGACCGTGGGGTTGATGGCACGCGCCACAAATCGTCGTATACAGTTCCTTGCCCCGATTATAGCTGGCTTGCTCGGTGGCGTTTAAGGGAGCAGCGGCGATCATTCCGGCGGGTCTGACCTTGCCGGGCCACGACAGCCCGAGGCTCACTCGGTCGACCAACGCTTGCTCGTTGGTGGCCAGGGAGGTTCTCAATTCGAGGAACGCCTTCGGTTCTTCCGGGATCAAGATCTGGCGGGGCAGGGTATTTTTATCCTTGGGCAGCGGCTGAAGCCCGCTAATGAAGCCCGCGACCAGCGGGGTACGCAATCGGGCATCCAAGGTCGGGGTCGCCACGAAGTCGCAAAACTGCCCAACTCGATTACCGTCGGCCTCGTTGGCGACGCATTGGGCGAGGAGTCCCAAGAGCGGCGTGCGGCGCTCGACGGAATCAGTGCCATTTGTCGCCGGTGGTGAGGTGGCAAGCCACTGGAGGAAGGGTAATTCCCGGTGCTTAAGACCCGAGATCGCCGCAGTTTGCCATAATCGATTGGTTCCGACGCTGAGCATGAGGGCGCGCGTCGCAGCCTCGGCTTCAGGTGAGTCAATTCCCGAAAACGTCAGGAGTATCGCCAGTTGGGTGCGGCGCGCAGCAGGCAGGGAGGAACCGGTAAAAAGGCTGAAAAAGTCTTTGGCCCGCGGCCCACGAAGAAAGGGTTCGGCAGCACGAACTGCCGAGGCCGCGACCATCGGGTCGGGATCGTGAAAGGCCGTCCGAATAGTGGCGAGATCCAGGCTGCCCAAGGCTTCGAGCGTCCACAGGGTGTGAAGTCTCCCCAGAGACGAGCGCGCGGTTCGGAACGATACGAGCGGCCGCAGCCGATCAGCCAAACCCGGTTCGTTCCGTTCGGCCAGGAGCCGTTGTGCGGTGTCCCGCCAAAAGCCGTTGGGATTCGAAAGCCGGTTGATCAGCGTATCGCTATCGGGTTGGGCAGAGAGTTTATTGTGGCGTTTGACCGGTTTCGAGGTGCTGACGATGCGATAGATGCGTCCTCGGTTGACGGGGGCCTCCAATTGGCGGGACTCCGTTTGCTTCCGCAGATAGGACGTCAGGAATATCCGGTGCTGGATGAGCCCGCGGGCGAAGTCGAC
>DATJII010000237.1:0-23979 GCA_035493435.1 Candidatus Limnocylindria bacterium | reverse complement strand
TCTTTCGAGAGTCGGATCTTCTCGATGTTACAGCGTATAAAGTCTTGAATTGATGTGTCGACAATCGCCTCGTCTTCGGAGACTAAATGGAGCTGTTTTACAAAAGGGCGGCCCCTTTCTTCGCCTACTTTTTCTGGAGTTATTGGGATAAGGTACTCCGCTCGTTCTCGCTGAGACTGCCGCTTTCGACGGTCGAGGATCGCGTGCATTTGGTTCACGAAGTGGTCGCGCAATATCCACGCGGGCTGTTTTTCCCGCCACAATTTGAGTGTGATTTTGTGCAGCCAACCAAGTAGTTCATCTGCAATCGACTGCGAGTGTGTATCGCACCATCCTGGAAGTTGCAGGTGGCCAATGGTGGCTTGCCGGAGCTCGGGCCCTGCGCTGGCGGTCGTCCCATCGGCGAGTTCGACTCGAACGATTAAGGCGTTCAAAATTGGTTGAGAATTTACATCCAATACCCGTGCGACAATAGAAGCAATTGTTTGTGGAGGATTCTTTGCGGCACTTTTTAGCGCAGCGATACACTTCGCTGCATCGGCGCTTGTTTTAGCGTTTCCGATTGATTTTGCTATGCAATCCGAGAGTACCTTGTTGGTTACAAGCAGGAAGGTGGTCGTCTCGATTTCGACCTGCTTGGATTCCACAGCGTTAATCCATATCATCAGGGTATTCCAAAGGTCTTTGGATCGGTCACCAAATGGTTCGGCCCCATCTCTGATAGAGTGTTTGTCCTGTTCGAGGATCAACGTGCCGTCGACATCTCGAACAGCGACATCATCTGAAGTTTCAATGCCAATGGCGGCTCCTGCGGGACTTTGTGCCAGCCAATAAAATGCACGCTCAAACTGGTAATTGAATCCAGCATTGGCTCCAGCCGCAGAGTGGCACAGGGAAGTCATTTTAACGCGAGATTGAAATAAAATATTGTGGTTGCCGACTAACTCAAGCGTGAATAGTGGTTTTTGGTGTTTTTCCATATTTGTGGTGAGCCAGTGACAAACCGGAGCTAGGGGGGGAGCTATCCCGAAGATGAATTCGCTGGTTCGTTGGCGGAATGAGATTCTCGCTGGCATCTGTGGGCCGGGCAGGGTAGGAACCGGCGCATGCAATTCTCCTTTTGGCGACCTGCGGTGGCTTCACTGGCGGCTTCGATGTTCTTGGGGGCGGTTCAGGCAGAGACCTTGAAGCGGGTCGAGCAGGCGGATTTTGGCAAGGCTGATGACGGGAACGAGGTCAAGCTGGTGACCCTCCGCAACGCCAAGGGCATGAGCGCGCAGATCATCACCTACGGGGCGATCATCAAGGAGCTATGGGCTCCGGATCGGAATGGGGTTTTTACCAATGTGGTGTTGACGACGGACAGCCTGCAAAAGTTCGAGCATGGTTTTGGTGGGGCAGCGGCGGTCATCGGTCGGGTGGTGAATCGCATCGGCGGTGCCCAGTTCGAATTGGATGGGAAGACGTACCACCTGCCGGTGAATGAGCGAAAGAACTCGATTCACGGGGGGCGCAAGGGTTTTGCCCAGCACGTTTGGACAGTGGCGGACGCTCCGGTGAAAAGCCATGAGTCGTCGGTGAAGCTGGTCTACCTCAGCAAGGACGGCGAGGAGGGGTATCCAGGCAACCTTAAGACGACGGTGGTTTATTCATTGAACGACAACAACGAGTTCCGCATCGACTACGAAGCGGAGACCGACCAGGCCACGATTGTCAATCTGACCAATCATGCCTACTGGAATCTGGCGGGCGGCGGAAGCTGCCTCGACAACGTCCTTTGGATTCAATCGGAGAGTTACACGGTGGCGGATGATGAATTGATCGCCACCGGAGAAATTCGCCCGCTGAAGGGTACGCTGATGGATTTCAGCCAGCCGACCCGCATCGGGGATCGCATCGAGCAGCTGAAGCCCAAGATGAACGGTTACGATCACAATTATATCCTGGGCAAGGACAAGGTCATGAAGAAAGCAGCCCGGTTGGTTGAACCGAAGAGCGGGCGGACCATGGAGGTGCGAACCACCCAGCCGGCAGTCCAGCTTTACACCGGGAACCACCTGGGTTACACGGCGGTTTGCCTGGAGACACAGCATTACCCCGACGCCATTCACCATACGAACTTCCCGTCGATTGTGGTCCGGCCCGGGACACCCTTGAAGGAAACCACGGTATTCGCGTTCTCCGCAAAGTAAGGTAGCAGCGGCGGCTCGCCGCTGAAAAAGAAGGACGATGAGCTTAGCTCGGCACAACTATCCGGAAGGGTTATCGGCTCGGAAGGGAACTTTCTGGCGAATGACGAAGCTGAGTTTTCTGTAACACCTTAAGCGGCGGGCCGCCGCTTCTTTATGGGGAGCAGACGCACCTGAAACTCACCACGCACATCCGGATCGTGAAATCGGCGGCCCAGGGACTGTGGGGAGGCGGGGTGATTTGGTGGTGCGACGAAGCAGGGCTTTCCGCCGAGTCAATAAATCCGCTTCACGGCACTGGAAATTGTTTTGGGGAGGGTTACGATGCCTCCCGATGAATGCGTTCCCAAGCCGGTGGTCCACGGGTCTCGCCATGGTGCTCTGTGGTTTCATCGCCGCTGCTGACGTCAAGCCCGCGAGCAAAGCTCTGGAGCTGGCGCGTCAGCTCAACGAAGCGTTCGTCGAGGTGGCGGAGTCCGCCCAGCAGTCCGTGGTGGTCATCGATGTGGCGGCCGAGCAGGCCCAGCCGGACGAAAGCGAATTGCCTCCCGCCATGCGGCGTTGGCTGGAACGTTACTACGGCAAGTCGAATCCTCACCAGAAGGAGGACGACGATGATGATGACGAGGACAAGAAGGACGCCCCGCCGAATTACAACGAAGTCGCCTGCGGCGTCGTCCTGGATGAGGAAGGGTACATCGTCACGAACTGCCACGTCGTCGAAAACGCCAAGCACATGCGGGTCCGGCTGAAGGACGGGCGGGAGTTGGAGGCCGAAGTTCGCGGCACTGATCGCGAATCGGACTTGGCCGTCATCAAGCTTAAGGAAAAGCCGACCGGACTGAAGCCAGCCAAGTTTGCGGACTCCGACAAAGTCCGGGTGGGGGAGTTCGCGGTGGCTATCGGAGCTCCCTACAATCTCGACTACACCGTGACCGTGGGTCACGTCAGTGCCAAGGGGCGGCACGCCTTGATGCGCGATCGGCAATTCGCGGACGAGGATTTCATCCAGACCGACGCCAATATCAATCCGGGCAATAGCGGCGGTCCCCTGGTCAACCTGGACGGGGAGGTCATCGGCATCAACTCGATGATCCGTGGGCTTCATACAGGCATCGGATTTGCGATTCCGGCGAACCTGACCCGCGAGATCAGCGCCCGACTCATCACTGACGGCAAGTTTGTACGATCCTGGTTAGGCGTCTCGATCCAACCCTTGCGCGAGTATCAGCCTTTGCGGGATGACATGAAGGGCATCAAGGACGGGGTGGTGGTCACTGGGATTGATCCCAAGGGCCCGGCTAGCAAGTCCAAGCTGAAGCCGTCGGACGTGATCGTGGCGATCGAAGGAAAATCGGTGCGCGACGATGGCGAATTACGCCGTGAGGTCAGCCGGAAAACGGCTGGCAAATCCATTAACCTGTCGATTTATCGCGGCGGCGAAACCATGGAGGTCTCGGTGATTCCGGAACCGTACGTCCCGAAAAAAGCCCCCACCATTGCCCAGAAACCCGAAAAGAAGAAACCCTCGCTGGAAACTCTGGAAGCCAGCGACACGGTAGGAATCGACGTCAAAGCGTTTACGTCCGAATTGGCCCAGGAAAAGGGAGTGGAATTCACGCCCGGAGTGGTGATTGTGGGCGTTGCTGAAGAGAGCTTGGCGGCCCACAAAGGGCTCAAGGCGGGCGACATCGTGACCGACGTCAATCACCAGGCAGTGACCAATCCGGACGAATTCAAGGAGGCCGTCCAGGGTTCCAAGGGGCGTCTCCTGATTAAGTTCATCCGGGATGGCGTGAAGCAGTTTGAGGTGCTGAAGGATCGGTCGAAGTAATCTAACGGCAGCGATGCAAACAGACGTTATTGAGAGCCTTACCAACACCTTTGAAGGCCACGCCCAAAGGACCGAGGGAGGGGTCGAGTTTTGGTTGGCTCGAGATCTTCAATTCCTGCTGGGATACAGCAAATGGGATAACTTCCTGAACGTAATATCCAAAGCGCGGACGGCTTGCGAAGTATCTGGGCGACAGGCATCAGATCATTTTGCCGACGTCGGCAAAACGATCCAAATGCCGAAGGGAGCGGAAAAGGAGGTGCCCGACCTCATGCTCACCCGTTATGCTTGTTATCTTGTTGCCCAGAACGGTGATCCCAAAAAACAAGAGATCGCATTTGCTCAGACTTATTTTGCCATCCAGACCCGGCGAGCTGAACTGATTGAACAACGACTTTTAGAGGCTGAACGGGTTTCGGCCCGGCGGAAACTCAGTTCGACCGAGAAAGAGCTTTCCCAAGTAATCTACGAACAAACTGGTGGAAACGAAGATTTCGCCATTATTCGAAGCAAGGGAGATCAAGCGTTGTTTGGTCGAAGCACCCAGGCAATGAAAGCTCAGTGGATGGTGCCAGATAATCGGCCTTTGGCCGATTTTGCCCCTACGATCCTTCTCAAGGCCAAAGACTTCGCGACGGAGATCACCATTTTCAATGCCCGGCAAAACCAGCTTTCCACCGAAGGCGCTATCTCACGCGAACACGTCACTAACAATGAAGCAGTGCGTCGGACGTTGCTGGAACGTGGCATTCGGCCCGAAACACTTTCGCCTGCGGAGGATGTCAAAAAAGTCGAACGCCGACTTGCGTCAGAGGAGAAGAGATCGCTCAAGAATCCGGATCCCTTGGATACTTAACTCCAAATGTGTGGCGGATTGAAGCATCGATCGATTCGCTAGTGTTAAGGATTGGGCTCTGCATGGAACTCGAGCAAGGAGACAGCCAGGCGGCGAAATTAGCGCTTATTAATTTTAGTAAGCGGCTCAAAGAAGGTGAGGCAGTCAGACTCGAAGCCTTGCGTGTACAGCAAGCGCGTAACAACGCCGTTGGCGCCAAGAAGCAAATTTCACCGGTTTCCACTGCCAATTCTGGAAAGCGTTCGATTTTCAGGGTCGAACGAAGATCTATTACAAATGGAAATTTAAATGCCGCTCACGTGGATTTTTTGCGGGATAAGAATTCCATGGTGATGGAAAGTGTGGGGTGTTTCAAATCTTCTGGCGCTCAGGGCAGGAAGAAGGAGATTCTTGAGGCATTGGACAAGTCGCTCGCTAGGTTGCAGATCCGAGAATCAAGAGTGTTGAGCTCAAAATTGGGCCAAGTCGAGATTCGGGTAGTATTCACTCTGCTCTACATCGATGGTAAAATGAAAAATATCATTGTCCATCACGGCAACCTGAAGCGGAACTCTCCATTTCAATGGTACCGTCGTCTTCCTGGCTCCTATGGGAGCAACCAGTAATTCTTGTTTCAACAAACTTCTGGAGAAGGAATGGCCGCGCGATAGATCAATTCCGCCGATACAACCGGAACAGTTCCTTCCGGCTATGGACGTCTTGGAACATGAGTGTCCAGCCGGAACCGGGATCGCGGTCGGGCTCGGGGTTTCGGGCGTCGGCGACCGAGAGGAACCAGTTGCAGTTGGTCCCGCGGCCGATTTCGTGGCGCTCTGTTTTAAGGCCATTGTAGTAATGGAACATGGCGCGTTGAGGTTCTCCCAGATTGTAACTGGCCACACATTCACCCGCCGGAGGCAGGTGTCCTTTCCAGCCAGCCAGATGACGGTAGGACATGTTCGATTCGATGGCGGGCAGCCAGATGCTCATGGCGAGCAGGTAGGCAATGACGGGGCCAGCCGTCCAGTTAACTGCGACGTTTGCGGCTTCCTGCCTGGGTTGTCGTAGCATCCACCAAAACCACAGCACGGTGGCGACGAGTGCCGCCGCGACGGCTGCCGGATGAAACGTGGGAGTATAGCCAGGCAGCTTGCCTTGGAGGAACGAGACAAAGCCCGGAATCCATCCATTCAACTGGGCGGCCCATGCTACCCACGCTAAAATCACCGCTGTGCCGAACAGGGCGAGGACTCCACGCCGCCACCAGTCCATCCAGGCACCGTTGAGGTGACGGATTCCCCGGGCCCCCAATACTGATGCGGGAACCAGCAATGGCAGGCCGTATAGTTCACGTCCATTGCGGGAAACCGTCAGAATGCCTGCGACCACCAGCAACGTCATCAGGCAGAATTGAAAGACCGGTTCCCGGAGTATCCGGGCCCGTTCCTTCCAGGCAGCGACGCACAGCAGCGGAAAAGCGGGCCACGTGTACCAGGGCAGTGCCGTGATGAACCAATAGCGCGATCCGTCCAAGCCCAGCAGATTGGGGCGGCCCACCCGTTCGGCCCCCAGGAAACGGCCCAGATTGTTGTCCAGAAACCATTGGTTGAAGAGTTCCTGGTCGCGTTTGAGCAGTGCGAGCGGCCAGATTAGCAGCCAGGGCAGGGAGGCCACGAAGGCGATGCCTAGGGCGGCAAAAACCCGGGGCTGACGCCACGGCGGGAAGAGAACCATGGTGGCCAGCAAGGAGATGCCTAAGAGGCCTGGACCAAGAAGTCCCTTGGACATGAAGGCGATGCCGATACCGGTGCCCAGCCAGATGCCACCCGGCACCGGCCTGCTCAGGGCGAGTGCGGCCCCGTAAAAGGCGAGGGCAAAACCGGCGACCAACGAAACGTCGGTCTGGAGCATGTGGGCAGTGTGAAGGTAAATGACACAGCCCATAAATAGAATGGTGGCGGAGCAGCCGGTTCCCTGGCCGTTTAGTTCCTCACTGGCCTTCCAGAGCGCCCATAGAGTCAAAGCAAGAAAGATCACGTTGGCCGTGCGCGCCGCCGTGGTGAACCCCACCAAACCGCCGAATAGCTTGGTGGCGACGGTCGCGGTGGCAAAAAAGACCGGCGGTTTTTGCATGAACGGTTCGCCGCCCAATTGGGGCACCACCCAGTCACCGGTCTCGCTCATATGCAGGACCAATCCGTAAGTGTAAGCCTCGTCGGCCTTCCACGGATCGCGCTCGACCAAGCCTGGAATCATCCAGGCGGACACCAACAGGAGATACCACCACTTCTTGCTCATGCGTTGATTGCGATTGGCCCGCGTTGGCTAGCTGGTATGGCTGGGCGGTGTCAACCTGCGAAAGTACTTCTTAGCCGGAATCATGCAGTCAACTCACTCGTCCTTGCTTGATCTTCCTTCGATCTGCTTCGTTGTTCATCGGTTACGTATTGGGATTCAATACGCATCCTCCTCACGCCCCGCAGCTCGAAGGAATCTCCGGCGCAAGGCTTTCCTTCTTTACTGCACGAGTCCGGCTTAGCGTTGACGATGAAATTCCGGACGGGCGTAGCGATCCCTCATCCAGGCATCTCGCCGTTCCACTGGCAGCCTTGGGACCTCGATCTCGGCCCTCCATTCTGTGCGCAGCGCTGCTTCGAGTGAGGCGCTGGGCTGGGAAAGGTTCATCACGAAAGCGTCATGTTCGCGATCCTGACGGTAGTCCGGTTGGGCGGACGGTGGGCGAAGGAGGGCGCCAATCAAGGGCAGGTCGAAATTGAGAAGGAACGTTCCGTGAAAAAGAAGAGCCACCCGCCGTCGGCGTTGGGCGTTCCCCGAGAACTTTCGTTCCCCCCAAGCCAAGTCTGTATACCCGCGTACCTTGATCTCCGCCCCTTTCTCTCTGACTAATCCTGACACCGCTCGTCGCAGCCGTTCCATGATCCATGAGTTTGCCCCGGGGATGGTGGCCAAGGCGGGATCGGCATCCATTCGCAAAACGACGCCGTAACTCAAGCAGCCAGGTCCTTGCACCACTGCGCCACCGCCACTGCATCGCCGCAGGGCAGGGACAGAGCACGCAGCGCAGGCAGCCACGTTCACTTCGCGTTCGAGCTTTTGTCCGTAACCGACGACCACGAAGGGGCTAGGCGATTCCCAGAACCAAAGTACGGAGTCAAGTTCGCCCGCTTCCACGGCGTCCAAAAACGCTTCATCCCAGGCGAGGAAAGCGGCTGGGTCGGTCTCGAAAATCGAGGCGAAATGCACCCCGCAAGACAAGGCCGTCCGGCCCGTGTTGTCTACCCCGAATCAGGTCGGTGCTTCCTTTTTGGCCGGAGGCGATTACACTGCTTTCCATGCTGTTGGTCATCGATAACTACGATTCCTTCACCTACAACCTGGTGCAATACTTGGGCGAGATGGGTGTGGAGATGCAGGTGCATCGTAATGACCAGATCAGCGTCCAGCAGGCGCTCGACTTGAAGCCGTCCCGGATCCTGATTTCCCCGGGACCCTGTTCACCGCGCGAGGCCGGTCTTTCGAATGAATTGATCATGGCGTTTGCCAATCAGCGGACGCCGGTGTTCGGGGTTTGTTTGGGGCACCAGTGTATCGCCCATACCTTCGGGGCGAACGTGGTGGTCAATTATCGCATGATGCACGGTAAGACCTCGCCCATATACCACGATGGCAAGGACTTGTTTGAAGGGATGCCGAATCCGTTCAATGCGACCCGGTATCATTCGCTGGTGGCCAAGAAGGACACGATTCCGCCCGAATTGGAAATTACGGCGTGGACCCAGGAGGACGAGATCATGGGCTTACGGCATCGGACACTGCCGATCTGGGGGGTTCAATTTCATCCCGAGAGTATTCTGACCGAGAACGGGCGAACCATTCTGGCCAATTTTTTGAAGCTCAAGTGAGCCGTGTCGAAATCGGCCTGCTTTAGACAGTCGGACGAAAGAGGGTTGCCGACGGTGCCCCGGCGCGCGTAGTCTCCCTGAAACTTTCCCGGTGCAGTGTAACGCCATGCTGAATGGTTGCGTTGCATCAGGCGTCAGCCAAAGAGACTCGGATAATTCATGAACGAAAACCTGCAGAACGACGGTCCGCAATGGACTCGGCGGAATTTCCTTTCCAACTCCACCGTCGCAGTGGGCGGCGCTGTTATCGGCTCGATGCTCCTTGACCGTTCGGCCTTTGCGGCGGGCGGTGACGAGCTGAAGATCGCCTTGATCGGCTGCGGTGGACGCGGCAGCGGAGCTGCCAGCCAGGCGCTCAATGTCCCCGGTAACAAGTTGGTGGCCATGGGCGACACGTTTCAGGATCGCCTCGAAGGTTCCCTCAAGAATCTTCAACGCGAACACCCCAACAACGTTGATGTCCCGCCCGAGCGCCAATTTGTCGGCTTCGATGCCTACAAGAAGGCCATCGCCTTGGCCGACGTGGTGATTTTGGCGACCCCTCCGGGATTTCGCCCGCTCCATTTCGAGGAGGCGGTCCGCCAAGGGAAACATATTTTCATGGAAAAGCCAGTGGCCACAGACGCCGCCGGTATTCGCCGCGTGCTGGCTGCCGCTGAAGAATCCAAGAAGAAGAATCTCAAGGTTGGTGTGGGTCTGCAACGCCGCCACGATCCCGGCTACATCGAGACCATTCATCGCCTGCAGGGCGGAGCGATCGGTGACATCAACACGATGCGCGTCTATTGGAATGACGCCGGCGTGTGGGTGAATCCCCGCAAGGAAGGCCAGGGCGAAGTCGATTTCCAGATGCGCAACTGGTACTACTTTGTCTGGTTGTGCGGTGACCATATCGTTGAACAACACATCCATAACCTGGACGTTGCCAACTGGATCAAGAATGGTCCTCCCGTCCGCGCCCGTGGCATGGGCGGCCGCCAGGTGCGGGTGGAGAAAGAATACGGCGAAATCTTCGACCATCACGCTGTCGAATTCTTCTACGCCGACGGATCGACGGCCTTCAGCCAATGCCGTCATATCCGCGGTTGCTGGAGCAGCGTGAGCGAACACGCCATCGGCGCGAAGGGCTACTGCGATGTCGGTGGCAACAGCATCAAGTTCATGGGCGGTGGTGGCTGGAAGTACAAATCCGCCAAGAAGGTAGACCCCTACCAGCAGGAACATGACGACCTGTTCGCCGCCATCCGCAACAACCTGCCTTACAACGAGGCCAAGCGCGGGGCGGAATCGACCATGACCGCCATCTTGGGCCGCATGGCCACCTACTCCGGTAACGAACTCCAGTGGGATGACGCCTTGAACTCCAAGGTTATCTATACCCCGGACGATTACGACAACATGACCTTCACTTCAGTCTTGAAGAGCAAGGCCAACGCGGACGGGTTCTATCCGGTGCCCGTCCCGGGAAAAACCCAGGTCCTGTAATTCAGCTATCTTTCCAAAACCCGCAGCGCATCTCGCTGCGGGTTTTTTCTTTGGGGACTCCCTGTGGCCTTTCAGTGAGAGATGAATTGGGCTTCATCAGGATTCGCGGCGGGCATGAGCAGCGATATTCCGGTTTAATATGAACCCCTCGATTGCTCCATCGCCTCGACAAGCCTGGCACTCGACACTTGCTGAACGCTGCCGTCCCCCAGCAAGATATTGCCGCGTGAGTTATGCACTGCGGTGCTGAACTTCAAGCCGGTAAGGGGAATGGCACCTGATGGGCCAAGGCCAAGATTCCACTCCGGTGTGGTGAGCGTTGTTTGCCGGTAATCAAACCCAGGGGAACCCTCCAGGATCAGGTTGCGATCGCCAGCCAGCACGCTGTCCAGTGCCTCGTCCGTTTTCAGTATCGCCACGTTGAAAAAATAAGTGGGATTCATGGCAAGGTAATTGGCAGGGGCGGTTGCAACAGGTTGTTTTCGGGAGTATTGGGGGCGGCGATCGGCCGGACAAACCAGGCTGCCCTGGTGAAGATCGTTCGAAAAGACGCGGTAAATGGTATCAAGGTCCCGGGTGGCAAAAGGTTTCCCGTTTCTAATAATACCGTTGGTCGAGGCCCAGGGGCAATTGGTGAAATCCACTTCAAAGGTTCGGACTGCAAGTCCAATTACCTTCAGATGGCTGACACAGCTTACTCCATCCGCCGCATGGCGAGCCCGAGTCAGCGCTGGCAAAAGCAATCCGCAGATAAGCGCCACGACCGCCAATACAACGAGTATCTCTATCACGGTCATGCCAGCGAGACGACTGGCGAGCGAGCCCTCTCGTGACCCACTTCCGAAGTCCTGACTTGAAATGTCCCCCGGACGAAATATGAAACCTGATTCTCGCCTGGCTGGATGCTTACGTAGCGTGGAGTTAGTGGGAAGCTGCACCAAGTTCATAGGAGTTGCCGACGGGGAATATAAGGCGCAATCCATGACGATTTGTACCTCCGCCTGACACAAAGGTGTTGCCGAGACGATTGCTCCGTTTGACCTCCACATGTCCGTCCCCATAGAGAAACTGCCCTCGAAATTCGTGCATGGTGCCATCAAATCTTTGGGCGGACGAATGGGTTGCCGGTAGTCCGGGGACTTCCCAATCTCGAGCTGGGGTTCCCAGCGTCGTCGCGCGATAATCAAAGTCAGGAGAACCGTCCAGAAACAGATTTCTGTCCCCGGCAAGGATGGATGCCGAATTCTCCCCTGAATGAGCCTCCACCACATTCAGAAAATAGCTCGTGTTCATGGCAAAGTGGTTAGAAGGCGCCGAGTCCCAGGTCTGGTGCTGTGAAAAATGCGGTCGACGATCCCGTGGGCACAAAAGACCGGTCGTAATAAGCGGTTTCGGCAGGGAACGGAATAGGGGATCCAAATCCTGGGTCGCCAAAGTTCTGTCAGCGATTTCGGTCGCATTGGATGTCGCCCAGGGATAATGCGATAAGGCAAGTTCGTAGTTTTGAATGGCTACACCCAAACTACGCAGGTTGCTTCTGCACTTCACAGTGCCACGCGGAGGGCCACAAACCGTCACCGCAGGCATTAACATGCCTGCGAGCAAGAAAATGATAACGACCACCACGAGCAGCTCGATACGGGTCATGCCGCTCATTCTTGCGAGTGTCCGTATTGGATGGGGACGGGACACGGGACAACAAGGGATTGGTTCCCCGCAACGCTCGGCCGGGAAGACATTCGCGTCTCTTTCACTGGGCCATCGGTTCATTGCACCGCTTTGACGGAACGTCGTTTTCATGGCAAACATCGGCGGGCACCGGCAATTTAGCGCTCCAGACCCGGAGAGCAAGGTATCTCGCGACGGCACCGTCAATGGCAATGAATACTACAAAATTGACGATTGAAAACAAATGGGTACACGTGCGTGGAATTGCGATTCCTTCATCGGCGAAAATCCAAAGAATCCAGCCCCGTCCAATTACGGAATCTCCGGTCACGGCAGCAACTCGGCTTTGAAGAACCGGCTTGGTCCATCCACATCAAAATCCTGCGAGATGGAATTCGTTATTGCCGTGATCAGTGAGCCTGCGGCCGTCCATGCATGCAGATCGCTCGAGGTATAGAATTGATAGCTGCCTCCAACAGATGCTCCTGCCGTGACCCGATATTTCAACAGGGCAAGGTCAGGGGTGATCTTGGCGAGTGTGGGCGCCGACACAATGATTTTTGGCAATGAGGCGTAGCCAGAGCCTGCGCTGGTCACAGTGAATCCAGTGACCAACCCATTCGCAATGGTGGCTTGGGCGGTGGCTCCGGTTCCCCCGCCACCGATGATACTTACCTCCGGTACAGTGATATACCCGGCGCCACCATCACGCAGATTGAGGCCGACAAGGAAACCGTTGACGATTTGGGCATCGGCGATGGCTGACCGGGTGTTGGGATACACACCGTTCAGCGCCATCAGCCAGGCCGGGTTTTGAGCTGAGGTCAGTGCAATTGCCCGGGCGTTTTTTGCGGCGGTGGGAACCGATGTTTGTCGGGCGTTGTTTCGGCCCCAAACGACGACCTGCCCGTCCCTCGTGATGGCAGCGGACAACCACGTACCGGCGGCCACGGTTGTCGCGTTGGTAAGACTGGGAGGGACGTTCGTTTGACCGTAATTGTTGCCTCCCCACGAGACCACATGCCCATCACGGGTAAGAGCCAAGACGTGGTCGAGACCTGCTGAAAGGGTGGCGATATTGGACAGGCCAGGGGGAATATTCGTCAAGGCAGGTTCTCCCCAGGCGGCGATTGAGCCGTCTTCCTTGAGCGCTAGGGAAACAGCGTAGCCCGCGAAAATGGCCACCACATTACTTAAACCTGGGGGTACATTCACCTGTCCTGAAAAGTTGTTGCCCCAAGCGGCCACTGAACCGTCACTGCGGAGCGCCAGCACATGGTAAGCGGAGGGACAGACCGCCAGGGACACCACATTACTCAGGCCTGCAGGCACCTCCGTTTGATGGGCTCCGTTAGCTCCCCAGGCGGCTACTGTGCCATTTTTTTTGAGTGCCACCGCAAAATCCGGTCCTGCGGCGATGGCGGTTACTTGAGCCAGTCCCGCAGGAACGTTCGTTTGGCCGGATCGATTGTCTCCCCACGCGGCCACCGTGCCGTCGCTCTTCAGTGCGATGGTGCTGGAACTTTGAGCAACGACAGCGACTACATTCGAGAGTCCCACGGGGACATTCGTCTGACCGGACGCATTATCCCCCCACACGCGCACCGTCCCATCCCATCGAAGGGCGGCCCCGTGAGTACCTCCGGCTGCTATGGCGACTACCCCATCCAGGTCTGGCGGCACGTTGGTGGTATTGTGAAAGCTGTTGTCGCCCCAGGCGGTGACGCGGCCTTGATAAGATGCGGAGACGACCTGCTGAAATCGGTTACTGTCGGCTGGGGCAAATTCCCATGAAAAAACCGGGCTGCTGGCAACAAATGTAGGGGCCAGTAGGTCCCATGATTTTCCATCCGCCGAACCATAGATTTCATAGGGCAATCCGGGAATCACGGTGGCGGAGGCCCGGTAGAGACCGGGAGCCATTGAAAGGACGAAAGGTAGCGGAGGGGGATCGATAATCACCTGTGGTGACGAGGTATAACCGCGTCCGGCATTAAGCACGTGGATCGCTGTGATAACCCCTTGCGAAACTTCCGCGATGGCCATGGCGCCATCTCCTCCCCCCCCGAGAAAACGCACTGCGGGCGGGGTGACATAGCCAAATCCCCCACCGGTGAGTTCCACGGCAATCACAAAGCCGTTAACTATTCGGGAGGTGGCTGTGGCGGACTCAATGTCCGGAGTGGTGACTGCGAATGTCATGCTGGCGGATGCACCGATAGCGTAAATTTCGCCGAGCTTGGTGGGAACGTTGGCCTGGCCAAAAGTGTTATCGCCCCATACCACCATCGTGCCATCATCCCGCAGGGCGGCGCAGTTGAATTCACCTGCCGCGATAGCCGTGACCCCAAAGAGGTTGATGGGCACGTCGGTGGCGCCGTGGTAATTATAACCCCATGCGACGACTGTTCCATTTCGTCTTAACGCCATGGAGTGGTCGCCTCCCGCCGATATTGCGACGACGTCCGCCAGTCCCGCAGGGACATTTAGTTGGCCCAGGTTGTTCCTGCCCCAGGCAGCCACGGTACCATCGTTTCGCAAAGCGAGAGAATGTGAAGCCCCTGCCGCGATGCCCACGACATTGGTCAACGCCGATGGCACGTTGGTCTGTCCTGAGTCATTGAGTCCCCACGACACGACCAGGCCATTTTCCAGCAATGCAAGATTATGATTGTCGCCCGCAGCGATGGCCGTCACCTGGGATAGTCCGGATGGGGGGCCATAGACGCCGCCCGCTGCCGACCTGCCCCGGTCCCCCCAGGCGACGACTGTGGTGTCTTTTTTGAGCGCAACCGCATGATGGCCGCCTGCGGCGATGGCGATGACATTGGTGACGGACCCCGGAATCTCAAGCTCGCCGAAAAAATTGTCTCCCCATACCTTGACAGTGCCGTCGGTCAACAGTGCAGCGGCGAAATTGAAACCGCCGGCAGCTTTGAGAATGTCTCCCCGGCTGAACGGAGGCGCGGGATCGACGGGAGGTTGGCTCCCGTCAAGGCGCAGCGAGCCCCAAACCAGTAACTTTCCCGGCTGGCCGGCCATGGCGGAAGGATTGAGGACTATCCCCAGAAGCAATAGAAGTGCGGTGAAGGCCAGGGAGAATCGGCGCATGGGCGAAAGACGCATAAGGGTGGTGATAGTTCTGCTTCTTTTAATGCTGCTACCGGTTTGCCAGACTCACCTTGTTTAAGGGGGGGACAGCAGATAGGGCCGAAAGTAAGTCGATTGATAGCATCTGGCACAGGAATCGGCAATCCGATTTAGGTAACAGAGGCAAGAATGACGCTGCGTTGCGCAGGGGCGAAGCGTTTGCCGTGCCAGATCGATAACAAAGGTGATCATTGGTATTTGAAAATGGGGTGGCCTTGGGAAGGAGGTGGCGCGCATCACTTCGCGGAAAGATTTCGATTTTCCGGCCCAGGTTCGGACGGTTCCCGATCTAGGAGGGCAGCCAACGACTTGCCCCCGTTTTCGGGCCCGGATATCGCTGCAATGGTTCCTTGCCCGGAGTCCCGGCCTGACCGAAAGTGGCCGGGCGTGCTTTTGTCGGGATTCCAGTTAATGCGTTGGTGGTTAAGTGTCTTGTTCGCTCTGGTTTGTGCTGGAGGAGCATGGTCTGTTCGTGCGGCAGATGCTCCAGAGCAGCCGCAGTACGATGCCGCCCTGCGGGCGTTTCAGACCGGTTTTTACGACCGGGCTACCAAGGATTTTGCTGAATTCACCAACCATTTCCCCAATTCCGGGCTCAAGGGTAATGCCGTTCGGTTGATGCTTTACGCCTCGGCGGAAGCTGCTACGAGCCGACAGGAATACACCAATGCGGCCCACCTTTTTGGCAGCTACGCCCACGACTTCGGGGCGGCCGAATTGGGCCTCGAAGCGTATGTCCGACAGGCCGAGATGCTTTGGAAGGCCCGGGATCCAGATCGGGCTGCGGCGCTTATTGAAGCTCCGGACGGGCTTTTTCAACAGGCGCTGAAAGCCGGGAAACCGCCCGCCTGGCTTTTTCGGGGACTCATGATCTTGGCGGAAGTCCGACGGGCGCAGAACCAGGCCCCGGCGGCCCTGGCTGCAATTGAGAAAGCGCTGCCTTTTGGCGAGTCACCGGAAGAGAAATGGGTCCGCCTGAGGTTGCTGGTGCGGGTCGCGGAGCTGGGCAGCATGCCGACTGTGGCTCTTGACGCGGCGACTCAAATGGAAACGCTCAGCCAGGATGCGTCATTGGCTCCGCGACGGGCTGAGTCCGTGGCGCTGCTCGGTGATTTATTATTCCAGCAAAAACAGCCGGATAAAGCGGTCGATATCCTGGAAAAGAACCTCGCGGCTTCCGTGCCCCCAGACTTTCAGCGCGCGGCGGCGGTACGGTTGGCGCAATGGCGATTGGATCGCGGTGAGACCAAGCGCGCGCAGGACCTGCTGGAAAAGACTCTCTTTGGCCTGGCCAATTTACCCGAATCCGCTCCTTTGCGCCTGCTTCTGGGGCAGGTCTTATTCCGGCGATACACTGAGACACGGGGCACGAACGCACCCTCACCGGAGGCGTTGGGAATTCTGGAGCAGTCCCGCAGTCAATTCTCCCAGGCGCTGACGAATACGCCGCCACCGGACCTCGTGGGCGCGCTCGAATTGGGCCGAGGATGGTGCCTGTGGGAGGACGCGGTTATCAATAGCTCGAAAGATCGCATGGCGGAAGCGGCGGCGGCTTTTCGGCGGGCGGGGGCCAGCCTGCAACCCGGGGAAGCCCAGGCCACGGCCCGGTATAAGCTGGCGGATGCGACCCTATGGCGCGGCGAGGATGGCGAAGCCGCCACCAATTATATGGCCGTGGTCGAGGGTTACACGAATTCCCCGGCGGTGCAGGAACAATTGGTTCCCCTGGCCTTGGGGCAGGCGGTGATTGCCGCCGTGCGTTCGACGAATGCCCCGGTTGCCCAGCGAGCCATGGAATTGCTCCTTAAGTCGGATCGCAGCAAGGAGGTGGCGGGCCGGAGTGCCTTGCTGATCGGTTCGATGCTGGAACGGGCGGGGCAAGGGCAGGGAGTTCGGGCACTCTATGAAGGTTTCCTCAGCCGTTTTCCAGACAGCGCGGTTCGCCCAGACCTGGAATTGGAACTGGCCATCATGGCGATTCACGCCGAGCCCTTGACGAACGGGCTCGCCAGGATAGAAAGCTGGCTAAATTCTTATACCAATCACAAGGAACTTACCCGGGCTGAATGGGAATACGCCTGGAGTCTCGCCCGGGCAGGCCAACGTGACGCCGCCTTAGGGCGTTTCAAAAAGCTCACTTTGGATCATCCGACCGACAAAAACGTCCGGGCGGCGCGGCTATGGCTGGCGGAGTATTTCTTCCAACAACAGGAATATGTCGCGGCCGTGCAGGCGTGCGAACCGATCACCGCCGATACGACCACGAAGGACGATGCCTGGTACCAGGCCAAACTCTACGCCGCGGAGTCCTATGGCAAGCTGGCCAACTGGGATGTTTCGCTCGGCCACCTTCGCGATATATTCACCAACCGGCTCGCGGTACCCTTGCCGGTCCTGGGGCGTGCCTATTTTGTGTATGGTGACGAGTTGATCGAGAGCGCCAGCGGCGCTGCCACGGATCGGCTGGCTCCCTGGCGCCAGGCCTTCGCCGCCTATAGCACGCTGGCCCAATTGACCAATTCGCCACTGGTACCCGCCGCGTTGGGGCAAATGGGGGAATGCCAGTTCCAGCTAGCGAGCGAGAATCCCAAGGACTACCAGGGAGCCCAGGAGTCTTTCGGCAAGGCGTTGAAACATCCCGATGCGGACATTCAATGCCGTGCCATGGCTTCATTGGGTTTGGGCAAGGTATGGAAAAAGCTTATCGAGACGAGTACTGCGGCGGATGCCCTCGCATTGAGAGATCGGGCGGTAACGTGTTTTCTCGACGTGGCGTTTGGCAAGATACTTCGCACGGGAGAGCGAATCCCCCCGCGGTTGCTTAATGATGCCGCACGGGAGGCGGGAAGCCTCCTGGAGGTGTCGGGCCAGATAGGCCAGGCGGCGGCATTGTACGACCAAATGGCCAAGGAGATTCCTTCCAATGCGGCGTTTTGGAACGAGCGCAGCGCGGCGATGCGCCGCAAGGTGGAGGGGAAGTAGGTAGTCTTTGGTCATCCGGGTAGGAGACACCGGACTTCCCGGAAGCATTTCGCCAGCTTCTTATAATCTGTGTGAATCCGTAATCTGTGGACGAAGCGCTTCCGTTTTCGACACCGATTGAATTTAGGATACTTATCCGCAGATTATGCAGATTCACGCAGATTTTTTGGGAGCCTGTTTCTGACCTGCCCGGTTGATTTATTATCATTTCAACCCGATTGAGTTGGAGTCGCATGGGAATCGCAAAACCGCTCCCCGCGGGTGGTTTAATACCTTGGTACGATTGATCTTTAGCGCTACGGCAGTTCCCGCGCGGTGCCGTCGCTCTTGATCACTATATTGCGGATCGTCGGCGCGACCGGCATAACAGTCTTTTGCCCTCCCGGCCACAGGACGTGAATTTCCGCCGGGCCGTCAAGTGGCCGCGCCAGGACGGTGGTGGTGGCATCGCAGGACCAATGCCCTCCGCCGAGGTGGATTTCCCGGGCCGGACCCTTAAAGCCACTCTGGACGAGTCGGAGAGAAGCTCCTGCCGCCAGCGGATTTCCCGCCGGCCCCTCCAGTCGAACGCGGATTCCCGGCCGGCCAAAGGTATTGCGATATAACTTGGTCTGGCCACCAAACTGGGCGACGGCAAGATCCGGGCGGCCATCCCCGTCGAAATCGGCGGTGGCGGCTCCTCGTCCTTCACCGACGATTCGGATGCCACTCTCCGTCGGCGATACCGGTTGGAAATCGCCGTGGCCGTTGCCTCTCAACCAGACACTTAGTCCGGCGTCGGAACGGGGCCGCCCAAAGTTCTGGCCGAAATAGTTTTGAGACACGAACAGATCCTCGAACCCGTCTCCATCCCAGTCAGCCACCACGATGCCCCACACAGGCGACAATTGAACGACTGAGGGGAGGCGGTGGAGTTCGAAATGGTCACCCCGATTCAAGAGTACAATCGAGGCGAAATACCGCGCTTCAACCCGCCGCGTTGTTGCAGCCGTGCTGCCCAAAAGATCGGCCATGGTGGCTTCGGCAAAAGCGCGATGGGTGCGAAAACGATCATGTATTGCAGGAAGGTATTGGCCCAGCACAGAGAGCCCGTTAATAGGTAGAAAATCCGCATTGCTTGACGGACGGGCCGCACCAGAGAAGCCGGGCGCGGCGTAGGCCTCGACGACGTCATAATTACCGGTGCCGAAGAGTTCCCCGTGGAATACGGCCAGCGGTGTGCCGTAGAGGGCCAGTGCGTCGTTTTCTCCCCAATTTCCCACCACGAGATCCGGTTTTCCGTCGTTGTCGAAATCGCCCGCCTGGATTGAGGTCCACCACCCGGTAAGCTGGCTTAAGGAGGTCTGACTTCCTTCTATATCCACGGTGGCATCCCAGGGCGAGAGACCATTGGTCCCATTGCGGAAAAGCTTGATCCCACCCCATTCGCACGCCACCGCCAGTTCCGGTTTGCCGTCCTGGTCCAGATCAGTGAACACGGCGCCCTGAACCAATCCCAACCCGGGAAAGGACTGGCGGGTTTTGAAGGTATTCCCTTCGATACCTAGGATTCGGGAAAGGGGAGACGCCGGCCATCGCCCGGGAATGACCCGGGCTCCCGCAAAGATCTCCAATTGACCGTCTCCATCGAGGTCTGCTGCGGCGAGGGGACCCAAGGCATCCTGGGAAGCAGGCCACTGCGGACCATCGCCCGGCCAGCTCGAGATGGCCTTTCCTATCGCGCCGATTTCGCCATAAGTCGAGCTCCCTATGAGAAGCTTCCCGGACCACGGCAGCAGGGTCGTTTGCAGGTTTTGGGAAGGCACATTGGTCAACGCCCGCAGGGAACCTTGCCGATTGGGCGTATAAATAGCCATGCTGCCATGCTGTCCGGCGCCGATGATCAACTCTTCGACTCCATCGCCAGTGATATCGGCCCAGGTGACTCCCGGTCCTTCGGTGAGCAATCGTCGCGGCAGGAGGGGTTGGCGGGCGAATTCATCGAAAGCTTCGCTGCGATTGGTATGACTGAGGGATTCGCTCAGGTCCTGGAACCACGGTGTTTTCGGGGCGGGTTGTTCGGGAGTTGAGGAAGTCTCGGTGGGGGTGAGTTCATATCGACGATTGGGTAGGGCGTGCGGAACTCTCGTCATTCTCCCATCGGGCCAATGAACGGTGATTTCCACCTCGGCAGCGTCCCCGGTGGCAAAAACCCGCTCGGGTGCGTCTCCACTGAGATAGCGTCCACCGGCGATGATCTCCTGGGTCTGGACAGGCAAGTGGGTACCGGCTGGAGGAGTGACCTTGATACGGGCACCGATCCCGAAACGATTGGGTCCATCGCCATTGAGGCGAATCGCGAGACGAAGGGCGCTGACGTTATTTCGGTAGACCAAAGCCGGGCCATTGAGCCGGTTGACGACAACATCCAGGTCGCCGTCGCCATCGAGATCAGCCATGGCCATGCCGTGCGCCACGGCACTGGTGGCGAATCCCCACTCGGCACCGCATTCCACGAAGCGCCCGTGGTGGTCATTGCGAAAGGCTAGCTTGGGTGGTTCAAAACGGGGAAATGCCTTGCGGGCTTCAAAGATCTCGGCATCCGATACCCGGCGTTGGCGGCGTAATTTCTGGAGATCGTTAATGATATCGAGATCCCGGGCAGCCCGCCACTGGCCATTGGTCACCAATAGGTCTTCCCACCCATCCAAATCGACGTCGACGAAGAGGGGAGTCCAGGACCATTCCGTGGCTTGGAGTCCGGAGAACGCGGCCGCTTCGGCGAAACTGCCGTCGCCCCGGCCCAATTGGACAGTATTCGCGGGATACTGTTCCACCGTAATGGGGTCGGCGGGATTCAATCCTTCGGGCGGTGGCGGAGTCAACTGAGTCAGTCTCTGGCGGTGGTCCCGGCCCAGCATGTCCAAGACCATGAAGTCGTCGTTTCCATCGCGATCGATATCGGCAAAATCCACACCCATGGAGAAGAAGCTGGTGTGTCGCAAGGCATCCTTGGGTGCGAGGCGCAGTCGGATTTGCCCCGGTCGCGATTCGTTTCGCCAGAGCCGGTCGGGGCTTTGGAAGTCATTGCAGACGTAAAGTTCCGGTCGACCGTCACCATTGAGGTCCCGGAACATGGCTGACAACCCCCAATCATAGAGGGGTGCTGACAACGGGCGTCCTGCTTCATCCAGAAAGGCCCCGCTGATCCAACCTACCGCCTGAAAATTGGTGCCGCCAAGGTTGCGATAAAGCACATCTGGTTCCCCGATTTCGTCCACTCCACCACGGGCATTTACCAGGAATCGATTGGTAAGGTCGGGTTCGGTGGTGGGCCGCCCGTCCACCGTTGCCACTTCCGGCCGGCCATTGACGGTTTTCAGCGTCGCGTGTGCGTTCGGCATATCCATCAAGGCCCGGACGCGGTAGTTGCAAAGGTAGATATCCAGCCAGCCATCGCCATCCACGTCGGCGATGGCAATGGTATAACCGCCCCGATTGAGGTTGAGCACCGCAGGATGGGACCGAAAAATTCCGGCGCCGTCGTTGATGAAGATATAGGTACCTTGGCCGTGCGAGTTGACCACCAGATCGGGTGAGCCATCGCCGTTCAGGTCGGCAAAGGCACATCCCAGGGCATCGAGTGTGGCCAGTGGGGAATTGGTACCGAAGGCAGCCGCGGTGGCATTGGTGAAATGCCAGTCACCGAGGTTTATCCAAAGGGAACTGAGTCCCGATTGTCCGGTGAAAAAGACGTCGATTCGTCCATCGCCATTGACGTCAGCAGTGGTCACCCCGCCGCCGTCCAAAAGGAGTTGGTTCGTCCAATGACGCGATTCGGGAACAAAGTTGGTAAAACTCAGCCCGGTTTCATCCGGCGAAAGCAGTTGGAATCCGGTTTTTCCGCCGGAGATAGGTTGAAGGGGGTAAAAGCGATGTGCGCCTTCGGTAGTCCACGTTTCTGCCTGAACCATCGATAATGGTACGACAGCCAAGCTGCAAAGCGCATGGAGGAGCACCCCCCAGAGGGGGAGGATCAAGGCTCGATACATGTAGGTTAGCGTCCGGGTCAGGGACGGTTTGGTCGTTATATGGCGGGGTCAATCGCCATTGGGATACAGGCGGGCGGGCGGAGACAAAGAAAGTGGCGGCGGCACTCCTTGGGGCTGCAAGATAACGCCGGAAAAACCGACGGGTTCCCTCAGGATACCCGAATCGGGGCAGCCTTTGCTTCCCATAGGACGCCGAAAGCGTGGCTATAGGCAAAATGTCCAACGACTTGGTCATCGCGGCCAGCAAACTATCATGGGGAGTCAGCGAAGCTACGCACAGAGGCTTGGTGCTGTCAACGCATCCGCGTAACGCGCGGCTTGATATCGGGCCCTTTAGCCCCTCGGATGTCGATTGCACCCCCCTTCTTTGCCGCGCCGCAGGGGAGATCGCCCAAGGGATCGTGGTCCTTAACGTTATGGGCGTGAAGGGCTTGGACGGCAGTTTCTGCGGGGTGAGCCGCACTGCAGGTACCGTCGCGGCATTCGGCGAGGCATTGCATTGGGAAGGAGTCCCGTCGCGTCATTGATAAAGCGTTCCCTTGGTGCCTGGTAACTGCCCGTCAGCCACTAACTTCCCATTTTTGGATGCGAACTGGGTGTCGGTGCATTAGGCGAATTCATGGCTCCGGACCTTGCCCTGCAATGGAAGTCGGCCAAACTCAAATCCGCAAAGCGCCGGTAGGCCGCCGGAGTGTGCGCGTAAAACCCCAAACGACCGCCACGATGCCGCTGGGCCTGGTTGTGGCGCGTTTTTCAGCCCGTTGATACACGTGAAAACTATTTCTACTGTTTCCCTATTTCCGAGCGAGGGAGTGGTCGTTCGCCGCTCGTCTGGATTTACGCTTATTGAGCTGCTCGTGGTGATAGCGATTATCGCCATTCTCGCCGGAATGCTCTTGCCGGCACTGGCCTCCGCGAAAGCGAGGGCGGTGAGGACGGTGTGCATCAACAACAACAAACAGATCTCGCTGGCGACGATCATGTACTGCGCCGACAACCAGGACACCATGCCAAGTCCAAATTGGGGCAACGATGTCCCGGGTTGGCTCTACACACCGGTAAATGGAGCGCCTCCTCCGCTGGTTCTGACCAACCTGGAAAAGTGCTACGGGGGCGGGCAGATCTGGCAATATATCAAGAACGCCAAGCCTTACTACTGCCCGACGGACGTCACCAACAAGTCGGCCAACAAGTATTACGCCATGCGCCCCAACAAGCTCTCGTCCTACGTCTGGAACGGCGCCGTCAACGGCTACGGCGCCCTGGGAGCCAAGACCTACAAGATCAATGCCTTCAATCAATCCGCTTATCTCATGTGGGAACCGGATGAGGAAAACTACTATAAGCAATTTCCGGGACAGAGCTGTTACAATGACGCCAGCAGTTATCCTTCCCAAGGCGAGGGCTTGGGAAGGAGGCACGGCAAACGCGGCGGCATTCTCTCGGGATTCAGCGGGCAGGCGGAAATTGTCACTTTCGAGAAGTTCAACCAGGAACGCTTGCTGATGCCTGGATTGCTTCATTGCGTACCCGGCAGCAAGAACGGGGATTAGGGCTCTGGCGTTGCGTTGTGGGAAGGCGTTCTACCAGACGGCAAGAGTGCCGCGGGTCAAGGGCCGACCCAGGTTGGTCGCGAGGTTCTAGCACCATCTGGCTAGGCAACAACGACACTGGCGGACAGGCCCGTACGAGCCTTCAGCTATTTGACCAACTGATTGAGCAGCACTGAAAGGCGATAGCCGGCCTTGATCAATTGGAGTTCGACCACCGGCACGTTATCTTTGACGTAAAGGGGGCCAAGCACCGCGCCATTGGTGATAACTTGATCGTTTTCGTCGAGGTAGGCGCGGGTCATGGCGAGCTTGTGCGATTCTTCAATCCA
>DATJII010000236.1:0-29168 GCA_035493435.1 Candidatus Limnocylindria bacterium | reverse complement strand
CCCACGGCAGCGGCGAAAGTCACGCTGCAACCCATTACCCGAAAATGATGCCCGCTTTTTAAGACGCCTCTCCAAGGCAGCGTCCGTTTCATGTGGTTGCCGAATAAAAAGATCTACCGCATTCATAAAGCAGGAGCCCATAGGGTTCGCTTGAAGGGAAGAAACAAGCCATTCACATGGGCCGTCAGCTGTCGTGGTCGAGTTCTGCCGGAAATGAAATGCTGTTCGAAGTGCGATCCACGGTATAAAAAACCGGGTTGTCAGTGACCACAGAACTTGCCCAAGGCTCGCATTGCCAGTCCTGAGTTGGACGGTCAATTGAGAAAATCGAGCCATGCATTTTTCAATCTCCATCTTGAGTCGCGCAGTTTGCTCCGGATCCACGGAATGCAGGGCTGAAAGGCTTTCATCAAATATGGCCTCTTCGATCTGCCGTCTCCGCGACAGATCGAGCCGTTCAGGACGCTGTTCAATGTTCTTGAAACGCAGCTTCTCCGCAGGCGAGATCCTCCGCCTTGAATCTGTCTTCTGCCTACTCGCGTTGAACCTAAGTGAAGCCAACATATGCGACAAGCATTGCTCGTAGGATGGGATGCGCCCCTTATTTCCACCCTTTGAGTGATTTCCAAAACTCGCGCTTTTCATTATGGTTGAACCAAGAATAAACTATGAACGATAGTCGGCAAAGGCGCGCAGGAACCATGCCCGCGCGCCTGCAATCCGCCGTCAGTCTTCGTCCCTTCTCGTTTCCCAATCATCGGGCCGGTCGTCTTCCCCACGACTCTGCCAATAGGCATCGTTATTGGGGTTCAATTGGTCGGCGTGGTTATCGTCCGCGGCTTTGTCTTCATCGTCACCTTGCATCGCAATCACCTCCTCCCAAAAAAGTTGATGGCATGGACACTCGATCGGCTTCTCCCTACGAAGCGGCACGACTAGTCCAGTTCGAGTTGCCCGAATGCGTGAATGCGTATCATCTCGCACTCTTACATAATCGAAAACCGCAGGTTCGGCTACCGGCAAATAATGACACGGTTTTTGATGCAGCATCTTTCCATTTGTGGGGAAGATGGAATGGTCCCAAGTCAATCTCAGCGATGATGAACTCTGTTTTCTGGAAGACCGAAGGCGGCTTGCATTAGGACTCCGAATCGATAGGAAATAGGCCATGAAGTTCGGTCTTCTCCAAGTTGCTGGGTGCTTGATCGCTTTTGGCGGTTCCCTTTCGGCCGTGGAGCTCAATGAGGCACCCCTTCCCTGTCCCGAGTTTTGGACGCGGCAGGTCTCCGGAACGGAAACCAAGGCCGTGACCGGCGGATTCGTCCTGGCAACGTCCCAGCGCGAACAGGTCCGCCAATTCTACCTGGCAGTGCATGCCGCCTCGGATAATGTCCCGGTTGAATGGACCGGCGACGTGGCGGCGGGAAACGCGGGTACCACGTCGGACGCCTTCAAAGACGCTGTCATCCGCCGGGTCAATTTCTTCCGGGCCCTGGCTGGCGTGCCCACAACCGTAGCGTGGGACGCCGTATATAACCGGAAAGCGCAAAAGGCGGCCTTGATGATGAGCGCCAATCGGGCGCTGAACCATTTCCCGCCAGCCAACTGGATCGACTATTCCGACGAGGGCGCGGAAGCCGCCCACAACTCCAACCTCTCGCTGGGAGTCCTCGGACCGGCCGCCATTAACAGCTATATGCTGGATCCCGGGGCGAACAACAGCGCCGCCGGCCACCGGCGATGGATTCTCTATCCCAACACGCAGCGGATGGGAACGGGTGATGTCCCCGCCACGGGCAGTTTATTGTCGGCCAACGCGCTCTGGGTCATTGACGCCACTGCGCCGACGACGCGCCCCGCAACCCGGGACACCTTCATCCAATGGCCTCCGCCCGGATACCTACCTTATACGCTGATCCCCGGGCGTTGGTCCTTCGCGGTGCCTAACGCCGATTTTTCGTCGGCCTCCGTGATCATGACCCGCGCGGGGCAACCACTCAACACCACCCTGGAACCCCTGGCCACTGGCTTCGGAGACAATACCCTGGTCTGGATACCGACAGGCCTGAATCCCAACGCCAATGACCATCCCAATCCAACCAATGACCTAGATTACCGGGTGATCGTCCAGGGCGTCAAGATCGGAGGACAGACCCGCAGCTTCACCAATACCGTCACCGTTTTTGACCCTGCGCGACTGGGTCCAGACACCGTCGATACCCGTCCGACCGGCCCGCTGGCACCCTACGCCGGAGTGGCCACAGGCTATGCCTTCAACTCCGTCCCTGGAGCCGCTAACTATCACTGGCGCAGTGTGTCGCTCGCGCCCTTCAACAAGATCCTGGGGGCCGAAAGCGCCAACGATCCCGTCACTCTGAACACCAGCCCGGGTTATACGCCCATCGTCCAGACCGACTTTACCGGTGGCGGCTCCGCCTATCATTTCACCCATTCCGTGTTCGCGAGCCAAACCCTCACCCTGAACGACTCGTTCCTGGTCTACACCAACTCCGAGCTGCGATTCCAAGCCTTTGTGGGCCTGGCCACCACGACGCAGATCGCCCGCGCGCAAGTCTTGGTAAACGGCTTCTGGCAGGAAGTGTGGTCCCAACCGGGCAACTCGTTGGGAAGCATCCCCAAAGTGGTCTTTAAACCTGTCATGGTCCCTCTGACCCAGTTCGCCGGTGCGGTCGTCCGGGTCCGTTTCACCTATGACGTAGCGGATTTTTATTATAACCAAATCAGCCGGGGCGTGGGATTCTATCTCGACGACATCGCCCTGAGTGGGGTCAATATGCTGGGAACAGCCACCGAGTCCACCACGCCAACCAACGGCTTCGAGTTTTCGGCGCCTGCCGTCGGCCCTTACCTGCTCCAGGCGGGTCCCGTGCTGTTTGGCGATTATTTCGCGGGCTATGGCACCGGATTGGAAGTGACGGCGAAACCCGGTGGGCAAACAACTGTGATTCACCTAGCGACACCGACCCGAAAAGTCGATGGAACCGTGGCGTTAGAGTTCACAGTTTCCGGCCCGACCACCGGCCTCTTCGTCTTGGAGAGCGCTGCTTCACTAGGCAGCACGGTAAATTGGGGCGCGCGGCCGGAAGTCAGTTTCACCAGCCTAGGAGGCGGGCGCTTTTCCTGCGCGGTGCCTGGCGACGTCCAAGGTTTCTTTCGGGTGAGGCAACCGTAGGAGGAGTTTCAGTACAGGTCGTGGATCAACTCCCGGTGCGGCAGATTATCGCAATTCCAGCGACGCAACACCTCATCCCGGCGCACATCAAACCAGCCCCGAGGCAGTTGGCCCTCCACATGGCTGTCGCAGAAAACCATGTTGAAACGGCCGCCATGCCTTTTCTGGTTCAAGGAGCGCAACACGGCTCCGGCCGCATCCTGAGCCTTCGGCTTCAAGCCGAATTCCGGCCAAAACACCCGGGCTTTCAGGTCCAGTGGACTGAGGTTGCCCCAACCGATCACCACCTTCCCCTTCGGAGCGTAGGGGAAGCCATTGTTATACTCATAAAGGGACAGAAGCGCGTCGCCGGTGGCAATCATATCCGCCGGATTCACCACCCGCGATTCCCGCACCGTCGCAAACGACAATAAGCCGAAGCTCGGGCCGATACCTTCCGAAGCTCCCAGTTGGTTGTAGGAATAGCCCCCGTAGCCTTCGGCATTCTTCCCTTCATCCGAATAGAATTGGCCCGGCAACCGGGCATAGCCCGGGCACACGGCGACTCCCCGGTCAGGATGATAAGAACGCCCGTCCCAACGCGGCCATTGACCGCCGGTATATTGAGTCAAACGCTGGAACCACAACTTGCCATCCCCATTCGGTGGAGCGGCGCTGTTGGCGGGGTAAGAACTGTTGTCGTCCAGATACATCCGGAGGGCCATGCCCCATTGACGGAGGTTTCCCCGGCAAGCCGTCGCGTCAGCCGCCGCGCGCGCGTGCAGCAAAGCTGGCAGGAGGAGACTGGCGAGAATGGCAATGATGGCGATGACAACCAGCAGCTCGATCAGGGTGAACCCCGATTGCCGTCCCGCCCGAGCGCGGTCCTGATGATCAACTGCACCGCCAGCCAACGCGCCTCGCGCGGCCTGCCATCGTGCATTTCTGGAGACAGATATTAAGGCTCGCATAAGGCATCTCCACAGGGCTTCAACTGGGGAATCTACCGAAAAACTCACTCCTGTCATCATCAATGAGTGGGCTTGTATTGCTAATCCGAACGGGCAAGCTGGCCGGGATCGTCCGTTTCGATGCACGAATATGAAGGCCATCCTACAGCGTCTCTCATTAGCCGTCGCCGTCTTTACCCTGGCCACGGCGGCTGAGGCTGAATTCAAAGCCGGCATCGCCGTGCGAAACGTGACTCCCGAGCCGTTGCTTCCCGTTTCCGGTGGTGTCGGCGATTCGAAGCCCACCCAGGTAAAGCAGGGCGAACTGACCGTGCGGGCCATCGTTTTCGCGGACGGCACCAATCGGGTGGCGATTTGCAGTGCCGATTTCCTCGGTTTTCCCGCCAACCTGGGGGCCAAGGTGCGGGCGGCAGTTCCGTCAATCGCCCCGCAGAACATCCTGATCGGCGCCACGCACACCCATAGCGCCCCGGATTGCTATGGGTTTCCCGATGGCAAGGGCGGCACTTCCTCGGATCCCAAGTACCTTGAACAAGTGTGCACCCGGATGGCCGAGGCCATCAATGAGGCGGTCTCCAAAATGCAACCGGCGTCCCTCAAGATCGCCACCGCCGAGGCCAAGGGCAAGATTGCCTATAATTACTACGCCGACCAGTTGTACGATCCCCGATGCCATGTGATCCAGGCTCTGGACGCGGGAGGGAAACCGATCGCCACGCTGGTCAACTATGCGATCCACCCGGAAGTCATCGGGGCTTCCCAGGGCATCTGCAGCCCCGACCTGATTGGGCCCCTCTACGACACGATCTCCGAAAATGGCGGAGGCACGGGCATCTTCCTGAACAGTGCCCAAGGAGGCATGGTCACGGCCGACAACCGCCGGCCGGGAGGCGAGGCCAACGACTGGCCGGAATGCCAGCGGATCGGCCGACTGCTGGCGCAGGAAGCGTTGCGAATCGTCAAGGACGCCCCGGTGCAGGCCACGCCCGTCCTGTTTTGTGGAGCCTATACCCTCAAGCTGCCCGTCGATTCACCGTTGATGCGCCAACTCTTGAAAGCGATACCCGCCGGAGCCGGCTCGCAAGTGGAGGAGAATACCGTTGCCACGCAACTCAACGTGGTGAACCTGGGCAACGCCCAGATCCTGACCATTCCCGGCGAAGCCCTGCCCAACATCGGCTATTACCTGAAACGCAAGATGCACGGTGAGCACAACCTGCTCTTCGGGCTCACCAACGACGCCTTCGGCTACATCCTGACCCGGGAGGATTTCGGCAGTTTTCACAGATATGATTATGTTTCGCGCACCAGCCTGGGCGAGCGCACCGGAACCATCCTCGTGGACGAGGCGTTGAAGTTTATCGCCCAGTGCCCGAATCCGGAAAAGGTGGATGCCAAGTGAGTGGGGAGCCAAGCCAGCCTCGGGTTGCGATTGCCAAACAATCGCCGGCGTCCTCCAATGAAAGGGCGCATCTTTTTCATCGGGTGCTTTGCCCCCTCACCCTGCCCTCTCCGCCAAAAAGTCTTGGGGGCGAGGGTGAAGGCACACGCGTGTTTCTATGGCTGCTCACGCCGGCCACGCTTCCCGGGCGAGCCGGGAAATCAAGCGTTCGTCGGCGGGCGGGAAGGTATAGTTGGAAAGTTCGGCGCGGGTGATCCACGCCAGGGCGGCGCATTCGATCGGCCGGGGTTCGCCCCGCCAGGAGGTGCAAACGAAGAAGCGAAGCCGCACCGTCTTGGCGGGATAGGCGTGGACGATTTCCTCGTATAAGGAGCCCGGCTCCACCTCCACGCCCAGCTCCTCCTGAAGTTCACGCGTCAGGCATTGCTCCCACGTCTCGCCCGTGACCACTTTGCCTCCGGGAAATTCCCAGAGCCCCGCCAAATGGGTTCCCGGCGGGCGTTGGGCGATGAGCAATTTTCCGCCGGAAAATAACAGTCCGGCGGCAACGTCCACCATGGCGTTCCCGCCGTTCATCGCAACTGGGCCGTGGGGGGCGGACCGGCCTAGCGGCCGATGCTTTTATAAATAAAGCCCATCTCCTCCATCTTGGTGGGATCGAGCAAGTTGCGTCCGTCGAACAGGATGGGCGTGTTCATGGACTTGCGAACCCGGGGCAAATCCAACTCCACAAACTGCGGCCATTCCGTCGCGATCACCAAGGCATCGCAACCCGCGGAAACCTCGTTCATGTCGGTGACGTAGGTCACGGAATCGGAAGAAGGAAGGAGCGACTTGGCCTTATCCATGGCCTGGGGATCGTACACCCGAAGCGCTGCGCCGTCCTTGATCAAACGCTGGCACAGGTCGATCGCGGGCGAACTGCGCACGTCGTCGGTGTTCTGCTTGAAGGCCAGTCCGAGCACACCGATTTTCTTGTCTTTCAGCACCCAAAGCGTGTCCGTGATCTTCTTGATGAAACGGTTCATCTGCTCCGAGTTGATCCGTTGGACCTCCTTCAAGAGCTGGAATTCGTAGCCTAGTTGCTCGCTGATCTTGATGAAGGCGCTCAGGTCCTTGGGGAAGCAGGAACCGCCAAAGCCCAAACCGGCCTGCAAAAAGCGGGTGCCGATCCGAACGTCGAGGCCCATGCCCCGGGTGACCTGCTGGACATTGGCGCCGCTGGCCTCGCAGATGATTGACAGGGCGTTGGCGTAGGAAATCTTGAGCGCGAGGAAGGAGTTGGCGGCGTGCTTGATCAACTCCGCCGAGTTGGTGTCGGTCACAATCACCGGGGCGTCGAAAGGCGCGTACACTTCCTTCATCTTCGCGATGGGACGAGCACCATTGGCGCCGATGACGATGCGGTCCGGCTTCATCAAGTCCTCGACCGCGAAGCCTTCACGCAGGAATTCGGGGTTGCTGACGACGTCGAAATCCACCTTGGTCTTGGAGTAACGGCGGATGGTTTCGGCCACTTTTTCGGCTGTTTTTACCGGGACAGTGCTCTTGTCCACGATGATCCGATAGCTGGTGAGGCAGCCCGCGATTTCACGCGCCACGCCCTCGATGAAGCTCAAGTCGACGGAACCATCCGTCTGCGGAGGCGTGGGGACGGCGATGAAAATGACTTCCGCGTTTTCCACGCCTTCCTGGGTGGAACTGGTGAACTTCAAGCGCCCGGCGGCGGAATTACGGCGGACCAAGTCCTCCAAACCGGGTTCATAGATGGGAATCCCGCCACGCTTCAAGGTTTCCACTTTGGCGGCATCGCAATCGACGCAGGTCACGTGGTGACCCACCTCGGCAAAACACGCGCCTGTGACCAATCCAACGTAGCCAGTACCAATTATCGCCAGTTTCATGGTGAAATAAAAACAGACGTCCCGCGAAGTTTGCGGGACGTATCAAACGGAACCGAAAAGAGCAGACTTACTTGTTCTCAAGGAGCGTCGCCGGCTTGGGCGACGAAGCCGGCAGCCCCGTGGCAGCCGGAGGATTTACCTTGATCGAGTTCGTCAAAACCTGGGGCGCGGGGGCGAGCTCGGGATGCTGCTGGAGCAAATAGGTCCGTCGCGCAAAGGCTTCGCGGGCAAAGGACGAATTCAATTTCATGACGTCGTCGTAGATCGCCAGGGCTTCCTTGAGCTTCTGTTGCCCTTCGAGAATCTGCCCTTGGGCGAGGCGGGAAGGCGCTACGAGCGGATCATCGACCGTGCCAGTCGCCAACCGGGCGTAGGCGGACTTTGCTTCCTCCAGCTTGTTTTGCGCGTCGAGGGCCGAAGCCGCGCCCAGGCTGGCTGGGGGAGCCACCGGGCTTTGCGGATGCTCCCGGACCAGCGTTTCAAACTGGGTTTGCGCTTCGGCGTACTTGCCGTCTTCGAAAAGCTTCACACCGGCGAGGAACGAGGCGCGTTCGCTGGCTTTGGTGCCTGCGGTTTGCTGGGCGATCTTCAGGAGTTGATCGCTATTGGGCAGGATGCCATTCGGCTGTTCCGAAAGCAGCAGGACCAACGCCTTGCTGGCGTTTTCCTCGGTGGAGGTCACGTGGTTGCGGTACACGATCATACCCGCCGCCACGACCACGGCCACCACCACACCGATCAACAGTTTTTGCTTGTTCTCCTCGAACCAAGACATCAGATCGATCGATAGCGTTGACTCAGGAACGCTTTGTGTTTCGGAACTCATAGCGAAAGACTGCCGATGATTCGGATTGGCGGGTGAAAAACAAGCTTGATCGTACCCAATCGTACGGTGGGGACGGAACGAAGCACCCTCTGGAGATCGACGTTGGCCTCAGGGAACCGCCAGAGGTTCCCAGAACCGGAGGGAGAGAATCCTGCGAGGTGATTCGTTCCCAACGAATGTGAAAGGGTGTCGGAGCACTCGACCAGAGGAGTCGTTTTCTATTGCAAACCACTTCGTTGCAACAAGTTGCCAATCTCTACCGAAACCTCTTTCCAATGGTTCGGCTCGACGGAGTCTCGCCCTCCCGGGCTTTTGGCGGACGCGTCGGGTGGGCAAAGGCAACAAGGAGGGGCCAAGCCCTCCTCGCCACGGCGAAATGGGATTTCGTCTACAAACCCGGCGCCGGGGGCTTGATTGGAGCCTGGAAGCTCAGCACGCCGTGGACCTTGGTCTTGCGTTTGAAGACCTTGTCTCCGCAGGTGGCGTAGAGTTCGTCCAGTTGGGGGCCGCCAAAAGCCACGTTGGCCAGCCATTGTCTCTGTGGTTTGCGGATGATGCCGTTGACGCGGCCAGCCTGGTCGCAGAATTGCACGCCCATTTCCGTGGCGACATACAGACGGCCCTCGGTATCAAGCGTCATTCCATCGGCTCCACTGCCGGTGGCGCCATCCGTCACGTGCATATAATAATATTTCTGTTTGCAAGCCAGCGTGCCGTCCGGTGCGATCTGGTAGGAGAAGATGAACTGGGCCTGCGAATCGGCCACGTAAAGGAGGCTCTGGTCGGGTGAGAGGCGGACGCCGTTGGCGAATTTCAATCCCTCGTCGACGATCTTCTTTTTCCCATCCGGTGTGACCAGCCACACCCGTTTGTGGGTGGGGTCGGTGACATAGAGATTCCCTTCGTGGGTAATGCAGAGATCGTTCGACTCAATATCGTCCGCGATAACTGTGGGCTTGGCACTGTCATCGTAGGCCACGATCTGCTTCTTGTCATTCGCACACGCGTACAGGCGCCCGTCGGGCCCGAACATCAGGCCATTCGCGCCGCCAGTATTCTCGGCGAAGACGGTCACCTTGCCGTCCGGGCCGATCTTATGGATCCGGCTGTTGGGAATATCGGTGAAATAGACCTCGCCCCGCGCATTGGCGGCCGGACCCTCGGTAAATTTATATCCTTCGCCCACCACTTCCCAATCGCTGCCGTCCACCAATACGTCACGCACCACGGGTTGCTTCGATTTCTTCTCGGGGTTGGCCTTGACCTCGGCAGGATAATCGCGCCACAGCCAGCGTAGAGCGTCCGGGAACACCTGGGTGGCCTGAAAGCCATCGTGAGCCCCGGTGCCCCAGGCATGATTCACGTCATAACCCGCGAACTGGAAGGCACGTTCCATCTCCTGGTTCACCATCCACCAGTCGCCGCCGTATATGTTCAGATCGTTCTCGCCGTCCTGCAGGAAGATGCGGATGGGCTTGGGCTCGGTCTTGCGAATCAGCGTGGGATAGATATTTGCCCCCCGAAGCCCGACATAGGTGCCGACGCTGCTGAAAACCCGGCGGAAAGCGTCCGGACGCTCCCAGGCAGCAGTCCACGCGCAAACGGCACCGCTGCTCGCACCCCCGATCGCGCGATCATTCGCATTCGTCGAGAGTTTGATGCCATGGGTCCGCTCCAGAAACGGAAAGAACTCGT
The DNA here is from genome assembly GCA_035493435.1 of Candidatus Limnocylindria bacterium. Taxonomy (GTDB): domain Bacteria; phylum Verrucomicrobiota; class Verrucomicrobiia; order Limisphaerales; family UBA9464; genus DATJII01. Next base: position 19,198 of record DATJII010000236.1, on the reverse strand, counting down.
CGAGCAGGAAGCGCGCGTAGCCGTCGCCCAAACCGTCATATTCAATGCTGCGATTGAAGCGATCCAAGGCGTTGGTCGAGAGCGCCTTGACCCGGCCATGATTCACGAAGATTCCCACCAGGGTGGGAATTTCCTTTTTGGCGATGAGGTTGTCGAAGACGTCGGCAGCGCGATAGCCGCCATTATCCTGCAGTACCATGAGCGGCGCCGGTTGGGTCCGGTCCAACTGGGCGGGCAGATACACGGCATAGTCGCGGGTCGTTCCCGGGAAAACCTTGGATTGGTCAAAGACGCCCTTGATAATCTGGCCGTGAGGCACGTCGTCGTGTTTGAGCGAATCGGGGCCGGGGGGATACGGGCTGTCGGCCGCGCGGAGTTGAGCCATTGCGAGAACCGAAGCCGCCAGAACAATCGAATGCTTCATGGAATAAGTGATCCCTCCATGTCACACGCGAAGCTTTTCGGACGCAAGCGGGTAAGAGCCCGTCTCAAACTTTACCCGGGTTCCGACTTGTCCCGTCGGCAGGTGGAACTACCGACGGCTCTGCCAACACCTTCTGCAGCGTTCGAAGGAGCACTTCGGCGGTATAAGGCTTCGGAACAAAGTGCCGCACGCCAGCCCCCATGGCCTTGGCAACGCCGTCGTTGGCCGCCAGACCACTCGAGGCCACGATCCGCACCTCGGGATTCATGGCCTTCAAGGCAAACATCAGCGCAGGGCCATCGATGATGGGCATCGCCATGTCGGTCAACACCACCGCTACGTCCCCTTGATGCCGGGAATAGACCGCGATGGCATCGGCGCCATGACAGGCCAGCAGCACGCGGTAGCCAAAACGTTCCAGGGTGCTCTGGGCCACTTTGCGAATCGGTTCTTCGTCATCCACGACGAGCACGCATTCCCCGTTTCCCCGGGGCAAACGTGTTTGTTCAATAGCCACCTCTTCCGCGGCCGCCTCGGTGGTATTGGCGGGCAGATAGACCTTGAATTTGGTTCCCTTGCCCACCTCGCTATAGAGATTAATAAAGCCTTTGTGGCTCTTGACGATCGCCAGGGTGGTGGAGAGTCCAAGTCCAGTCCCTTTGCCCAGCTCCTTGGTGGTAAAGAAGGGCTCAAAAATCCGGTCGCGAATCGCCGGTGGAATGCCGGTTCCGGTATCCTCCACCTTGATCATGACATAAGCCCCGGGGACGGCATCAGGATTCATCGCCGCATAAGTAGCGTCCAAGACGATGTTCTCCATGGTAAGGGTGATGGTCCCCCCATCGGGCATGGCGTCGCGGGCGTTGACACAGAGGTTTAGCAGGACCTGGTGCATCTGGGTGGCGTCGCCCATCACGGTCCAAAGTTCCCGGGGCGGTTGAAAGCGAATCGTGATCGATTTGGGAAACGTTTCCCGCATGACCGCCACCAATTCCCGGACCAAATGCAAGGGATTGACCAGTACCCGCTGACCGTCAACGCCCCGGGCGAAAGAGAGCACCTGTTTCACCAACTCCGCCCCCCGTTGCGCGCTCCCTTTCAAGGTTGCCAGCAAGGTCAACTCATCCTCGGAGCCAGCCATGTCCTTCAATACCTCCACCGACATGAGTATCGGCGCGAGCACGTTGTTCAGATCATGCGCAATCCCCCCCGCAAGGGTCCCGATACTCTCCATTCGTTGCGCCCGCAAGAATTGCGATTCAAGCTTCTTCTTCTCGGTTATGTCGGTATTGATAGCCAGGATGGATTTGGGCCTTCCCGACGAGTCGCGCACCAGGGTCCAGCCGACCTCGACGGTTATTTCCAACCCCAACTTGTTTCGTTTGATCAATTCGCCGCGCCACTCGCCCGTTTTCATCAGTGCGGCATGGGCCACACCATAGGAGTCGAAATTGTTGGAAAGCAATTCGACAGATTTCCTTCCCACCGCCTCCGCCGAACTCCATCCATAAGTCTTTTCCGCGCCCTTGTTCCAAAAAATGATCCGATCCTCGAGATCTTTTACGTAGATCGCCTCGCGCGCGATATCAAGCAGGGCAGCCTGCTCCCGGACCTGCGCGTCCGTTTGCTGACGCTCCAATTCAGAGGCTGCGCGGGCGGAAAATATCCGCAGCGCCGAGGCCAGGAACTCGCCGTGGGCAGGTGGCTTCTGGAAGGCCAGGAAAATGGTGCCCAAAACCTGGCCATTCGAACCGCGCAAATGCCGGAAAAGAAAACCTTGTGCGTCAAGTTCAGCAGCCGCAGGAGGAATTCCAAAAGCAAGTGCCGCCACCCGCGAAATCACCTCGGATTCACCCGGAGACGACTCGTCAAAGACAGCGGAGTTGAGCCGAAACTCGAATGGATCGCGGGTTTGTCCATCGACGACGACCGCGATCGTCTGCGCGAAGCCTGGTTCGCCGGACAGCTGGCGAACCACCCAGGCTGCCCTGGCACCGAGCGCGTCGGCCATGTGGCAAGCCAGATTCTCAAAGAACCGGATCCCCGACGTGGCGGACACGCCCGCGGCAACCTTCATCACCGCCGCTTCAATACGTAGTCTCTCCTGTCTCGATCTAAGATTGAGGATGCCAAAGGCAAGGTCGTCCGCCAGTTCTCGCATAAGCCGGATTTCGTCGGAACCGATGCGACGAACCTCACCGGCATGAAAGCATAAAACGCCAAAAGTCCGTTCGCCTTCCCGCAAGGGCAGGCAGATGATACCCCGGTAGCCTCGTTGCAAGGCCAGCGTGCGCCACGGAAAATCCACACCTTCCGACGCCAGGTCTTCACAGAGGGTTATGGATCCTTCCCGGATTGTCTTCCCGGCTGGTCCCCGCCCTTCCAGCATATCGTGGGACCAACTTTGCCTTGTCACAAATAAATAGCCCGCATCTTCCCCCGCGAAGGCGACCGGCTGGATCGTTTTGATTTCGTCATCCAAGGCAAAACCCACCCACGCGAGGCGGTATCCTCCCTTTTCCACCACCAAACGGCATATCTGGTCCAGTAGTTCCTGCTCTCGCTCGGCACGAATCAACGCTTCGTTGCAGCCGCTTAGCATCTTAAGAGCGCGATTCATCCGCGCCAGCTCTTGTTCATTCGCTCTGCGACCGGTGATGTCGTGCGCCGTTCCGATCATTTTCAGCGGCTGCCCCGATGATTCATCGAAGAAGATCTGGGCGGTCTCCTGCACCACCCTTATTTCGCCGCCCGGCCTGACCAGATGGTGAATGACGGAATAAGGCGTGCGGTCCCGGATCGCAGCCGCGACGGCTTCTCGTATAACCCCACGTTCCTCCACCGGCACCAGGCTGAAAAACAGCTCGTTGTTAACCTCCACGGCTCCGGGGTTATAGCCCGCGATCCGAAACATCTCGTCGGACCATTGAAGACGATTGGCATCAGCCCGCCCGGTGTCTCGCAGGTCCAATTCCCAACTGCCAAAATGGCCGATACGCTGCGCGGTGGCCATACTGGCTTCGCTCTCGCGCAGTGCCGATTCCACCTCTATTCGGCGGGATTCCGCCGCCAGGGAACCCAGAGCAAAGGAGATTTCCTCCGCCAGTGCCAACAGCAGGTCCAGCTCATCCGAACAGAAGTAGTCGACCTCCCCGGCAAAGAGAACCAAAGCCGCTACGATCTGGCCCGCCGATCTGATCGGAAATACTGCCAGAGAACGGAACTCCCGAAAGCTGGGGTTTTCCCGCCACCTTTCCCAGCCTTGCTCTCGGTATAGATCATTCGACAGTCGACGCCTCCCCGAGGCAAACACGTCTTCCACCCCTTCGCGCAACCAAGGGTCCGCCAGCAATGCTTTCCAAACACCACCAGAAACAGCACCCCGGGACGCCGGAGGCACTAGAGACAAAACCCGCTTTTCGTGGAAGTCAAAGCCCGCAACGAGGGCGAACTGCAAGGACCCCTCCTCGACGGCGATGGCACACACCGATTCGAACAATTGCGCCTGGCCCCTGGCCCTGGAAACGGCCGCAGTCGTTTTACTCAGGAATTGATAGAGCCGGTTGAGGCGGGACAGGCGCAATTCGGCCTCCTTGCGGTGAGTGATATTGACGTGCATCACCACCGCCCCCTCCTGGGAATCCTCCTGCAAGGGCGTCACCATCAAGCGGAACCAACGCTTTGCGGAGGGTGAGTGGCACGGATATTCCATGCTGAACTCCGGTGTTTCCCGTCGCAATACCTGGCGGATGCCAGCCGCCGCCGCTCGGGCGTCCACGGCGCCATTGCCAGTAGCGCGATCGCAGGTCTCCAAATAATTATAGCCCAGCCCGAACTCCAGCCCCTGAAGCCGGTCGGTGTCGGCAAACTTAACCCACGAATCGTTCAGGGTGACGATCACGCCCTCGGGGTCGATCAAAGCAATATGCGCAGGCAGAGCATTTAATATAGCGGCTTGCAGCAGGGCGGAGCGGTGAAATCGTTCCTCCGCCATCCGCGCGCGTTCCCGGGTGCCGCGACTCTCCTCCCGCAACTGCCTTTCTGCCAGTGCCCGCTGGACCGCAGAGCCCAAACGACCGATTCGATCCTTCAGGAGATAGTCGGTGGCCCCGTATTTCATGGCTGTCACGGCCACCTCTTCACCCACCGTTCCCGAAATGAGAATAAAGGGGATATCCAGACCCCGGTTGCGCAGCAATTCGGCGGCCTTCAGCCCATCGAACTGCGGCATTTTAAAATCCGAAAGTATCAACTCTGGCACCCGTTCCAACTCGGCCAGAAAATCTGCTTCGGTCTCTACCCGCTTCCACTCCGGCAGGTAGCCGGCCTGCGTCAGCTCACGAACCATGATGGCCGCGTCAGCCTCCCCATCCTCGACAAGTAGAACTCGGAGCAATTGGGGCTCCTGGGAAGCGTCCGCAGTGGATTCACTCATTTAATCCTTTTTGTTCAATAACAGCCAATATCGAGTCAGTTCCGCGACCGCCGCACAATAATCGTCAAAGGACGTCGGCTTAACTACATAACTATTCGCTCCCAGTCGATAACAATTCCTTAGGTCCCGATCCTCCATCGAAGACGTCAGCACCACCACCGGCAGCGACCGTGTGGATTCATGCGAGCGGAGTGCGCCAAGCACCTCCAAGCCATCCGCTTTGGGCAGCTTCAGATCGAGCAGGACGAGTTTGGGATGATGAGCCCCACCACTTGGGCCAAAAAACCAATCCAAGGCCATCTGCCCGTCTACCACATGAACCACGCGATCCGCCAGTTGCTGCCTTCTCAGGGTTCGCATCGCCAATTCGGCGTCACATTCGCTGTCCTCCACCAACAGGACGTCGATGCCAGCTTCGCGTTTCATACCGGGCCGCCCTCTCTCAAGGGAAGGGCAAAATGGAAGACCGCGCCCGCATCCAATTTGCCCTCGGCCCACACCCTGCCCCCATGTTTCGCAATAATTCTTTGAACTAGGGCCAGCCCAACTCCCGTGCCCTCAAATTCTTTCTCACTATGCAACCGCTGAAAGACGCCAAAAAGTTTGTGCCCGTATTTTTCATCGAAGCCGACACCGTTGTCCCTGACATGAAAACGCACTTCGTCCGCGGCCATTTCCCCGCTGATTTCAATAATGGAATCGGTTCGCTTCCCGCTGAACTTGATGGCGTTGCCAATAAGATTGGTGAAAACCTGGCGCAGCATGGCCCGATCTCCCCAAGCTTCCGGCAAAGCTCCTATGTCGAAACGAACTGACGGCACAGGCAGACTTCCTTTGAGAGTATCGACGACGCTTTGCGCCAGGCTCGTCATGTCGACGACCGAAATAGCCATTTCCTCGCGAGCCACCCGGGAAAACGAGAGCAAATCATCAATCAACCGGCCCATTCGCCGGGCTTCACGCCGCGCCACCGTAATCAGGCGATTTCCCTCTGCATCCAGGACATTTGCGTAGTCTTCCTGGAGGATGCGGACATAGGCATCGACACCTCGCAAGGGCGCTCGCAGATCGTGGGAGACCGAATAGGAAAAGGCCTCCAACTCCTTGTTGGCGGCTTCCAACTGGCGGGCACGAAGCTCCAATTCCCGGTTGAGGTTCCGCGCGATTTCCTCGGATTTCTTCCGTTCCGCTATTTCCGCCTGCAAGGCTTCGTTGATTCGCAGGAGCTGGGTCGGGGTGGGCAATGCCAGGGCCTTGGGCACCAACTTGACCAGCAGGATGGCGGTCGGAACGGACGCCAGGGCGGTCAATGCCTTGATACTTCCTGACAACCAGTACTCCCCGTGCCAGACATTCCAAATCTCCATCAAATGCGTGGTGCCACACGCCATGATAAACACCGCAAAACACATGAACATCCAATCGAAGTTCAAGTCCCGGTGCTTGCGGACAAAATAGATCAGGGTGAGTGGAATCGAGTAATAGGCGAGAACGATCAAGGCGTCGGAAACAACATGCAGGGTAATCAGGTCCTGGGACCAGAAATAACAATGCCCATGCGGCATGAAGGACCGGACCTCAAAAAAGGCTGCCATGACACTCATAACTTGAACGCAATAGCTTCAGTTTGGCATCCGACTCCTGAAATGGCGATCACGCGGCAGATTGACGGTCGACTGCCTTGCTTCAAAAAGCCCCGTTCCAGCATTTATCGCTTATGACTCCCGTCGGGAAACAGCTTGGGAAGGCTGCCACAGATCCGATGGGACTAAGTGGATCGAGCTTTAGTGAAACAACCTGCCACCGCAAGTCATAAGACGACCCATTAGGGCCATGACACAGGATGAATATCTGCCTTTGGCCACGAGACGCGCTGGCGGCCCGAGTGGCGCTAGAAAACTCCACCGGGCTGTGCTGCAACCATTTACACCTGCATGTCACTAACTGCACGAAGGATCACATGGTAAATGTCCGTCGACTTAAGTGGCTCTCCCACAGCACGCTCGGGAGCGATCAAGACGGGCCACTCGTCTTCCGAGGCGGGACGGCAGCCATGCGAGCCCTTGACGAGATTCGCATCCAGGGGAATCACGTCCATCAGCATTCGGAACCCGAGTTTCTTTTGCAATAAGCGCCAGGCGATCTTCAGCTTGGCCGCCTTGAGTGCCGGGTCGAGAAACAATTCCACGGGATCGTAGCCGGGCTTGCGATGGATATCGACGGTGCGGGCAAAGTCGGGGGCCTTGGCATCGTCGTCCCAGTAGTAATAGGTGAACCACGCGTCTTCGGCGGAGAAGGCGACCAAGTCCCCTGCCCGGCCGTGATCCAATCCCATCCTGGCCCGTTCGTCGGGCCCATAAACCGCCGCCACACCGGGGATGGATTCCACTACGCGCCGAACCTTGCCCAGCAGTTCCAGGCGATTGATATAGATATGGGCCACTTGGTGATCCGCCACCGCAAACGCGGCCGACGCACCCGCATCCAGCAATTCCAGGCCGAGTTCTTCCTTGATTGTCAACCACCCTTGGCGGCGAAATTCGCGATTCAGGTGGATCGCTCGATTGACCGGAGTAATGCCATATTCGCTGACGACGAGCACCTGGATATCCCGGGACTCAAAATATTGGATCAAGTCTCCGACGATGGCATCGATGCGACCCAGATCCTTCTCAATCTCGGGATGCGCCGGACCGAGCCGTTGAAGGTTGTAATCCAGATGGGGGAGATACACCAGGTTCAAGGTCGGCTGATGATGGCGCTCAACCCATTTGGCGGATTCGGCGATCCATTTCGACGCTGCCTCACAGGAACCTTGGGGCGACGGGACCCCGGCCGCCGGTCCCCAGAAGGTCGCGAACGGAAACGGACCCAAGTCGCGTTTTACCGCTTCCTTCAAATCCATGGGCCCGGAATAGACGTCGAAGAACTTTCGCCCATCGGCGGGATACATGGGGCGCGGGGTGATGGAATAGTCTGCGGTGGAGTACATGTTGTACCACCAGAACATTTTCGCGCAGGTGAAGCTGGGAAACCGGTAGCGTAATTCGCCCCAGACCTTGGGCGCACCCACGAGTCGATTCGATTGCTTCCAAAATTGGACCTCCGCCAGTTCCCGATTGTACCAACCGTTGGCGACGATGCCGTGGGTCGAGGGCGTCTTGCCGGTCAGGTAGTTCGATTGGGCGGTGCAGGTCAGCGCGGGCAGTGCGGGATCGATGGTCCGGACGCGATTCCTATCGGCGAACGCCTTCAAAGCCGGTGTGTGCTCACCAATCAACCGCTTGGTAAGCCCCACCACATTCAGAACCGCCGTGCGCTTCATCGCGATAGTCTTAACCGTTGCCAAACAACGTTCAACTTCCGCCGTGGAGGTAAATGCCTCCCGCGAGGTCACGACAATGAGCCGCCGGAAGGGGCAACCGGAACTGCAAAGTGCCCTTCCGGCCCCTGTCCGGTAAATAAAACTCGCCGCCCGCCGTCCAATCTCCGATTTTGAAAAATCGCATGTCCCTGTTGGAGCGCACCATTGAAGTTCGTTGGCGGCATCAAGTTCACTTTACGGAAGGGGTCTTCTCGGTCGAAAACCCCACGTTGCGTGAAGTGTTGGTGAATGAGCGTCCTGCCCCGTTTAACCGGGTGGCGAAGGCTTTGGTAGTGGTGGACGAGGCGCTGGCCCAGGCGTCGCCCCAGTTGGTGCCGGACATTGAAGCGTATTTTCGCCACTCGCCTGACGAACTCCTGCTCGCCGCCCCGCCCTTGGTGCTCATTGGAGGGGAGACGGTGAAAAATGCGTATTTCCGGGTCTCCGAAATCCACGCTTTGATTGATCGCCACCATATCGACCGTCATGCGTATGTCATCGCCATTGGTGGTGGCGCACTCTTGGACATGGTTGGGCTCGCTGCCGCCACCGCCCACCGTGGCGTCCGCTTGATCCGGATTCCGACGACGACCCTGGCTCAGGATGACTCGGGCGTGGGCGTCAAGAATGGGATCAACGCGTTCGGCAAAAAGAATTTCATCGGCACATTCATGCCGCCCTTTGCGGTCATTAACGATTTTTCGTTGCTGGCCACCCTGGGACCCCGCGACAAACGGGCGGGCTACGTGGAAGCGGTTAAGGTCGCGTGCATTCGCGACCGCGAGTTTTTCGAATGGCTGGAGGATAATGCGCGGCCGCTGGCTCGCTTCGAAGCACCTGCGATGAAACGGCTCATCCATCGGAGCGCCGAATTGCATCTCAACCATATCGCCTCGGGTGGCGATCCGTTTGAGTGCGGCAGCGCGCGCCCGTTGGATTTCGGCCATTGGGCGGCCCATCGGCTCGAACAGCTTTCGGAGTATCGCATCCGCCACGGCGAAGCGGTGGCCATTGGGATCGCCCTGGACGTCACCTACGCCCGAATGATGGGTTATCTGGCTCCCTCGGAAGCGTGCCGGATCATCACGCTGCTGGATCAACTCGGCTTCGAACTCTTTTCCAAGGAACTGATGTACGACGATGAAACCGGGCAGTTGCTCATCATCAACGGCATCGAGGAATTCCGCGAACACCTGGGCGGCGAATTGACGATCACATTGCTGCGGGAAATCGGTGTCGGATTCGAGGTCCACGAAATGAACCTGCCCACCGTCATCAAGGCGATGAAATGGCTGGAAACACGGCATCTGGAGCACCGGCAGACCTTGGCGACGGGTACGACCTGCGGGATCTGACCGGACCGACGGGCAGGGCTCGCGAGTGGTAACCACAGAAAGAAGAAAAACTCACGCGGAGGCGCGGAGCCGCGGAGAGAAACGAAGAACTCGGATATCAAAAAATCGAGTCCTTCAAAAGGCCGCGACTTTGTCTCCCAATCCAGTGCCAGTATGATCTATTTTCGAGCGCTTTTTCTCTTCTCCCTCCGCGGCTCGGCGTCTCCGCGTGTCTATCTTCCCTTAGAGACTATTTTAAAAGTGCAATTGGACCTGCTGCTGGTGAAAAAGAGCGAGGGCGTTGTTGTCCTTCGGTCGCAGATCGTTGCAGATATACTCCCTCAGGACGCCTAGCCCTCGCTCTTTTTTCCTGGCGCATCAGACCCAAGCCACTTTTAAAACAGTCTCTTAGGCCATCACAGGGCACTTTGCCCGTCATTCCGCGTAATAATCGTCAATCGCCAATACCGTTGGCCCAGGCGGAATTCAGGTGATGGACAACCAGTGATTTGATGATCACCGGCCCGCCGTCGGCCTTGATCGAGACTCCGTTTTCCTTCGGCAGGACAAAACGCGTGGAGCACGTCTCCCCGTGGTTGACAAAGGCCTCGATGGACGTGCGATCCACCAGGATTTCCACAAACCTGATGGGCTCGGCAACCGGTGCGGGACGGGTGCCTGACTCCAGGGTGTTGGCGGTCAGTACCACGGGGAATCCGCGAAGATGGAACGTCAACCTGGCACCCTCGGGAATACTTAGTTCGGCCTGGATATGAAACAACCGGCCGGACGGATCCAAGGGCAATGATTGGCCGGCATTGAGGGTGCGATGGGTCCAGGTATCCTGGTTCTTATGGAGTGAAGCTATTTCACGAATCGGCTCGCGGAAGATGCGTGGACCCGCCGGAGTGGTGCGCAACGTCAGCTCGCAAGGAAACGTCACCTGCTGGTTGAAGGGCATGTCGGGAAAGGAAGGTCCCCGCATCCAGGCCGTTTGAATGCGGCGGCCGTCGCCCGTTTCGACATTGCCCCAAGTCTGGGTGGCATAAAAATTCGGCCCCACGTCGCAGGGGAACCGCCCGGTCTCCTCCTTGAACTCGGTGCCATTGAACGTGCCGATGGAGTATTTCCCATTGCCCTGGATCAGGACCCATTTCTTATGGTTGCGATCTCCATCCACTGGCAGCTCAAAAAAGTCCGGGCATTCGAAACTGTCCTTGATGGGTTTCCGTTCGTCCTTCCAGTCCAGGAGGTTGGCGGAGGTGAAGATATGATATTGGCTGTTGCCATAGAGCATCATCACCCAGTGCCTGCCCGGGGCGTACCAGAAGACCTTGGGATCGCGCTCCGGGTACACCATGAGGGGGTTCTTTTCATAGTGCTTCCAGGTGCGGCCATGGTCCAGGCTATAACAAAGACACTGGCTGCGATTGTCATCGCGCGACCAGAAGGCAATCAACGGCGGGGTGGCCTTGTTGGGGGACAATCCGGAGGTGTTTTCGTAGTCCACCACGCAGGTTCCCGATTGGACGGCGCTATTGAGGCTTTCCTCCCAAAAGGCGGGCTCCAATTCTGTCCAATGGATCAAATCCCGGCTAATGGCGTGGATCCAGCATTTGTTCCATCGCTGCGCAAATAGATGGTACTCGCCGTCGTAATAAATCAGGCCATTGAGATCGTTCAACCATCCTTCCTGCCGCTCGCGCGGGTTGAGGCGATCCATGGTCCATTGGCGCGCGGTGAAATGGAACTGCGGACGCAGGGACTCGCGATATAAGGGGCCAATGGACACCGGAAGCCGTTCCGGTTGGTCGGTCTGGACGAGCGCATCGACATTGATATGGCCCCAGTCGCCGCTCGCTTCGTCCACAATCTGGATTTGCGCCTTCTTGCCGACCCAGGCACTGACATCCCAGCTGGCCGGCACGAGATGATCGCTGCGCCAACCGGTGGCGCTGCGCACGATCTTGCCATCGACCAATAGATTCAAGCAGGTGTGATGCTCGTAGTCGCCGCCACCCACCCGAAAGGCGATATACTTCCGGGCAATCTTGAAGACTGGCGAGGTCAACGTGCCGGTTGGCCCATCACCTTCCATCTCGCTACTGATCACCCGGGTGCCGGCAGCATTTTCAATTTCCAGTGGCGCCAGAAGGCGTTCGGTGGCGGGCCCCATTCTAAAGGCGTTTCCAGTCGCCCGCCAATCTCCATAGTTAGTTCCATCGAACCGCCCCAGGGGCAGATCGGCGCCCACGGACTGGACAGTGCATCCCAGCAGGAGGGAAAGGAATCCCCAAGCCAGGCGATCAAAGGAACTTATTATCATAGGGCGGGAATCGGGCGGTTATTTTCAATGCGTAGAAAGTGGCATCGGACCGGACGCCTCGTGGAAAGTCATTTGTGACCTCGGCACCTCCAACACCAGATCCGTGCCGTAGCTGAGCCCATCGACATAGGGTAGCAGCAGTTCCAAGACATCCGGTTTCTGGAAGTGCTCCGGTTTGGTTTCGGGATGGGGGTAGTAGATAAAGCCCGCCACCGGATTTCCCCCGGGACGTTGCAAGCGCACGTCGAAGAATGAGAAATCCTCCGCGGGCTCGACCGGATGCCATTTGACCTGCGTGAAGGCAAGGCGCGGCTGGCCGACCCGATATCGCCAGGGCGCAATACTGACGTTCAACGTCCCGGTATGCCACCGCGTCATATCGAAACCCAAAGCTGCGAAGAAAGGCGCCTGCATACGTAGGGTTCCGCCGGGGAAACGGGGATTGCCGTTAAGCCCGGAAGCGACACGATGCCCTTGCACCACACGGGCTGTGATCGTCTGGACGTCATTACTAGGGGGCAAGGTCGGCGTATCCATCGGAAAGGTTAAGCACTAGCCAAGTTTCAGAAGGCGGGCGGAAGGATTCAACGCTCCAGATGACAGCTTGACGAAAAGTTGACACGACTGCCTAAAAGCTGTCATTGACAGGTTGAACAATGACTCCCGCCACGAAACACCGCGCCCTTTCCCAACAACTCGCCATGGAAATTGGCAGCGGAAAGTACCAGGCAAAGGGCCGCCTGCCCAGCGAAGCCCAGTTGGTGAAACGCTTTGAGGTGTCACGCCCAACTGTGGGACGAGCCCTGAAAGATCTCCAGGAACAGGGACTGGTGGAACGGCGCAAGGGCTCGGGCACCTATATTCGCCCGGACAAAGGTTCGGGCCATCCGAGACATGATGGGATTCCCCAACTGGGACTAATTATTCCCAGCCTGCGACACACGGAGATTTTTGAGCCCATTTGCGGCGAATTGGCCAGCCTGTCCAGGGTGCATGGCTTTGGACTCTGGTCGGGTGCCGAAATCGCCCCGGTTGGTGAATCTAAAATGACGGTGGAGGAGGCGGAAGCGTTGTGCGGGCGGTTCATCGAGCAAGGCGTACGCGGGGTGTTTTTTGTGCCCTTTGAACACCAAGCCGACCGTGAGGCCGCCAATCGACGCATCACCGAACGTTTGAAACAGGCGGGCATTCCAGTGGTTCTGCTGGACCGGGATATAGGTGCTTTTCCACATCGAAGCGCCTTCGATTTGGCAGGTGTGGATAACTTCGAGGGTGGCTACCTGCTGGCGGAGCATCTAATCAAATTGGGCATGCGACGGCTGGCTTACGTCATGCGCCCGCTTACCGCATCCACGGTGGATGCCCGTATCGCGGGCGCCCGCATGGCCATGCTGGCCCACGGGCTCGAGTCCCAGAAAGGCTTCGTGCAGGTCGGCGATCCGACCGACTTGAAGTTCGTCCGTTCATTCGCGAAGTCCCGCCAACTAGAGGCGGTTCTTTGCACTAGTGACCATCTGGCGGCCCAGCTTTTGCAAAGCCTGACTCGCATCGGCATCCGGGTTCCCCAAGACCTGCGGCTCGTGGGTTTTGACGACGTACGCTACGCCAGCCTCTTGACCATACCGCTCACCACGATGGAACAACCCTGTCGCGACATAGCGATCACGGCATTCAATGCCCTGTGTGAGCGGCTTAAGAATCCCACGCTGCCACCCAGGACCCTCATGCTGGCACCCCGCCTGGTCGTCCGGGAGACCTGCGGCGCCTATTTGCGGGTTGCTTAACTAAATAGTGACGAAGGACGTTCGGTCGCGGAAAGATACCGGCCGGCGCGCTGGGTTTTCCAGATTCTTCCCTGGGTCCACCACTGGAGCCGGTAAAGCGTGGCAAAGCCAAATGAAGGAGCGGCCTGGCCTTGGCCGCCGACTACTTCACTGCCACGGCGCACGTTGTCCTGCATCCACGCGGGGAGTAAAAGATGGAACGGATTGCGCCGGACTTCGCCCACGTGGAACGAAACCTCGGTCACCAAGTCGGCCACGTCCGCTTCTTTCAGCTCGACCATTAGATTGGGGGCCGCCATGGCTCCCCAATACTCGGTCTCCACGAGTGCGGTTGAAAAATCGGGACCGAGTGTCGCCAAGGCGTCCATGACCAGCCAATGCGTCCCAATATGGCTGGAATTCCAGTCGGCATCGTGCGGGAAGAAAATGGCGGCGGGCTTGTTCTCGGCCAGAATGCGGGCGATAGCCGCGACGGATTGAGCCCAAAAGGCGGGGTCGGACTGTCGGGTCTGGGGATTGACTCGCTCCAAGCCATGCGGCCCGGTCTGGATCAAATCAAAGCCCAGATAGCCACACGCGTTTTGCAATTCGGCAAGTCGTTCCGATTGCCGGGACTTTTTGCTGCCTTGCGTTACCGCCACGTTGGCGATGCGCCAGCCATCTTCCCGTAGGAGCCGCAAGGCCAGCCCGCCAATGATCCCTTCGTCATCCGGATGGGGGGAAAAAATCAGGGCGGTGGGGGCGTCCACGCGCGGCTGAACGGCGACGGATTCAAAGCCGCCCAGGGGGAAATTTTTCCCTTCCTGGAACCAACGGGCATAGCTAGCAACCAATTCGCGATAGGAATTCATGGCTTGGGTTTTCGGTCCGATCAGGAAAGTGAAGGCAGGCTCGCGGCGGCAATGGCCTGTCCGTGGCGTTTCTCCTTTTCGTCCGGAATATGGAATGCCAGACGCGCCGCCAACTCGGGAAATTCGGTCTTAATGACCTCGCGCGCAACATCGAGAATGACCTCGCCACCCTCCCCGCTGGTGACCCGCCCAAGGATCAAAACGTGCCTCAAATCATAGAAATCCGCGTAGTGTGCCAGGCCATAGCCCAGGTAAACACCAATGGTCTGGTAGATCTTCAGTGCGCGGGGATCGCCTTCGCCCATCAGTTTCTGCACGTGCTTGAGTTTTTCCGGCAGGGGAACTGTGGAGGCGATTTCTATACCCGCCGGGGCGAGCAGGCGTCCGACCGCTTGTTGGGAGAAATACTGCACCCCGCAGCCCAGATCGCCGCTCCATTCATCGGCCGGGGCGTCTTCCCGGTAGTCGATCGGCGCAAAGGCCAGTTCGTTCAACCAGGGAGTTATATTCCCGTCGGCATTGACGAACCCCCCGGCCGTGCTGGTGCCGAGCGATAAACCCAGCACCGAATTAATACCCAGCGACATGGAGGCCGCGAGGGCCGTCACTTCGCCATCGTTCACGACGTCCAGCGGTATGCCCTTCCATTCCCGGCGGATCTCGACGAACAGATCCTTCACCCGAGTCTCGAATAGCTCCTTGGAAACGCCGCGGAACAGCGAGGCCACTTTTACCCGGTTATTAACGTAGACCCCAGCAGCACTGCCACCGATGGCATCCACGCGGGGCAAATGGGCTGCGGCCTTCCGCAGGGAGTCCATGATACCGTCCACGTGGTATTGGGGATCGGCCTGGAAATAAGGATCCCATGTGGTTTCCTCGCTAAAGACAACCTGTCCATCAATCAACGCCGCAGTCTTACGGTCGCTGCCTCCAAGATCGAAACCTATCCGGCATCCTCCCAAGTGCCGCCCCAATGGAGTGACTGTGACTTTGGCGTCCGGGAGGCGATCGGTGTGCACCACCGTGATCGGGTGATCATAGATGCGCTCCCCGACGATCTCGGAATCGAAGCGTCCTACCGCCGTGTTGCGGTAGTGGCGGCCCAAGGTCTGGGCCATTTCCTTGGAACCTTCCACCCAGATACGCCAACCACCCACACTCCAAAGCAGGAACTTGGCGAGGCGTTCGATGAAGAAATCATTGGCGGAAGCCCGCGAATGGGCGGGATGAAGGACCTTGGTCCAATGATGAATGACGGTGCCATCCGCCTGCTCGATCGCCAGCCCCAAAGGCACGGTCGCCTCGCGGGCGAAAGCCCGGCGAGCCAGTACTGCGGGACAAAACTGGGGATCGAGAACCGGCCGGAATTGGGGCACGGGCCGAAAGAAATCTGACATCGTGGGCCGAACTTTACCCAGCTCGGCCCCGGCGAGACAAGCCGCCCTTGGAGACTGTTTTAAAAGCGGCTTGGGGCCGGATACGCCAGCGGAAGTCCCCATGGCACTTTTAAAAACAGTCTCTTAGCGCATCAGTTGTTTCTCAAGGAACCCGACGGTTTGGCGGACTTGGGCGTCCACTTCCATGCGGTCTTTCACCGTGCGACAAGCGTGCAACACCGTGCCATGGTCCCGTCCGCCGAAAGCCTCGCCGATGGAACTCAGCGAATGCGGGGTCAGGTGTCGGGCCAAATACATGGCGATCTGACGGGGAAAAGCGATGTTCTCAGGGCGCCGTTTGCTCGCCATGTCGGCCAGTCGCAGGTCGTAGTGTTCAGCCACCCGTTTCTGGATTTGCTCAATGGAGACGACTTGGCGGCCCTCTTCCTGAAGAATTTCCCGCAGCAGGCTCTCGACCGTTTCGATGGAAGGGGTCTGATGGGTCAACTGGCTATAGGCCGCTACCCGGATGAGGGCGCCTTCGAGTCGGCGGATATTGGTCCGGATGCGCGTCGCCAGAAACAACAGGTGTTCCTCGGAGAGCACCGCATTGAGCGATTTCGCCTTTTTATGCAGGATCGCCAGACGGGTTTCGATATCCGGCGCCTGAACATCCGCTGTCTGGCCCCATTCGAACCGGGACACCAAGCGCTCTTCCAAACCTTGGATCTCGCTGGCGGGACGGTCGCACGTCAGGACAATCTGTTTACGGTTCTCGTGCAGGGTGTTGAAAGTATGGAAGAACTCTTCCTGGATGCGTTCCTTCCCGGCGAGGAACTGCACGTCATCGATCAGCAACACGTCCAATTGGCGGTACTTTTTGCGAAATTTAGTGAGCTGATTGTGCTGCAAAGCCTCAATGAACTCATTCGTAAAACGCTCGCACGAAAGATAAGCGATCCGGGCATTCTGCTTGTGGCCCAGCACATGGTGCCCCACAGCCTGCAGCAGATGGGTCTTGCCCAAACCTACGCCACCGAAAAGGAACAGTGGATTGAAAGCCTTGCCGGGATTCTGTGCTACCGCCAGCGAAGCGCCATGAGCCAGATTGTTGTTCGAACCCACCACGAAGGTCTCGAACGTGTTGTTCGGATTAAAGGGCGACTCGCCACGCTTGGAGGCGGACTCTGCTTCGACTTCCGCCGGAGTGGGAGGCGCCTCCCGCTTGTTGAACAACGGGGCGGACTGGGCGGCCATCGCGGCCGCTGGGGCCGGAGTCCCCCCCTCGACGACGCAAAAGGAAACGGTAATCGGACGCAACGAGGCGCGGCTGACCGCCGCCTGCAGGACATCTAGGTAATTGTCCTTGAGCCACAATTCGCAAAACTCGTCGCTGACTTCCAGGGTGAGCTGATCCTCATTCAGCGCGACGGCCCGCAAGGGCGCGAACCAGAGCTGGTACATCTCTGGTTTAAGCATGTCGCGCAGCAATTGTTGCGCAGCATTCCAGATGTTTTCGGCAGTGTAGGACATGGTCGGTGGTTTGGTCATTTATCGAGCCGGATGCCGATTTTATTCACTGGCCCGCTTCACAGATTCGTAACCCGCTGCAATACACTGGACGCTGAGTGACGAATTCCGTCAATCCGATTCCGAAAAAGATGTGTTCTCCGTTAAAACTGCACCCCGAAAAGTACCGTATATTATTGATAGCAAACATGTTATGAAAATCATCTCCGCTTCGGAGGCGAAAACTCCCTCGCCCAGTGTTGGTTTCCGATTACGTAGAACGGGATGCCTTCTAGGGCAAATAGGGTCAATCCACGAGGGAAACTTTTCCGGCGTTGCTCGCAGGTTATTCACAGCCTGGAAAAACCTGCGTTTTTCGGCCTGTTTTGGCCAAGAATCGCACGGCCGACAGATTGCCACGCCACCCAGCCCACATCGGCAGCGAGAATCCGGATCGCGGACTCGCCGGGATTCACAAAAAGTTGGTTGCCGCCGAACCTTCAACTCTTGGCCATACGCATAATTGTCTCTTCCGTGCGAGACTCGATTTCATTGGCGACGACGATTTCGATTTTCAGCTTGGCGAGGAAATCCAGGACCTGCTCCGCCCACATCTGACAGCCCGAAACGGATTCGCTTTTGCCGCCGCTCCTGTCCATCCTTTGCCGCATGGACAAGGATCAGGTCGCAGGGGTGCTGACGGAGATTGGAACCCTGTTGGAACTCAAGGGTGAGAACCCTTTCAAGACTCGGGCTTACCACAATGGAGCCCGCACTTTGGAAGGCTTGCAGGAGTCGCTGGAAAAGATCGTCGCAGAAAATCGCTTGGGGGAACTCAAAGGCATCGGTGAGGCTTTGCAGGAGAAGATCACCACCCTCGTCACGACCGGCAAACTTCCTTACTACGAGAACCTTAAGGCGTCAACCCCACCCGGCCTTTTGGAGTTACTCGGACTGCAAGGCTTGGGCCCCAAGAAAGTCAAGAAACTCCACGATGAACTAGGCGTCGACTCGATCGCGAGTTTGGAGAAGGTTTGCCAGGATGGAAAAGTTGCCGATCTGGAGGGATTTGGTGAGAAATCCCAGACCAAGATCCTGGAAGCCATCGCCTTTAAGCGCCAATTCGCCTCTCGCCATCTACTGCTGGACGCCATTCGGGTGGCAGAGCCCATTCTGGACTCCCTCCGGACCCATCCGGACGTCATCCGCTGCAGCACGGCCGGAAGTATGCGTCGCTGGAAGGAAGTGGTGGGCGACATCGATTTTCTAGTTTCTTCCAAGGCTCCCCCTACGGTGATCCAGTTTTTCGTCCAACAACTTGGAATACAAACCATTCTGGCCCAAGGCGAAACCAAGGCCAGCGTGCTGTTGGAAGGCGGCATCCAGGCCGATCTGCGTGTGGTCAGCGATCCAGAATACCCCTTCGCCTTGGCCTACTTCACCGGGAGCAAAGAGCACAACATCGTGATGCGTCAACGGGCCATTTCCAAGGGGCTCCGCCTGAACGAATACGGACTTTTTCGAAGCTCAGTGGAAACCCGCGATCCCGCGTTACGAGTCCCCTGCCGGGACGAAGGCGATATCTTTCGCGAGTTGGGGTTGGATTACGTCCCGCCCGAGCTCCGTGAAGATGCGGGCGAATTCACCGCTGCCGAACAACACCGATTGCCACGGTTGCTGGAATGGACGGAGCTGAAAGGGTCACTTCACAACCATTCCAATTGGTCGGACGGCCGTAACACGTTGGACGACATCGCAGACCATGCCATCAGCCTCGGGTTGAGTTATTGGG
>DATJII010000235.1:0-19476 GCA_035493435.1 Candidatus Limnocylindria bacterium | reverse complement strand
AAAATCACGATGAGGCGAGTTTTGTGACCCTGGTTGATTCGGTGTGCCAAGGACTCCAAGCGCGTCGCGCGGGTCCTGCCATCTCGAACCGGGGTATTCTGGTCATTCGGGGGCTCTCGACTCCGGGTTATACCAACGCGGTGGAAAACCGGTCGTCCAACGACCAGGTGGTGGCTGGTCCCGACGTTCCTTTTTATAGCTCCCACGACCCCATCAGCCTGTTCCCGTCGCCTGCCACTCCGCTAAACCTGCTGGTGAAGGAAACTCCCGAAGTGGAGTGGGATCCGACCAATCGCTGGGCCAGTCCGCTCCAGTATGGCGGCAAACCCTCCGATGGGCAGGACGACTCGGAAGCGATCCAACGAGCCATCGATTCCGGAGCAACCACGGTCTACCTTCCCAATGGCGAATGGACCTTTCAAAAAACGGTCATTATCCGGGGAGCGGTTCACCGGATTATCGGTTGCGAGGCCCGCATTCGGGCCTTGGGACTGCGCGACGCGCCCGCCCTCCGCGTGTCAGCCGGATCCGCTCCCGTCGTCATCATCGAGCGCTTGGAAGCGGCGGACCCGGAGGTGCGAATGCTGGAAAACGAATCCAAGCGGACCATGGTGGTCAGCAGTTGCTGGGGGATGGGCGGCCAATTGACCGGTCCCGGAGACCTGTTCATTGAGGACGTCAGTAGCGCCACTGGCTGGGTGGTGACCGGCCAAAAAGTGTGGGCCCGGCAATGGTGTCTCGAGGGGTTGGGAACCAAGATCAACAACGACGCCGGCATGGTCTGGGTTCTGGGCCTTAAGACCGAACGCTCGGGAGCGCTGGTGCGGACCGTGAAAGGCGGTCGTTCAGAAGTTTTGGGTGGCTTGTGCGTCGCCAGCGGTGGATGGAAGGCGGATCCGATGTTCGTGCTGGAAGATGGCGAGGGGGCCTTCGCCATCGCAGAGGCTTCCCCGGGGACTTCTCCTTATGTCTCGATCGTGTCCGAAACCCGTCGGGGAAAATCCAAAGTTTTGACCAACAAGGGGCTTTCCGAGGACAACAAGCTGCCGGAACGGCTGGGAGCCATAGCGTTGCCCATGTATATTGGCCGCGATCTGGCGCTCGCGCCGCCGAAATAGCGGCGGTAAAGCCGCGCCGGAATTCCACCGAACAGCATCACATTGGCTCAGGTGCCGAATGGAATATGGGGGGGGCGGGAGATCGCCTCATTAACAGTCAACATCCGAAAAGCCGATCACGGGTGATTGGTGTTGGGCCGCCCCGCGTTATCGAATTGCCAAAAAGCCGTTGCTCATTGAGCATGACGCCATGGCGTGGCGCCGCAGATCTCGCGCCAGGCCGGGCAATCCCAAATCCGAAGTATTGACCGCCGTCATCCAGCACCAATGCAGAGCCAGCCGCTTCCAGCAAGCGTAACACCCGGCAATTCCGCGGAGGTGGGACAGGAGCCCACTTCCAATCGGGTGGAATTCATCAAAACCATGGGGCGGCTGGGAAAGCTGACGCTGCTCCTCGGCGCTCTCTGGGGTTTGTACTACGCGCTCCACATGGGGTTTCCTTACATCCGGAACGCCACCGACCTGATCTATGAAGCCAAACTGGAACATGCGATCCGGCATCCGCTGTTCAGGGACGGTGTGCCGTGCCGGGTCCTGATCCTGGGCCACAGCCAGATCCTTTCCGGATTCCAGCCGGACCGCTTTGATGCCCTCGCGGGAACCCAGGTGGCCAGCTATAACATGGGGCTTCCGGACGAGCGCCGCTTCGTTGACAACCTGGAGAAATTATTGGCGAGTGGCCAGCGGCCCACCCACGTGTTCATCACCTGTTCCTGGCAGCCGGACCGCCATTCGACACGGGGGATCTTTAACTTCATCGAAAGCGATACCGAGTTCCTCCAGGCGGTGTTTCCCTTCCGCCGCATGCCCCGGGACTTCGTGCTGTTCCTCCTGCGCGCGCGCGGGCACGGCGGCGTGGCGGCAAATTATAAATATGCCCGGAAGAGCGTGGACGATGTGGTCCGCGACCGTGGGTACTATTTCATCGAGGGGCAGAGCCATTATCCTGGCGACCGCATCCCTGAGGACTTCCGCGCCGCCGCGGACAACCCGAATTTCGTGGCCACCCGCGAAGTTCGTCCCGAGGGGCAGGAGTTCAAGAGACTGATGGCCATGGCGGACAAGTACGATTTCCAACTGTACTTTGTTCCGGTCTATGGGCGCCCGGGCCAGTTCGCCGTGCCGCCGGTGCAAAACGACGAAACCGCACGGGCTATCAAGCCCTATCCGCGGTTGCACCTCCTGGGACCGGACTACTGGATCTATCCCCGGCGCAATTTCTCGGACCAGTTGCACGTGAACCGGGACGGCGCGGCGAAATTCACCGAGGATCTATATCAACTGACCCGGGGCGTGCTGCCGCCCTCCGCAGCCTCCGGAACGACGGTTCCCTAGGCCACCCGAAACACCGGGAAAGCACCCACCATGCTTTTTAACTCGACCCAATTCTGGTTCTTCTTCGTATTCATCGGCTTTGTCTTCTTTGGACTGCCGCAGAGGTTTCGCTGGGTGGCGCTGGTCATCGCCAGCTACTACTTCTATATGTGTTGGAAGCCGGTGTACGCGATCCTCCTGGCGGCCTCCACGGTGGTGGACTATTCAGTGGGGCAGGCATTGTCGCGGGCGAAGACCCAGGCCCACAAGAAGATCATCCTGTGCGCCAGTCTCCTGATCAACTTTGGAGCCCTGTTTGCGTTCAAGTATTCCGATTTCGTCGGTTCGAGCCTGGAAGGACTATTTGGCCTGCTCGGCATGAAGGTAGACATGCCGCATCTGCACTGGCTGCTGCCCGTGGGCATCTCCTTCTATACCTTCCAGTCGGTCAGTTATACAATTGACGTCTATCGCGGCTCCATGCCGGCCGAGAAACACTTCGGGATTTATGCGGCGTACGTGACTTTCTTTCCCCAATTGGTCGCGGGCCCGATTAATCGCGCGCCGCACCTGCTGCCACAGTTCCGGGAGGAAAAACGTTTCACTCTCGACAACGTGCGAATCGGGCTGCGGTTGGCCTTGTGGGGCATGTTCAAGAAGGTGTGCGTGGCCGACTTGCTGGCTTCAGTGGTAAATACGGTGTACGAGTCCCCGACGAATTTTCCGGGGCCCTGCCTGTTGATTGCGACGATCTTCTTCGCCATCCAGATTTACTGCGATTTTTCCGGCTATTCGGACATCGCGCTGGGGGTGGCCCGCATCCTTGGCTTTGAGTTGATGACGAATTTTCGGCAGCCCTATTACTCGAGTTCCATTGCTGAGTTTTGGCAACGGTGGCACATATCGCTCTCAACCTGGTTCCGGGATTACCTTTATTTTCCCTTGGGTGGAAGCCGGGTATCCAAGTTCCGGTGGTGTCTCAACCTCATGATCGTGTTCCTGGTCAGCGGCCTGTGGCACGGTGCGAACTGGACGTTCATTATCTGGGGAGCATTGCACGGGGTGTATTTGGTGGGCGGGGTTTTATTGAGTGGCGATAAAAAGGAGTCCAAGAAGGGGGAATCTTCCGTGGGATTGCTGCGCGGCGCGGCGAATATGTTGGTAGTGTTCGCCATGGTGACGGTGGGGTGGGTCTTTTTCCGGGCCAACAGCGTCAGTGATGCCTTTTATGTCCTACGGCACGCGTTTTCCACGCGGGGATTCCAGCCTGAATTGCTATTCTCGATGGGGATCCCCCGTTTTGAGGTGGGGCTGGCCGCCGCGATGATCGCGGTCTTGATGCTCGTCGATGGATTGATCTGGAAACAGCCGCCCTTGATCCAGCGGTTTTGGAACAAGACGTGGTTTCGTTGGGGTTGCTACGCTTCCGCGTTTTACGCGGTTATCTTTTTCGGGGTGTTCGGGAAGGTGCAGTTCATTTACTTCCAGTTCTGATCTGTCCTGGCCACCGCTCCGGCGATTAACCCATTGGCGACGGCCCCGGTATTTTGGTATCCAAAGGCCTTGCGTGACTGCATGGCTGAGTGAACGAACCGCGTGAATATCGCAACATTGCGTTAGTGGGTTTCATGGGGGTGGGTAAATCCACCGTCGGCCAATTACTCGCCCAGTTGCTGCAGTTCGAGTATTTCGATACCGACCGGGTGATCGAGCAGCGTGAGGGCCGAAAGATTTCCGATTTGTTTGCCACCCGTGGCGAGCCGTATTTCCGGGGGTTGGAATCCGGACTGGTCCGGGAGTTGGAGGCCCGAAAAGAAGTGGTGATCTCCACCGGGGGGGGCTTGGTGGTCAACCCGGCAAATTTCGAATCTCTCCGCCGACACTGCCTTATGGTTTGTTTGTGGGCTTCGGCGGAGGTGATTTACCAGCGGGTCAAATCGCAGACCCACCGCCCGCTTTTGCAGGCTCCAGATCCCTTGGGAAAAATCCGGGAGATGCTGGAAATTCGCCGTCCACACTACTTGCGCGCCGACGTGATCGTAGGAGTCGATTATCGTTCCCCAGTCGAGACGGCCCGGCATGTGGCCTCCAGCTTTCGGCGGGCGGTGGGGCAGTAGTTCAACCGTGGGAGAACGCCGCCCATGAACCTGAAGGAACGAATTCGAAATCACGCGCTGGGACTGGGTTTTGACGACCTGCGGTTTACCTCGGCGGAACCGCCAGCCAGTTCCGGGCACTTCCTGCGGGCATTGTCCGAGGGCCGTCATGGTGAAATGGCCTGGCTGGCGCGCAACGCCGCCAAGCGAACCGATCCGAATCTCGTGCTCCCGGGCGTCGCGAGCGTGATCGTATTGGCGGCGAGTTATCATCGGCCTGGGAACGGGGCTCAGGCGGTCGAGGGGCGAGGCGTCCTGGCCCGGTACTCTCCTTATACCGATTACCACGAAGTTCTCGCCGAGCCTCTCAGGCAGTTGGCGGCCTCCATAGATGAGTGGGGTGGCAGCGGAACCCGTTCGCTGTGGTACGTGGACACCGGTCCGATCCTGGAGCGCGATTTGGCGCAACGGGCTGGGCTGGGTTTTGTGGGCAAGCATACGAACCTAATTTCCCGCCGGCTCGGCAATTGGTTTTTCATCTCGGAAATATTAACGACTGCCGTTATCGAACCCGACCCGCCGGAGCACAACCGCTGCGGGCATTGCACGAAATGTCTCAATGCGTGCCCCACTCAGGCCTTGCCAGCGCCGTTCACCCTGGATGCTCGGCGATGCATTTCTTACCTCACGATCGAGTTGAAAGGCTCGATCCCGGTTGAACTGCGGCCCTTGATCGGCAATCGGATTTATGGATGCGACGATTGCCTGGCAGTCTGCCCCTGGAATCGTTTTGCCCGCGAGGGATCGCTCATGCGGCCTCATTTTCGCGCGGACTTGGAACAATCCACACTCGTTGAACTCCTATCGCTCGATGAGTTGGAATTTCGACGGCGATTTGCCGGGACGCCCATGCTGCGGACCAAGCGACGGGGATTGCTCCGAAACGTCTGTGTGGCCTTGGGAAATGTGGGCGATACGTATGCCTTGCCAGCCTTGGAACAGGCCGCGTCCGACCGCGAGCCACTGATAGCCGAGCATGCGACTTGGGCGTTGGCGCAGATCAGAGGCCGATTTGCGGGACTCGTATAACTCGCCACCGGCAGGCGAAGTCTTGGATCCCGTTTGGAAGGGGCGACTCCCCAAAGTCGAACGTTTGCCAATGCCGTGCCAACCTTCTCGCAAGATTGTGAATTCTGGGCTTGGCCAAGTGTTTGCTCTTGAACAATTGCGAGATTTGGAATAGTTCGTTCAATCGCAACTGAACGATCTGATCGTTGTTGATAACCCGAGTAAATTCGCCGCTGCGAATTGACCGGCACGAAGTGTCTCCGTCCTCATCGTGGCCAATTCCGCCAATCCAACGCCTTCCCCGTCGTCTCCCGTTCCACTGGCCAAGTCTCGGATGGAGATGATCGAGTCCACGGGGCGATTGTGCCAGCTGCTGGGCATGCCTCGTTCAGCGGGGCAGATCTACGGCTTGCTCTATCTTTCGCCCCGTCCGCTCTCGTTGGACGAGATTGCGGATTATCTGGCTATCAGCAAGGCCAGCGCGAGCACTGGGACCCGTCAGTTGGTGAGCTGGCACGCCTTGCGGGAAGTCTGGATACCTGGCGAACGGCGCGATTACTACGAAGCCGTAGGCGATCTCTCGGAACTGGCACGGTCGGCCTACCGCAGTTTCTTCCAGCCCAAATTCAACAATTCCAAGGGGCGACTCAGTCATCTCCAAGAACAGTTGGAAGAGGATCGGAAAGCTGGCGCGGTGGACAAGCAGGAATATGCCTTTTGCCGGGAGCGACTGGATCAGCTAGCGTCGCTGGAATCGAAAATGCGAAAGATCCTTCCGCTGCTCGAGAAATTCCTTTAACGCTCCGGGGTCATGGCAACTCGTCCGAATCGAATCGCGATCGCACTCCTGGCGATAATCTTTGCCTTGGCGTTGCTGGGGCCGTGGGCCTGGTTCAACGTGGCGACGCCGATTCCCGCCAAATGGCTGGTTTTCCACGCCCAGACGAAGATGTCTGGATACAACTTCAAACCCGAAGTCGTGGCGGAGGAGGCATTGGAAACCTTGGCGACTACCAATATCGTTAACGGAGTCTATTTCAATGCCAACAACCGGTTTTATGCCTTCGCGGCGGACTGGTTGGCCAAGGACGCGCGGCAGATGAGTGTCGTGCAGCATACGCCCGACATCTGCTGGATCGGGGCGGGTTTTGAACTGGCAGAACTGGGGCAACCCACTTCCATTAGTTTGGATTTGCAGGGCGAAACGGTTCCCTTTGAGTGCCGGGTTTTCCGCGTACCACAATCGGGCCACCACGAGATGGTGCTTTGGTGTACCTTGGTCAGCGGGCAAGTGCTGGAGGAAGGTAATCGTTTTGCGTCGCACGAAGACAACTCGTCCCAATGGCGGCGTTCGGAAATCAATGGCCGACTGCGGGCTGCCTCGCAGTTTGTTCGGACCGTCTCCGGTCGAATTCGTGGGGACGGCAGCAAACAGTTTGTGCGCTTCTCCGCTCCGGTTACTACCAATTGGAAGGACAGTCTCCAGATGTTGAGCCAATTTGCCTCGAAATGGCTGGAGGTCGAAGTCCAGCATCCGGTGCCGAAGGCTTGAGCTTCAGCCACTGGTTCGCAGAAACACTCACACATGCTTCACGGGAGTCTTACCGAACTTGGAACCTACACACCGTTTTTGCGTCATCCTACCTGGGAGATGGCCATGGCGTGGCTGCGGGCCTTGCCGCCGGGGATCGCTCTTGGTAGTTACCAGATTCACGGCCCGAAGCTAACGGCCACGGTCCAGGCCTATGATCCGATGTCTCGTGAGCTCTGCCGATTTGAAAGCCACGTGGACCATATCGACATCCAGTATACGATCACCGGCACCGAAGGTATCGAGTGGTGTCCGCGTACTGAATTGGTGGCTGATGGTGGCTTTGCGAACGACGTCCAGTTCTGGCAGCCGCCTGACGGGCCGGTTACGACACTGGTTCAATCGCCGGGTCGGTTTGCCATCTTTTTCCCTGAGGATGCCCATCGCCCCAAGGTGCGGCTCGAAGGCTCGCTGCACGTCAAGAAACTGGTGATCAAGATTCATCGGGATCTCTTGGTCAGTTAAACTGGGAAACGTTCGTCCCCTGCTTCTCGCGCATGTCTGACACTACCGTCGAACTGTCCCGACAATTAGGTGAATTGCAGGCTACCGTGGGCCGCCTGCAGGGATTGCTCCCAGCCATTGAAAGGGCGGGCGAAGCGCTACGGCAAAGCCTGTTTTCCGGCGGAAAAGTGTTGACCGCTGGCAATGGCGGCAGCGCGGCGGATGCGCTCCATTTGGCCGAGGAATTGGTGGGCCGCTTCGATAAGGAACGACCCTCGCTCCCGGCGGTTAGCTTGTGCGCAGATCCCACCTTGATGACCTGTATCGCCAACGACTACGGATTTGACCGGGTTTTCGAGCGGCAGATTGAGGGATTGGGACGGGCGGGGGACGTCTTGGTCATTTTCAGTACCAGCGGGAATTCGACCAACCTCGTGCTGGCGTTGCGAGCGGCCCGGGCGAAGGGAATGATTACCATGGCACTCTTGGGGAAGACGGGCGGAGCCGCTCGAGGACTTGCGGATCACGAGATCATTGTGCCGAGTTCCACCACGGCGCGGGTGCAGGAAATCCATACGTTCATCCTGCACGCATGGCTTTCCCTGGTGGAAGCGGGCTATTGAGGCGGTGTTAATGTCCGTGCTTCCGCCCAGGTTTGCCGGGGAGTGTCAGTTTTCGATTTATTTATGTCCTTGCCGACAATAAGCGTGGTGGTAACCGGTGCAGCGGGTTTTATTGGGAGCCGCCTGCTGGCTCATTTTTCCAACCAGCGGGGAGCCGGGCGCGTCCTCGCGGTGGATCATCCGGTGACCGCCGCCAAATCGCCCAACCTGGCGGTCTCTCCGCAAAGTCCTTTCCTCGATCACCAGGCGTTTCTCGCGGCTCTGGAGTCGGGAACACTGGTTCCCGACCTGATTCTTCACATGGGAGCGTGCAGCTCCACCACGGAAACAAGCTGGGAATACTTGGCCGACAACAATCTTGCCTACTCCCAGAAACTTTGGCGGTGGAGCGCGGCCCACGGGAAGAAGCTTATCTATGCCTCGAGTGCCGCCACCTATGGCGACGGCGGCGAAGGGTTCGACGACGAGCGGGATATCCGCCAACTCAAGCCATTGAATCTATACGGGCGTTCCAAGCATGAGTTCGACGTGTGGGTGGAAGACCAGATTCTGGCCGGCGTTCCGCAGCCGGTGCAATCTGTGGGCCTGAAATTCTTCAACGTATTCGGCCCCGGTGAGGCACACAAAGGCCGCATGGCGTCCATGGTCTTTCACGGTTTTCACCAAATCCGGCAGCAGGGTACGGTCAAACTGTTCAAGTCCCATCGCCCGGGATTTACCGATGGCGGCCAATTGCGCGATTTTATCTATGTCAACGACCTGGTGCGCGTTATCGCCGCGCTGGCTGACCGGCCATCCGTGTCCGGATTGTTCAACCTCGGGACCGGAAAAGCGCGGTCGTTCCGGGAGTTGATCGAAGCCGTTTACCTGGCGCTGGGCCTGCCTCCCCAAATTGAATACGTACCCATGCCGGAGGATCTTCAAGGTCGCTACCAGTACTTCACCGAGGCCACGATGAAGAAGCTGGCCAAGGCTGGCGTGCCCTACGTTCCCACGGTCCTGGAGGAGGCGGTGGCCGACTACGTGGGACAGATGGTCCACGAAAACCCTTAATCGCGCTCAAATGGGTGGCACTTCAAATTTCTCGGTCGAGTTGAAACTCGCCGTCGAGTCCGCCCGAGTCGCGGGAGAAATCCTCCGGAAGGAACAGGCACAAGGCTCCGAGGTGAAATCGGAGATTGGCCGGGACATCAAGCTTGCTGCCGACGTGCATGCGGAGGCCGCCATCCTGAGTCGTCTTCGGGCAGGTTCGACTTATCCCATACTTTCCGAAGAGGCGGGTGCGGACGTCAATTTCGATAGTGAAGGACTGCGTTGGGTGGTCGATCCCCTCGACGGCACCTATAACTTCAGTCGTCGCTGGCCCATCTGCTGTGTCAGCATCGGATTGTGCTGTGGGAACACTCCGGTTTTGGGCGTCATTTACGATTTTCTTGGTGACGTCTCCTACGAAGGTGTGGTGGGGCAGGGGGCGTGGCGGAACGGTGAGCCGATGCGGGTCAGCTCCATTAGTGAGCCCGAACGGGCCATGGCTTTGACCGGATTCCCCGCGGGGTCCGTCTTTGGGCGCGACTCGTTGATGGGATTTGTTACCCAGCTTCAACGGTACAAAAAGGTCCGATTGCTGGGGAGTTCGGCGCTCTCACTGGCTTGGGTGGCATGCGGATTGGCCGACCTGTATCACGAGGATGGCATCAATTTCTGGGACGTCGCCGCGGGATTGGCGTTGGTGAAAGCTGCGGGTGGAGATTTTGTCACCCGGCCGGGTGAACGGGTATTCCAGTTGGAGGTATTCGCCAGCAATGGTAGGATTGCAGGCAAACTGGGTGATCAGTCTGATCTGATTGATTGATGGCGGGGCCACTGGGTCGAAATCAGAGCTTTTGGCCTCGCCGAGATTCGACGATGTGCCGAAACGTGGCAGGCAGCGGGCGCGGTGCGATAACGTGCATGAAAAACCGACGTATAATGGCAGTAGCAGGGTTCGTTTTGGCCTTTGTTACAAAAGCCGACAACCCCAACTCGCTGACGGTGGTACCGGCCGAGTCCGGGCTTCGCAGTTCGGGTGGTCATTTTTCCTTGTCGGGCCACGTCGGCAACACGGATGCAGCGGCCGTCACGGGTGGAACTTTTCGGGTCGTAGGAGGGGTGGCAAAGTTCACGTTTACGGTGCCGCTGGAACAAGGGCCCACGTTGGGGATAGTGGTTAACGGTCCGGAAACGACGCTCTCATGGCCGATTGACGCGGCCGGATACACCTTGCAATGGTCCCCGGTCCTCAGCCCGCCACGTTGGCAGGATTTGTCAGCGGACCCCGGAAATCGGGTCACAATCAGTACCGATGGCGTCGAAAATTATTTTCGGTTAATCAGGCATTAACCTCCAAAAAGGCATTTAAATACCAATGATCTCAATTTATTTCTTCGGACGACGGGGAGTCCTGGTGGCAGTGCTTGGAATTTTGATGCTGCTTGCGGGCCAGGTAGCGGCCGAATCGCTGGGGTCTTCCTTCACCTATCAAGGGCGCTTGGAAAATGGCGGAGTCCCTGCGACTGGAAGTTACGACTTCGAGTTCTCCCTCTACGACGTGGCTACCAATGGCGCTCCGATTGCTGCCTCGGTAACCAACAGCAACATATCCGTGGTGGATGGATCCTTCGTGGTGGCGGTCGATTTCGGCTTTTCCCCCTTTGACGGCAACGCGCGCTGGCTGCAAATCGCCGTGATGGCTTCAGGTGGAAGTGAGTTCACACCGCTTTCGCCGCGCCAGGCCTTGACTCCGGTGCCTTATTCCCTCTTCGCCTTGAATTCGGTCACGCCGGCTGAGTTATCCTACAGTTCAAATGCCCTGAAGACTGCAATTGGCCAGTCGTCAGCCACCCTCACCGGGGTGCTGTCCGCTGCAGGCACTGCCGTGTCGAACTATGTTGGCACCGTGGCGGGCAGGGTGGATGGCAAGCTGGACGCCACCAATGGGGTGGCAACCGGCATGGTTTTGCGCCGGCAGAATACGAATGAGCCGGTCCATCTGACTTTTTCCAGCCCCGACGGAAAACCGGCCAACGCATTTCAGATTGGCAACGGATCCTATTGGGGAGGGTTGGCAGTTCCTTATGTCCGTGGGGTGGGAGCGCAATGCGCGTTCGACGTGATTCCAGGCGCGGCAGGTGGCGGTGACACCTGGATCGATATTTGTAGCAATGATCCGGTGGAAAGGTTGGCTGGGGTGGAGACGCTCCATCTTCGAAAGAAGCTGGGGGGGCCGGCAATTATTGGCGCCAACGTGGTCGCTGGCGACGCGCCGTCGTCCACCAGGGGAACCTACCGCAACCTGCTGATCCAGCCCTTTGGGAGGGGGAATGTCGGTGTCGGCGCCTTCGATGCCTGGGACAATAATCTCGCCGACCAGCCCACATCATTTTTTCAAGTGCGGCCCACCCACAGGGTTAATTTGCGGATGGAGCACTCGCAATACAAGTATCTCCAGACTTGGGCCACCGACGATACCGGCAACCAGATCAATTGGGGGTTTGGAAATTATGCGCCCACGAACTACCCCTTGGTTCCGTTCGAATTCCAGACCGCTCCCAATATCAACATCGGGCTCTATTCCCAGGATGGCGGAGCTGGGATTGCGGCCTTCACCGATTCCGGTTCGGCCAATCTTCCGTTGCGTTTCCAGTCGACCGGTCTGAGCGCCAGCGTGGACAATGGAGCGACCACGGCTTTCAACCTGAGCCAGGGCGAAAGCTGGATGGTGGCGGCGTCCCTGCAACTGGTCGCCTACGGGTTGAACGTATCAAACGATGGCCGCACAAGTTGGGCCTTCAGCGTGACCAACAGCCAGGTGGGTGTGGGCACGGTGGCGCCGCAGGCGGGTGTCGTATTTGAGGTGGTTTCCCAAACCAACACGGCCATTCCGTTCCCGGTCATGACGACGGCGCAGCGTTCCGCGATCACCAACGCTCCGATCGGAGCGGGCATTTTCAATTCCGATCTGGGAGTTCCGGAGCATTCGAGCGGCGGGCAATGGTATCGTGCGGGACAACGGCCTTCGGTCGTGGTTTCCACCAACGCCACCACCGTCTTTGCCGCCTCGGTCGACGTACTGCTGCTTAAGGGTGCCGGGACACGCAACGTCGTCCTACCCACACCGGCGTCATGGACCAATCGAGTGGTTGAGATCAAGGATGCCGCGTTCAACGCGTCCCATAATACCATCGTCGTATCGAGTCCTTCCGGACTGGTTGAAAACCGTTCTACGATGTTGATTGAGGCGGATGGCCAGAGCCTGCGATTGGTGACTGACGGAGTCGACTGGTATAAGCTGAATTGAGAAACGGCCTGGCTTTCGCGGCTTGCCGAAGCTCTCGCTGGCCCCAGTCAGATGGCCGGGAAGCGCATAGTGATTGATTCTTGTTTGGTCGAAGTTGCCCTGGCCCATCCGGGTAGTGCGTGGCGAGCTTCTGGTGTCGGTGTCCGATTTTGGTTCCAAATGGCCCGTGGCAGACCACACCCCCCCAAGGTGGTATGCCGACGCGATTGAGCCATTTTTTTGTTTATTGTAAATTTGCGGTCAATTATTTTCCGCAAGGAGCAATTTGGTTCAAGCGTGCGCGAGCTGGGTGGAACTCGTGCCGTGATGAGCAAAGTTGTTCCAAAATAGGGGGCGGCAAGTGTGATATATCGAGGCCCGAAGGATAGGGCCACGGTCACAATGCCGAATAGTTGGAGCATGTTGAAACTCAGGTTTTTCCGAAGCATCTATTCCGCGGTAAACTTTGTTTTCGGCCTGGCATCTTTGTTTGCCATCGCACAGGGGGCGGGTGCCGCCACTGACGTGGTGATGAGGCGGTACGACCACAGTCAGACGGGAGCGAACACGAATGAGACGATCCTGACCCCGGCCAACGTGGGGCCGGCGACTTTCGGGAAGCTCTTCCGATATGGGGTGGACGGGAACGTCCACGCGCAGCCGTTGTTGTTGAACGGGGTGACGATTCCGGGAAAAGGGGTGAGGAATGTGCTCTATGTGGCCACCGGGCACGATACGGTCTACGCGTTTGATGCCGACGGGCTGGGCTACGATGGAGTGGCGCCTTTGTGGGTGAAGAGTTTTCTGAATCCAGGAGCGGGAGTGGGGACGGTTTCGCCAGATGACGTGGGGACGGTGGCCATCACGCCAGAGATTGGGATCGTGGGAACGCCGGTGATTGAGCCGGTGAGTGGGACCCTCTACGTGGTGGCAAAAACGAAGGAACCCGGACCGGTGTATGTCAACCGGCTGCACGCGCTCGACGTGGCGACCGGGGCCGAAAGGGCGGGCAGCCCGGTGGTGATCGATGCCTTGATTCCGGGCAGCGGTCCGGATGCGGTGGGAGGGAAGCTGCGTTTTTCGCAACTGAGGCAGGTCAACGATTCGGGATTGACCCTCGTAACGAACAAGATCAGTCCACGCGGCACGCTATGCGTGGGGTTTTCGGCGCATTTGGGGGTGGGGTTATATCACGGCTGGGTGTTTGGATTTGACCCGCTGACCTTGTCAAACCGGTACGTTTTCTGCAGCACGGCCAATGGGGGCCGGGGTCCCGTCTGGATGGGCGGAGCGGCGCCGGGATCGGATGAGGCGGGCAACCTGTTTGTCACGACGATGGAGGGGAATTTCAATCCCTCGACGAACAACTGGTCGCAGTCGATCCTGAAGCTGGCGGAGGGGGTGCCCGCGATTTCGGTGGCCGACACGTTCACGCCTTATAATTTTAATTTTCTGAGCGTGGCGCAACGGGATGTGGGGACGGGTGGGGCGCTGCTGCTGCCGGATGAGATGGGCAGCCCGGCGCATCCGCACCTGTTGGTAAGCGCGGGCGACGACGGTACCATCTATGTGCTGGACCGGGACCAGATGGGTGGCAAGGGGTTGATTGACGACAGCCAGATCGTGCAGGAATTGCCGAATGCGCTGGGGGATGTGTGGGGCGGGGCTTTTGGCGTTGCCGGGTATTTCAATGGCGCGGTATACTTCCAGGCGAACAACAATCCGCTTTACCGGTACGTGGTGAGCCAGGGGCGGCTGTCGGCCAAACCGGTTTCGATCGGACCCCGAATATTGGGGGCGCCGGGGGCCTCGCCAGTAATATCGGCCAAAGGGACCAACAACGGGATCGTATGGACGTTGGGAACGTATCCGTCGAAGACCAGCCCGGCGAAATTGTTCGCGAACCGGGCGGACAATGTGAGCCTGCAACTTTACGGCAGCGACCAATCGGGGGCGCGTGACACGGCCGGACTGGCCCTGCCTTATACGGTTCCGGTGGTGGCCAGCGGGAAGGTGTTCTTCGGGACCATCGGCGGGGTGGAGGTCTACGGCTTGTTGACCAACAAACTGTCGGAGACGGCGATCGTGCCCGCGGGCGGGACCTTCTCCGGGCCCCAGTCGGTGACCTTGTTGGTGGGCACGGATGGAGCGGAAATCCGGTACACCACCGACGGAACGGAACCGACCGACACTTCGGCGCTTTATACCGGTCCGATCCTGGTGAACCGGACGATGACGATCGTGGCCCGGAAGTTTGCGCCGGGCAAGGTGCCGAGCAAGTCGGTGCGCGCCGACTTTGCGTTGCTCAACGTGGTGATGAGGCGGTACGACCACAGTCAGACGGGAGCGAACACGAATGAGACGATCCTGACCCCGGCCAACGTGGGGCCGGCGACTTTCGGGAAGCTCTTCAGGTTTGACGTGGATGGTGAAGTGTACGCCCAGCCGTTGATCCTGAACGGAGTGGACATTCCCGGGAAAGGTGTGCGGAACGTTACCTACGTGGCAACCGAACACAACAGTGTGTATGCCTTCGACGTCGACAACCTCGGTAACGCCGTTGGCGAGCCGCTGTGGAAAACCAGCTTTCTGAATGAAGCCGCGGGAATCGTGCCGGTGACTCCGGCCGATGTTGGAAATCAAGCCATTAGTCCCGAGATCGGCATCACGGGCACCCCGGTCATCGAGCCGTCATCGAAGACGTTATATGTGGTGGCGAAAACCAAGGAACCAGGGTTTGTATTTGCCAATCGATTGCATGCCTTGGACGTGACCACCGGATTGGAGAAGCCAGGCAGTCCGGTATTGATTGACGGCTTGGTCGATGGAGTGGGCGCTGATAGCAAAGGGGGCAAACTCCGGTTTTCCCAATGGCGGCAAATGAACCGTGCGGGTCTCACGATCGTCACCAATCAAACTCATCCCAAGGGGATCGTCTATGTGGCGTTCACCTCGCACAATGGCACGCAGCATTATCACGGCTGGGTCTTTGGTTTCGATCCCCAGACGCTGGAAACCATCCACACTTTCTGCACGACCCCCAACGCCGAATCGGGCTCCGTTTGGATGGCGGGAGCCGCTCCCTGTTCCGACGACGCAGGCAACCTATACATGATGACGGGTAACGGGCCCTATAACCCGTTGTTTGGGAGCTATGGCGACAGCATGCTGAAGTTCGGCACCGATGGCCCGGATCTGGTCCTGGCCGACCATTTCACGCCGTTCAATCAATTGGATCTGGAAATAAACGACCTGGATCTGGGGTCGGGTGGCGCCATGCTGCTGCCTGACATTGTAGGCAGTCCGGCGCATCGCCGGCTCATGGTCGGCGCGGGAAAACTGGGCACGATCTACCTGGTCGACCGCGATAACATGGGGAGATTCAAGGTGGGTGACAACCAGCAGATAGTGCAGGAGTTGACCAGGGTCCTCGGGGATCAATTCGGCGCCGTCTGGGGGGCTCCAGCCTATTTCAATGGTTCGATTTATTATCATGCCAACGACGATTTTCTGCGGCAGTACTCGGTGACCAACGCGCGGCTCTCCCTGCTGCCCGTGTCCAGCGGCCGCCGTTTCTTTGGGTACCCCGGGGCCATCCCCAGCGTGTCGGCCAATGGAACGCGGGACGGAATCGTCTGGACGGTGAAGACGTTCCAATCGGGAAAGGCCGCTGCCGTTCTGGTGGCCAACCGGGCGGACAATCTGGGTGTTGAACTATATGGAAGCGATTCGGTTGCCGACGGTCGTGACGCGGCGGGCGTGGCGGTGCGATTCGTCTCGCCGGTGATTTTCAACGGGAGGGTTTATGTGGAAACCGTCAAGGGTGTGGACGTTTATGGGCTTCGATCGACCCGGGTGGCGGACCCGGTTTTCTCCCCGCCCCCCGGAACCTTTACCGACACTGTCGCGGTGAAAATCTCCACCGGCACGGGTGGGGCGGAGATCCACTATACGCTGGATGGTTCGGCGCCCGTCGTCACCTCCCCTCTTTTGAACGGCCCCATTTCAGTGGGGCAAACGGCGACCGTAAGCGCCCGCGCCTTCAAGGCGGGGCTGGTGGCGAGCGGGATCGCGAAAGCGAATTATATAATCAGCCGCCAGAACGTTCCACCGGTTGTGGGAATGGTCAAGCCCGTCGCCGGGGCGGTTATAACGGGTCCGGCCAGCGTTACCCTGGAGGCCAATGCCGTCGATTCCGATGGCGTGGTGACCAATGTCGTCTTCTATAGCCAGGGTTTGGCGGTTGGCTCGGCAACCACCGCGCCCTACAGCATCACCTTGACCGGGCTCGCCCCTGGCATGTACGCCGTCAGTGCGATCGCCTACGATGACAAAGGCGCCGGTGGAGGGGCCCTGCCAGTGTCCTTTACCGTGGCCACCAACGGCGCCAGCCCGCCGTTCGGCCTGGGTCAACGGGTATTGACGCAGCCGTTCCTTGGCTTGCCACACAATCCCGACACCCCCATGCCAGTGCATCTTTCCGAGGCGGGGCTTTTCGTTGAGACCAGCCAGATGAGTTTCCGTCCAGAAGCGATTCCCTACCAAGTGAATCACCCCTTCTGGTCCGATCGAGCCTTGAAACGCCGCTGGTTCACGTTGCCATTTTCCGGGGGAGTTGCCAAGCCGGCCCAACAGATCGCCATGGGAGCGGATGGGGGCATGGTATTTCCCGAGGGCACGGTGTTCGTAAAGCACTTCGACCTTTTGACGAATGAACTGGACACCAACGCGATCCGGCGTTTGGAAACCCGACTGCTCGTGGTTCAGACCAATGGCCTGGTCTTTGGCGGCACCTATAAGTGGCGTGCAGACCTGACGGATGCGGATTTTGTGACGAATTCCCTACTCGAGGATATTGCCATCACCACGGCGACCGGAGTGCGCACCCAGTCCTGGTTCTATCCGGGCTTCCGTGACTGCCTGGTGTGTCATACGCCAGTGTCCGGGGGCATCCTGGGAGCGGGCAACACCCGCCAGATGAACGGCGATCAATTATATCCGTCCACCGGGATCACGGACAATCAACTGCGCGCCTATAACAGCCTGGGCATGCTCTATCCGGCGATCGACGAGCAGGCCATCGGCTCCATGGAGCGGCTGGGAGCCATAGGCGATTCGAATCACTTCACCCTGGAGTGGCGCGCCAGGAGCTTCCTGGATGCCAATTGCAGCTATTGCCATCGTCCGGGCGGACTCGGCCATGTCTCCTTCGACGCGCGGATCACCACGCCGCTCGCAAACGCGGGAATAATAAACGGTCCGGTTGCCGGGAGTTTGCCGGACACCTACGCCATCAAACCCGGCGACCAGCTCCATTCGGGCATGCTGCAACGAATCCTCTCGCTCGATCCACTTAGCAAGATGCCCCCGATCGGGCGGAATGAGGTAGACACCGAAGCCGCAAATCTCCTGTCCGACTGGATCGACAGCCTGGTGGGTGTTCCTCCGACGCTCAGTATAAAATCCGATGCACAGGGCCTGGTATTGACCTGGGACAACGGAACCAACAGGTTTTATCTGGAACAATCGTCCAGCGCTGGGGCAAACCAGGCCTGGACACCGGTCCCGATGGGACATGGCACGAATCGCCATTCGATGGTGAGAATCGCGACCACCAACGTGGTGCAGCGGTATCGTCTCTCGAGCCAGAATTCGGCCAACTGAGTCACAGGCGCCACCGTCCTGGATTCCCTTTCTTTCGCAGTGCCCCGGGGCTCCCGGCGCGCCGTCCGACACCGTCATAAATATATTTTGAACACGACACCTTCCAGTGCCCGCAGCAATGCCCTGTGGAGCGGCGCGGCGTCGGTGGCGGGCCCGGCCGCCCAATTGCTTGCCGCGCCTTACTTGATCCGGACTCTCGGCAAGGAGGCGTATAGTGTCCTTTTGCTGGTGAATTCCGTGATCTCGATGTCGGGTTTGACCACCTTTGGACTGAGTGATGCCACGATCAAGTTTGTGGCGGAGTTTGCGGCTGAAGGCCGGAAAGACGCTATTATCGGCCTGCTGCGGACCACACTTTTCCTCTATCTGGTGCTGGGCGCGATAACGGCCGTTGGATTGAGCCTGGCTTCTCATTTTCTGGCCACCTGGTTGTTCAACGTGGGTCCGGACCTGATCGAACCGGCCGCCTTGGCCATTCGCATCGGTGCCTGCGCCTTTGCGGTTCGCCTGGCCTATTCCGTGGGCGGGGCCTTGTGTCGTGGGCTGCGGCGTTATGACCTCGAAAGCCGGACGGGGGTGGCGACCTCGCTGGGGGTGCCTGGTCTGAGTTGCCTCCTGGTTTACCAGGGATACGGGTTTACCGCCGTGATTCTGGCGAACCTGGCTGTGGTGACGGTCACGACCTGTGTTCTGGGGGTGCTGGGGAGCCGCGTTCTCGGTACGTCACGGTGGCTGATTCCAGCCTGTGGCTGGGAGGACGTGAAGCGGCTGCTTTCCTACGGCATGTTCAGTTGGTTGCAAATGCTGGAGTACGTCCTGTGTTCGCAAGCCGATCGTTTCATCATTAGCGCCCGCTTGGGCGCGGAAGCGGTCGCGCCGTACGCGATCATCGTCCAGGTCACCCAATTGGCGAGTGGCGTGGTGGCCCAGGCCTTCTCTTATCTCTTCCCGACCGCCACCGAATACCACGTGAAGCAACGTTGGGCCGATTTGAATCGTTTGTTCCTCTCGGGAATGTTGCTGACGTCGATTGCATCGCTGGCCATCGCCGCCCTCCTCTTCGTTTATGGGCAAACCGTGCTTTTCCTTTGGATGGGGAATTCGCTGGGTGACTATGACCGCAATTTGATGTTGGTCCTGGCGAGCTCCGCCGCCCTGATGGGGACGACGATCACGCCTTTTTACCTGCTGAACGGCGCCGGTTTTGTGCGTCTCAATACCGTCTTTACGATGTCCAGCATGC
>DATJII010000234.1:0-8990 GCA_035493435.1 Candidatus Limnocylindria bacterium | reverse complement strand
TGGAACTCGCTCGCAATCGTCTGGTCGATCCCCTGCTCCGTTTGGCCATCGACACAGGCGACATGCCCAATGGCACCGTAATGGCAGGTGCTTTGGCCGCTCTGCTGGCCGCCTGGAAAGTGGAAAGCCAATTGGACAGTTGGTACCTCGCCAATCCGGACGCTCCACATAATACCGTATGGAAAGCCCTCGTTTCCTGGGCGGAAAACATCAAACTAGCCTTTGCCCAAGACCGGCTCTCACTCGCGGATTGGGCGGAGATTTTTGAAAGCGGCCTATTGGGGTTGTCCGTCGGCGTGCTGCCTGCGGCACTCGATCAAGTATTGCTGGGGCCCGTGGATCGGTCGCGCAATCCGGAACTAAAGATCGTGTTCGTGCCCGGGCTCAACGATGGTGTCTTTCCCGCCCGGCCACCCGCGCCCCAGATTCTCGGACAGCACGAAACACTCTGGCTGGAACTCAAGGGCCTGGGGCGATCCGGCGTCAGCCTCGGGCGCATGGCCCACGAACGTTTTTTTGCCTATATCGCGCTCACACGCTCCAGCCGCCAGGTTATCGCTTCGTGGTCCTCCGCCGGGGCGGGCGGAGAAGCGCTGGAAGCGTCGGCGGTGGTCAGGCAACTACGCCAGATTTTTCCCAATAGTATTATACGCGGGCCGGGGCGGCGGGGAATTGCGGAATTCCGGCATCCGGCCCAGTGGCTATTCGCGGGCATCGCCCCGCCTCCGTCCACTGCCGCCGGGATCGAAATAAGCCGCCTTCCCTTGTTCACCCGGGCGACCGATGCTGGCTGGCACGCTCCCCTCCCTGAGGATCGACTGCGCCCAACTGTCACCCTCCTGCGCGGCCAACCTGCCCTGCGCTTCTCGCCGAGCCAATTGGAGTCATTCGCGAATTGCCCCTTCCAGTATTTTGCCCAAGACGGACTGGGTTGTAAGGAGAGGCCCCTGTTTGAGGCGGATTCGCGCGATCAGGGAAGTTTTGAACATGCCATCCTGGCCACCTTTCATCGGTTGGTTATGCAACGGGGCGAACGCTGGCGGGATTTGTCGCCACCCGAGATTCACCGGTTGATTTCCGAGGCCGTCGCCAGCGAATTGCAACGGGAGGATCGCGATGCGTTCTCCAGAACCCCCGCGTCCTTATATCGGACGCGGGCGGTCCAGGACCGGCTGGCGGGACTCGTGACTCGCTTAATCGCCGGGATGGCATCGCACGCCTTCGATCCCGTCGATGTCGAGGTTCCGCTCATGATTTCATCCCCTCCCGATTCCAATACCAGCCCTACGCAGCCGCAAATCCAAGGAAGATTGGACCGTATTGATCGAGCGGTGGATCCGGTCACGGGACGGGAATATTTACTGGTCTCGGACTATAAGTCGCGCGCCCGCACCTTTGATCACGAAAAATTCCATGCCGGCACCGATATCCAGACACCGCTCTATGCTGCAGCGACTGTGGAAGGCCTGGGCCGGCGCCACAGGGGCCAACCTGCCGGCTGGGTCTGGGTGCCACTCCATACCAAACTCGAACGCGGCGGCAGCCGAACGGAGTTCGCGGAGACGAAAAACAAGCCCTGGCTCCGCGGGCGTCTCTCTTACGACGCGCTGAGCCTGTTGCAGACCCACGAAGCGGCGGAATCCCCCTTCTCTCTGAAGCTCAAAAAAGATGGACAACCCGTGGCTACGGCGGACCTGCGATCCGATACCGAATTCACCGGCATTCTCCAGGACGCCATTACCATCGCCCACGGATTGGCAAATATGATTTTACAGGGCCGGGCGGAACCCGCGCCGTTGCAGTTCAAAGGGACCATCCCGTGTGACTATTGCCGGGCGCGGGACGTTTGCCGATTTGACATGACCGTCACCCAGCCAAGGACCGCCCCCTTGTTTGCGCTCCCGCAGCCCTTGTGCTAAGCCAAGGAATCCCTACCCTCCCGCCCATGGATAGAATTCGAGGGATGTTGGCTTTGGCGGTGGTTGGGGCCCTGGGAGGCTGCGCAACCTTGCCGAATGACGGAACCGTGGACATTACGGTGGTCAATGTTGCGGCCGGATCTGCCACGCCTTTCGAGAGCACACTGGTTTTCACCCTGCGCTACCAGAATTCCATGCCGGTGCCTGTAACCATCACGGGCGCCAGCCACAAGATCTACTTGGACGGGACGCTCGCAGGCGAAGCCCTCTCCAACACGGAGATTCCGGTTCCCCAGTTTGGGGACGCCACTCATGAAGTCGCCGCCCACATTTCCAATATCGCCCTCGGTCGAATGGTGTTTACCGCCGGGACGCAGAAAACGCTGAAGTACGAGATTCGCAGCTCGATCTACGTCCGTCGGGATCAACGAACTTTGCACTTCACCCAGACCAAATCCGCCAATCTGGACCTTCACGGACTCGACAACGCGCTCAACGGGCAGTGAGGCGTTTTAAACTCCCCTTCAGATTCTGCTGATAATGAACATGTTACGTCTTACGATTCGGCCCGCGGGAACCCCTAACCGATGGAGCCCGGCAACACCGCCTTTGGGGGTTACGTTGACGTGACGGCGTCCTCACTGGTATCAAGCGTCGCGCCGATGAAGAAAAAGCCTGCCAAGCCTACTGCCCGTTACCGCCGCATCCTTTTAAAACTCAGCGGAGAGGCCCTCGGCGGAGCCAACGGCAGCGGTATCGATCCTGATTCGGTCCATGACATGGCCCGCCAGATTGCGGAGGTCCGCGACTTGGGAGTGGAAGTGGTTATCGTGGTGGGCGGAGGCAACATCTTTCGGGGAATCCAAGGGAGCGAACGTGGAATCGAGCGCGCCACCGGCGATTACATGGGCATGCTGGCCACGGTCATCAACGCCCTGGCTTTGCAAGACGCCTTGGAAAAACTGAGCGTCCCCACCCGGGTCCAAAGTGCCATTTCCATGTCCCAAATTGCCGAGCCGTTCATCCGACGCCGGGCTGTCCGGCACTTGGAAAAAGGGCGGGTGGTGATTTTCGCGGCTGGCACCGGCAACCCCTTCTTCTCGACTGATACGGCGGCAGCCCTGCGGGCCAACGAAATTGGCGCCGAAGTCATCCTCAAGGCGACGAAGGTTGATGGAGTATATGACAAGGATCCCAAGAAGCATACCGACGCCAAGCGCTTCAACACCGTGGCCTACCAGGAGGCGCTCACCCGCCAACTGAAGGTCATGGATGCCGCGGCCTTCGCGCTGTGCATGGATAACCGCATGCCCATCGTCGTTTTCGACTTTTTCAAACCCCATAATCTGCGCCGGGTCGTCCTGGGCGAGGATATCGGCACCCTGGTGACCGGTTAATCCGCGCGACCCTTAAGCCCACCTTTTCATACTTATACGAGGAGCCACCATGAGCATCGATGATGTTTTGCTAGAGACCGAAGAGAAAATGATCAAGACCGAGGAACACGTGGTTCACGAGTTCTCCGGCGTCCGCACGGGCAAGGCGTCGCCTTCCCTGATTGAAAACCTCATGATTGAAGCCTACGGGAGCGGCATGCGCCTCAAGGAACTGGCCACGATCAGCGCTCCCGAGCCGCGCATGCTGATGGTCCAGCCATTCGATGCCACCAACATGAAGGCTATCGAAAAAGGCATCCAGAGCGCCGGCCTGGGGTTGAACCCCGCCGTCCAAGGCCGCTTTATCCGCCTGGTACTTCCGGAATTGAGCACCGAACGTCGCCAGGAATACGTCAAAATCGTCAAACGCATGGCCGAAGAGGGCCGGGTGGCGGTCCGCAACGAACGACGCCATGCCATCGAAGGCCTAAAAAAGCTGAAGGGCACGGCAGGGGTCTCAGAAGACGATATCAAGGGCGCCGAACAGGAGATCCAGAAACTGACCGACCAGTACATTGCCAAGGTGGACCACCACGTCGTGGTGAAGGAAAAGGAAATCCTGACAGTGTAAGGGTCGAAAGACACCCCTTTCGGATTCCAAATCCGCTCTTACACAGAGAGATGGCGCGCCCGACTTCGGCGCGCCATTTTTGTTCCCCGATAGCGGCATTTGAGTTGCTATAGGGCAGTGTCCCATTACTCAACGACAACCCAGTGCCTGCCCCGTTTTACTGATGCATTCCCAATTGGCGCTCTTAATTCAATTTGTTGAATCAAATAATTTGACACCTGTAACTCGCCGAGTGTTTCCTTGCCCCCGCCAGTACAGTTCCAAGGAGACAGCCCATGATTCATATTCTCGCCCGACCTCGTGACGTCCTGTTTACAGTTGCGTATCTTGCCATCCTTCTCCCAGCGGCGGTCGGGGCACCCGCAGCGGAATTGATCAGCCGCCGGGCGCCTACCCTCACCCAGCGGCCGGTGGACGGCGGAGCGTCCTTTTCCCCGGTGTACAGTTCCGATGGAAAGCACCTCCTTTTTGCCAGCAGCTCGCTCGGCTTGGCGGACAACCCGAAA
The DNA here is from genome assembly GCA_035493435.1 of Candidatus Limnocylindria bacterium. Classification (GTDB taxonomy): domain Bacteria; phylum Verrucomicrobiota; class Verrucomicrobiia; order Limisphaerales; family UBA9464; genus DATJII01. The sequence continues at coordinate 4,558 of DATJII010000234.1, read as the reverse complement.
TCGAGCATGCGGGTCGACCTCTACGACTACACAGGCGCAGGCAAGCCATTGAAGCTCTTGACGCTTCCCCAAGGCGGCAAAATTGGTGCCAGCGGCCAATCAATTCCCATTGGCGTGGCCAGCAATAACGCTGTCTATCTCAGCACTGCGCCCGACATCTACCCAGGCCTCACCAACCATGTCCAGGAGCTGTACGCCCACAACTACACAACCGGGAACCGGCGTTTGTTAAGCCGCAATAAAGCGACCGGAGAGGCGGCTGAACAAGACGTTGTGGGAGCGATGGTCACTGAATCCGGGCGGTACGTCCTCTTTCAAACCAGTGCAGTTGCCTTGTCGGGCGTGGCGGCCACCACCCAGCCACAGATTTATCGCGCGGACCTCGCGAATGGGGATACGGTTCAACTGGTCAGCCATCCGCTCAGTGGCTCAGGTCCTGACAACCGTACGTTGACAGGCATGACTGCCAATTCCGATGGAACGGTAGTGGCTTACGTGGCGACGGGTGCTGCTCCGCCGGTGGTCATGGTGAACGACTTGGTCGCCAACAAGATGTCATCCATTTCAGTCGGCACTACTCCGAGCACCAACGACGTCTACGAAATTGAGATCAGCCCGGACGGAAAGTTCCTGGCCGTCCGTCACACCGGTTACTCGGCGAGCGCCGACCATGGTGTCTATTGGGTAAACGTTGCCACCAAGGCGGTCACCTCGTGTACCGTTGGACTGCCAGGGTATTATCTCGGCGACGAAGCGAGCTTTGCATCCCTCGCCATTTTCCCCGATAACCAGACGGTTGCCTTTGAAGTTCCGACGACCAATCAAGTCTCCCGGAAGATCTATTTCTGGAATGCCTCAAAAGGACGTTTCGGCATGGATGGTTTCCTCGCGTCGGTGCCGCCAGTCTCCAAGGAACCGCTCAATTCCTCCTGGCCCGTGCTGACGCCAGATGGCCTAAGCCTGCTTTTTAACAGCACGGCTACCAACGTGGTAGCAGGAGTCGACGATGGATACCCTCATGTCTTTCTCCGTGAGCTGAAGTCAGGGAAAACGACGCTGGTCAGCCAGGACGAGAATCACCAGCCAATCTGGGAGGAGTCTCCCGCCCAGTACGCCTTCAACCTCGCCAACAAACAATTCGCCCTGAATAAGGGCACGCCAGATGGAGACTACGGAGGGCCCGACCTGTACCTCTTTGATCCCACAACTCAATCCTTCAGCCTGGTCTCTGGTGTGGCACCGGGGCGAACACGAGCCGGGGCCGACAGCTTATCCACTTTCGCCTCCACCGGCATTTCTCGTGACGGGCGGTTTGTCGCTTTCTCCAGCCCTGCACGCGACCTCGTCGACAGCATGGAAGACGTCGTATCGTGGGACATTTTCCTGGCCGATCGTGTGGAACACACCGTTACCCGTGTAAGCGCTCCCGTTCCGGGTGCCCCAGAAATACGTGGCGGTGCGGCAGACGCCCAACTCAGTCCTGACGGACGATACGTCCTCTACCAGAGTACCCGCACCAACCTGCTTGGGGCGTCCGTTCCAGCCCGGGGGAATCTATATATGTACGATACCGGGTCGAAGAGCACCACCCTCGTCTCGCCTGCGAATTCGGCCGACCCAGGAACAGCCACTCCAAGCCACGCCACCATGAGCGACGATGGCCGCCTTGTTCTCTACGAAGCCGACAAACAACTTATTCTCCGAGACATTCCCCAAGGCACTTCTACATCGATTGCGACAACGGGTCTTTTGACCCACAATTCCGCCCAGATTTCGGGAGATGGTTCCACGATGATGTTTGCCACCGGCACCGGTCTTTACTTCAAAAAGGGCACCAACATCCCGGTTGCCCTTCCCGCTTTATCCGGGAACAAGTACTCCGCTCCTTATATTCTCACCGCAGACGGCGTTCGAGCGGGTTTCACCGATAGCGCCAAAGCCACTTTCTATCTGGCCAATCTGAGCACCAAGACCGTCTCGGCTTTCCCAATTCCCGGAGTTTCCCGAATCGGAGCCTGGGCTATGAACGGGGACGCCACGAAGATCGTGCTGGAGGCTTCCACCACTTTGGCACCCCTGTCTTATCAGATCTACTTTCTCGATTCGCGGGCCAAAAGCGTCTCGCTGATTTCGACCAACCTCTTGGGTTTGGCAGGCAATGGAAGCTCCCGCGCCCCATCCATCAGCGCGGATGGCAAGACTATCGCATTCAAAAGCGAGGCCTCCGATCTAGTGGATGGTGACAACAATTGGACCCAGGATGTTTTCGTCCAGGATGCTTCGGGCAACATAGAACTTCTGAGCCACAATACAGCCGGAAACAGCGGATCGGATCGCTCGCTTCGGGTCACCGTTTCGCAAGATGGGTCCACTGCGATCTTCCTTTCAGCCGCGGCCGACCTGGTGGAAGGCTACTATAATGGCTTTGCCCAAATCTTTGCCGCTTCCCTCACCGTTGGCTTAGCCGACGGCGACGGCGATGGCCTGCCTGACGCTTGGGAACAAACCCACTTCGGCAATCTGGACCAAAATGCCACCGACGATCCCGACCATGACGGCGCCACCAATCTTGACGAACTGGCGGCCCACACTGACCCCATGGACGCGCAATCGGTGCTGCGCCTGGCGTTGACCACCGTAGAGGAGAACAATCAACTCACGTGGTTGGGAGCCGACGGCGTCCGCTATCAAGTCCAAGTATCGAACGACTTAGGACCTGGCCCTTGGAGCGACCTCGGGCAACCCGTGGCGGGAACGGGCGCGGCGCTCAGCATTCCGGTTATCCTGCCCGCCGGAAACGAGGTCTACTACCGCCTGGTCATTGTCCCTTAGCTGGATTCACGCAGTCGGATCAGTCGTCCTTCTCCACCGCGTGAGTCCGACTTAGCTTGCACCAAGCGGTCGAACGCGCTCAGTGCAGCATCGATTCAAAACGACCGAACAACGGACGCTCAACACCTCAAAAGAGCTTCCCGTATCCGGCATCACAATTGCTAACAAGATGAAATTAGCCACCAACACACACCAGTAAAATGGATAACTCCGCCCGCCCCGCGTACCATGCAAACAAAAAAAAAGTTGGCATCAGGTTTCACCTTTCATCGGAACGCTATTGCTATGGATCACTTGCATCTTCCAGGCTACCGCCTCCTCTAACATTAGACTGGTCACCAGGCGGGATCCACTTCTGCCAGATGTGGCGCCCGATTCTGGATCCTCATTTTCCCCGGCTTTTAGCGCGGACGGAAAACACCTCGTCTTTGCCAGCAGTTCTATTAATTTCGTAGAGTCCGCCAAGTCCGGCAATCGAATCGATCTCTTCGATTACTTGGGGCCGGGCAAGCCCTTGGGCCTGTTGACTCCGCCCAACTCGGAAGGCTACGCCACGCTTGGTGAATCCTTTCCTGTGGGCGTTGCCAACGATAGAGTGGTTTTTCTAAGCACCTCGCCAGATCTTTACCCAGGCGCAACCAATCTGGTCCAAAGATTGTATTCCCAGAGCCTGTATTCCGTGTACCGCCGCCTTCTGGCCCGGGATATCCGCGGGCCCGCCTATGATAGCCTCGATATCCAGGTCGCAACCCTGGCCGACAACGGGCAATATGTCTTTTATGAGACTGCCGCAGTCGTTTTGAACGGAGTTACCAACATTTCCAGGCCGCAAATCTACCGCATGAGCCTAGACACACTCGGTTCGCCCGAACTGGCCAGTTTCGGGCCGGACGGCTTTAGTTCCGACGATCGAATACTCACCGGGATGACGGTCAACAAAGACGGCACCATGCTCGCCTACGTAGCCCAGACGGCCACCAACGAACCGGTGGTGGTGGTTAATGATCTTAACGGCCGCACCAGTCTGTCGTTTTCGGTAGGAAGCAATCCCAATCCCTATGATATCTACGAAATCAACATCAGTTCCGAAGGGCGTCACCTCATGGTTCGGCACACGGGTGAGTTTCCCAGCGTCGATCACGGAGTCTACTGGGTAAATCTCGCATCCCAGGAGATCATTTCCATCACCCGTGATTTGGACGGCAACTATCTCGGAAATGACACCAGCTTTGCATCCCCCATTCTCTTTCACAACGGAGAGACCGTTGCTTTTGAGGTTGAATCAACCGATTTATCCTCGAGAAAAACTGTGTTCTGGAGTCGGGAAAAAGGCCGCTTTGGCATGGACGGATTCATGGCCTCAGTCCCCGCGGGTTACGTGGAACCGAGCAACTCTTCTCAACCCGTCTTGAGCCCGGATGGAAAAAAGCTGCTTTTCGTAAGCACCACCCCGCATCTCGTCGAAGGAGTCGCAGACCAAATGCCACACCTATATGTGCGGGAGCTCGCCTCTGGGAAAACGATACTCATTGATCCAAGTGACTTGCCGCCCTTGAGCTTGAACAACTTTCCGGCGGAAATCGTTTTTAGCCCGGATAGTTCCCGAGTTGCCATAAGCATTCCAAGACCTTGTAGCATCGACCAACGTCCGGTACTTTATGTGGCCGATCTCTCCTTGAATACGACTACCGCAGTGAGACCACCCGGCTTGGATCACCTGCCGAGG
>DATJII010000233.1:0-4638 GCA_035493435.1 Candidatus Limnocylindria bacterium | reverse complement strand
TCCACGGCCGCAGTGGCGATCGGCACCACTGCCAATTTCAAATCCATGACGGTGGTGGAGGATAAACCACCGCGTGCGCCCATTGCCGGACCGTCCGTGGGACCAGGACCACCTGCGCCAGGACCCTCTTGAGCCGGGGCTTCCGTACCAGCCGCCTGCCGAGCCTCCGCTCGTTCCTTCATACGGGCCAACATGATGTTCGACTCAGCCGTTTCGTAATTCGTCCAACCAGTGGTTTGGGGTGCCGTCCCCGTTACGAATTGGATGAAGTGCTTCTTGGATGCGCTGTTGGCGTACAAGGGAAATAGCACCCGGGTACGGGCGGAAACTTGTTCGCCAATCCTTTGGAGCACCAAGTCGAGTGGGGTATTCTCACAACGAAGGGTCACCATGCCGTCCACGTCCTTGTTGACCTCAATATTTTCCCAGGTCTGCCGCTTCAATTGGCTCACCACTTTGCGTAGTGGCACGTTTTCCACATCAAGGCTCACGAGATTTCGGTGCGCCCGATAGATCACGCGCCCCGCCCAAGTCCCCGCCAGTGTCACCAAGGTTGCCGCTAGTATTAGTTTTCGAAAATTCATGGTCGTTTCGTCCCTTCTCGAAACAAGACCGTGAAGCATCGAAGCGGTTACATGTTTTTGATTGCAACTAATTCATTATCAGTTACTTGCGCAATAATTGCGCAGCCTGTGCAGAGATTGCGCAGAGGTGATTTCTCATGGGGCTGCGTTCCCGTTGGCGATAAGTTGGGAAGTATATATTCCGCAAACCACTGGCCAACCTTTGGAGAGAGGGTCTCGCTGGGAATAGCGGGGTGGCCGACTGTGACGAAGAGCGGTCGGACAGTGGAACGGAATGAGACGGCGAGGAAGTAACGAAGAGTACTGCGTCGCCTTGGCATTGAAACCTGCCAAGGCAACGCTGTTGGAACGTATAGGGTTGCCCGCAAACCCCGCTGGTTTACCAGCAATGAACGCCGTCCAGACGTTAGACTTTGACTTTGAAAGCCTCGTCTTTGGTCAACGACGCGGCGAAGCCAGCCAGCAATTCCGGGATCTTCTCCAAATCCTTCAGGCTCACCACTTCGACCGGGGAGTGCATATAGCGGTTGGGCAGGCTGATAAGCCCGCTGGGAATGCCACCACGAGTCCAGAAAATCACGTCGGTGTCGGTGCCGCTGGTGGCGCTCATCGCTTCGTGTTGCAGGGTGATGCCCTTGGCTGTCGCTACGGCTTCGATGCGTTCCAGGACAGCGGGATGATTGCAACCCCCATGCGTAATCGTGGGGCCTTTACCAATCTTGATATCGCCGTGCTGCTCCTTGCTGACGGTGGGATAGTCCGTCGCGTGGGTGACGTCCACCACCAAGGCGATGCTGGGATTCAACGAGTAGGCAATCTGGCGGGCGCCCAAAAGTCCAACTTCCTCTTGCACGTTGGCCACAGCACAAACTTCGGCGGCAAGGGGTACACCGCTTTCCTTCAGGAGCCGCAGCGCTTCGGCAACGGCCCAAGTGCCAATCCGGTTGTCGAAAGCTCGGGCAATCGCCAGGTCACCCCTAAGCATTTCGAATTCATCCACCAAGGTGATGGGATCGCCAATGCGGACGATCTCCAATGCCGCCTCTCGGCTGCTGACTCCGATGTCGATGAAAAGGTCCTGAATCTTGGGTGGCTTGGGGTCGCCCTCGGCGCGGGTGAGGTGCGGAGCGACATTGCCTACGACGCCCCGGACTGGGCCATTCCGGGTGTGGATCGTGACTCGTTGGGCCTTGGTGATCGCGGGATCGATACCTCCGGTGCGACGGACGTAGAGGTACCCGGAATCGTTGACGTAGTTGACCGTCAGGGCGATTTCGTCTGCGTGGGCGGCGAGCATGATGCGAGGCGAGCCTCCTTTGTTCAGGATGGCCACCGTGTTGCCGTAGGCATCCGAGTAGGTCTCGTCCGCGAAGGGCTTCACATAGTCCAGCCACACCCTCAGGCCACGGGTTTCGTAACCCACCGGGCTGGGGGTGTTCACCAAGTTCTTCAGGAAATCCAACGATTCAGTCCGCATGGGCGCAGACCATAGCGGCGTCCCGGGAAGATTCCAGTCCGCACCGTCAGAGGCCGTTTTAAAAGTGGCTTGGGCCGGATGCGCCAGGGAAAAAGAGCGGGGGCTAGGCGTCCTGAGGGAGCATATCTGCCAGGATCTGTGACCGAAGGATAACAACGTCCCCGCTCTTTTTCACCAGCAGCGGGCTCAATTGCACTTTTAAAATAGCCTCTCAATCTGTTCCTGGCGAACGAAACGCCCAGAGGGTGTTGGCGCTGCGCAGGTAGATCGTGCCATCCACGATGGCGGGGGTCGCGAAGGCTTCCTCCCCCAGGTTGTTTCTTGCAAGGACGTGGAAGGTCTCGCCTGCCTCCAGAACGATCACTGTTCCGTTTTGGGCGGTGATATAGATTCGCCCGGCGGCGCCCACGGCCGAGGAGTAGAAGTCGCTGCCCACCCCAACGCGTTCGTCCTGGTAGAAAGGCTTCCCGGTGACTGGATCGTAGCACGAGGCCAGTCCGCCATTTTTCATGGTATAGAGATGGCCCTGATAGAACAACGGCGACGAAACGTAGGGCAGGCTTCGGGTGGTTTTCCAGGCCAGGTGGGTGGCTGTCACGTCACCGTGTCCACCGGGGCGGATGGCCATGACGGAATTGCCCGCCTGGGCGAACATGCGGCGCATCTCTTCCCATTCGACCTCGGTGACTATACCATCTTTGTTGAGGTCCATCTGGGTGAATCGTTGCTTCACCGGACCATCGGGTATTTCGTCAGGCACCAATTTGCCGTCGGCGTTGGCGTCGTGAGCCTTGGCAAACGTCGCAAAGGGTTCCATTGAGACCCTGCTATCGGCGTCGCCGCCGACGTTCCAACTGGCGTTGAAGAGCATTCCACCACCGGCAGTTGGTGTGCTGGTGGCCACGCGGGATGTCCCGGTGACCGTCCAGTTCTCGGTGCCGTTGGTGGCATTATAGGACTTGAGCTGGATCGAGCCAGGTACAATCAGTTCCTCCACGCCATCATGCTTCCAGACGAAGGGAGTGGCGAAACTGCGGCGGAATTCAGGCCGGTCCTTCTTCCAGGCAATGTCACCATTCTTGGGATTGAGGGCCACCAAGTGGGAGCCGTCGTCCTGGTCACGAATCAGAATGACCCATCCTGCCGCCAGGATAGGTGAGGCCGAGGTGCCAAACTCCACGACGGGTGCGGGCAATTCGCGCCGCCAGAGTTCGTGACCATTCAGGTCGTAGGCCAGTATTCCGAACGATCCAAAATAGCAATAGACTGCTTCGCCATCAGTCACCGGGGTTGGCGCGGCTGGTGTGGCCAACCGATGTGTCGGTTCAACAGTTTTGGAAGGTCCGACACTTTGTTCCCAAAGGCGGTCACCACGTTTGTTGAGGCAGGTGGTGACGAAACGTCCGTTGGCAAAACCGGTGAGGAAGATCTTGTCGCCCCAAAGGACCGGTGACGAGTTCCCTTGCGACGTTGCCACGTGCCACGCGACGTTGGTGGCTGGTCCAAACACGATGGGAGGTTCGCCCGTGCCAACCGACGCGCCGTCTACGCCCCTGAATTGTGGCCAATTCGCGGCTTGGAGGGTTACCACCATGGACCAGGCAGCAACGCCCAATACGCAACTCCCAGGCAGGGACTGGAACATTTTCCTAATAGGGAATGAAGGCGGCGGATTGGCGTCCATGGTGGGCCTATTTCCTCAGCCAAGACAGGGCGGCGTCGCTGAAGGCGCTCGACTTGCCGGTATAGATTTCGAGGCCGAGGCCTGGTTTGGCGTCGCGATAGAAGGCGAGGGGCAGTTCCAGGCTGCTTTTGGATTCGGACGCAACCAGTAGCGGTGCCTTGGGTGCGAGTGCAATCATTCCTGGCAGATCACCGTACTTGGCGGCTCCTGGCAGGAAGCGGGCGTCACGCCAATCAAGTAGATGGCCGAACCGGAATCCATGAGTGTCGATCGCCACCCGACCGAAAGCTTCAGGCGCAATGGCACGGGCGGCCAGCAGGATGGAAGCAGTGTTATCTAGGGCGAGCGCCGCGATTTCCTTGGGCTTCCGATCGTGATTTTGGAGGTAGCGCACCACGGTCAGCACGTCGTGGACCCGTTGCGCCGCGAGCGTGTGATTATATCCGTAGGTGTATCCGGCGAATTCCCTGGGGTTTTCGACGGTGCGGTTGCGCTCGCCTTTTTCGCCAACGCCAAGGAATTCACCCTGGGAGAAAAGATCGACTCCCACCACGGTGTTGCCCTCGTCCACCAGTTTTTTTGCTTCCGGGCGGACCAGGCCATCTTTCCCATAGAGGACCGATTTTCCTTCGTCACCCAGCCATAGGATGGCACGACCGTTCCAGTTGCGTGGATATAGAAAAATGACTGGCAGTTCCTCGTGCCGGCCGGGATTGGTTAACACCCCACCGATTTCGAATCGATCCGCCAGGTTGTCCTTGGCGGTGGCTTTCCAGTTGATCGTTCCCACGTCGTCCAGCTTTCGCCCAACAATGGTCTCCAGCGCGGGGCCGCATAATTCCCGGTAGTGCGCCGCGGTGTCGCTGGCCGCCTTTACCTGGGCTTGGGTTTCC
>DATJII010000232.1:0-3242 GCA_035493435.1 Candidatus Limnocylindria bacterium | reverse complement strand
GCGACTTCCTAGAACTCGAAGGGCCGGGGTCCTGGATCGACCAAACCGCCAGCCGGCTTGGATTCGCGCCTGCTGATTACGTCACATCGTCGTATGCAGCGCTGTACCAGCAACATCGCCAGACACACACCACAGTACCTTGCGATATGAAGTTCCATCTCCCTTAGGCAAAAGGGCCTTAGTACCTCGGAAGGTATTGTCCGTTGCGAGAAGCGGTGCTATTCTTCCAATAGATTTGTGGGTCGGAATTTCACAACTCGTATGGATGAAGGCGGCGAACGATGCTTGAATTAATCGTCACCCTCATCGTCACGGTTAGCTCGGTGCTGCTGTTCGGCTACTGGTTCCGTTATACCTGCCTGCTGATCCTGAGCGCCAAGACCACTCGTGACTATGCGGCTGACATCGCCACCGCGAATCAGTTGAGCTTCCTGCAAGTCCAAGCGCAATTGCGCGAGAACCCGGCCGATCTGGACCGCCTGCAAGCCTCGCTCGATCGCGACCTGGCCGTGGTGACCTACTTGATCCAACATGCCTCCGGGCAGGGCGAGTGGGGCATGGAAGACCGCATGCTGCAGCTCAACTATCGCCTGATGGGCGCCTGGTTCAAACTCAGCCACCGCTTCTCTCCGGAAGCCGGACGCCGCGCGCTGGACGAAATGTCCATGATCATCTCGCACTTCGCCAACGCCATGGGCGAGCGGGCCGCCGCGGGCGCGGCAGCTTAATTCCGTCTGACCTCATTCCAGATCCCGAACCCTCACCACGTCTCGAATGGTGGTGCCGCGCGCCACGGCTAGCCGCCTGCCATCGGGCGATACTGCGAACCAGCGAATATCCTCGTTATCGGCGAACTGAGTCACCTGCTTTGGTGAACCGCCAGCCAGCCCCTGGCTCCAAACATTCCGAACGCCACCTTTGGTCTCGACATACAGCAAGGCTTTTCCATCCGGTGACCAGTGCACCTTTGGCCGTTCGATATTAAAGAGCTTTCTGACCGATCCACCCTCCCACGGCATGACTACAACCTGGTTCGTCGAGCCGATTGAGTACGTGCCCAGGATCATCTTCCCGTCTGGCGAGATCGATGGCATGATGATCTGTTCTTCCGTGATCAGGACAGGTGTGCCTCCGCCAATGGGAACTTTCATCAACGCGTAGCGGCGGGGAGTTACGGAAAGGTACAGCACCCAGTTGCTGTCCGCGCTGCACATGGGCCAAGACTCGTCCGGACCCGAGGTGAGCTGCTGCGGCCGGCTTCCATCCGGATCCATCCTCCAAACGTGGCGCCCCCCTGGTCCAGCATCCGAGTTGTAGACGATGGAGCGCCCGTTGGGACAGACCTGAGGGTTCAGGCTGACCACTCCCTCGGGTGTCAACCGTGTTGGATTGCTTCCGTCGGCTGCGCTGATCCAGATCTGCATGATGCCGGTGAAGGACGAGACGTATACGATCCGGCCATCGGGAGTCCACGCGAGCCCTCCCACCCCGTCTCTCCGCCGCATTCCCTCCGTAATTTTCCGGGCGATCCCGCCACCGTCGGCCGGCGTCACCCACAAACTGGACACATCGCCCTGCTGGACGCTCACAAACGAACGGGAGTCGCCTGCCGGATTCACCCGGGTGTAATCCAATAAGTCATTTGTAATTGGATGCGTTTCCCCACCGGGATAGGAGAGATACCATGGCCGGAAAACCTTGAGCGGAGGTTCTCTGGTTACCAACAACAGGCCCCGTCCGTTCGGTAGCCACGCAAGGTCGTCGATCGACCACCATTTCCGCGGGGCAATCGCGTTTTCCTTCCCGCTCTCGGAGTCGAGCGTGACAACCGTCGCATCGGTTCCGGCGAAGACCGAGGTCCCAACCGTGCACGCGATCAGTTTTCCGTCGGGCGACCACGCGACGCCCTGGAAGGATTCGGGACTCTTGCGGACCGCGAGTTTCCTCTCGCCGCTGCCATCCAGGTTTGCCACCAGGATGGCGGTTTCCTCGCCGGTGCGACGCCGGAAGAAGGCCAGGCGCTTTCCGTCCGGAGAAAGCGCGGGCGTACCTTGCGCGAGCTGGCTGGGTGTTCCTCCCAGGGCCGGCATCTGATAGAGACTGCCTGCGTTGAAGAAGTGGAGAAAACTACCGTCAGCCGAGAACGTTAGCCGTGTGTAGCCCGCTGCGGAGGGCGGGACCACTTGGGTGCTGGTTCCACTTCCCAGATCCCTCAGCCAGAGGCTTTGGCCGCCGGTTTCAGAAACGCCATAGGCCAGATAGCGTCCGTCGGGCGAAATCGCCGCGATCATGGCATTACCTGTGGCGATCAAAGGCTGGATTTCGATTCTGAGAAAAGGAGCGCGCGCCGTCCGGAACGTGGACCAACCCCACTTTGCCAACGTGGCGCCGGCTGCCAGGAGAATGACGGCCGACGCCAGTATGGCTGGCCGCCTCCAAAGCGGCCGGGGTGGCGGTTTAGGCGACTCAGGCGCTCGCCCGCTTCGCCACTGATCCAGTTCCGTGGGAAAGGCGTAGACGGAACTACGCTTCTGGTGGGCGTGGCGGTGGACCGGCAGCCCCTGCTCCCGCTCCCAGCGCTGGACCGTCCGAACCTCCCGCCGCAGGTATTCGGCGATCTCCTTCCAGGATTCCAGACGGTGGCCTGGCGGCGCGGCCTGCGGATCGTCGGGCATGGTAGAGCAAATTATAGCCAACGGCAGGCGACATTAGGCGTCGCGAGCTATGGTTCCGGGCGGCATTAGACGACATTTGGGAGGTCGGCGGCTCGTAACGCTTTTCCGCGGAAGGGGTTTCATGTCTTAATCGAAGGCCAGAACGCCCGTATCAACTTCAGACCAGGAGACATGCATGCCACAACGAACCTGTTTCGCCGTTTTTCTGCTTGGCGCGGCTGGACTCGCCCCACTTTATGGGGCCAAGCCAGGAGGAGGTTGCCAGGACCTTTCGACGCAATGGACGCTGAATGAAAAATACGTTGATGGGATAACGGATAATGGGATCCGTGCCGACGCCCTGGGCTCCTACAGCAACGGGCAGGCGGGTGTAACAGCCACGATCAAGATCTGCGAGCAAACCTACGATGCCGTCTTGATGGCGGGGTCTTCGCGGCAACTCACTTTCGATTTCGGGCAAAACCTGAGTAAGAACTCCAACACTCCTTCCTGGGCCACCGGGCCGGTTATGGGCACGGGTGGGGTACTGAACATCCGCAACATTACATATGTTCCCCCCCAGTCCGA
>DATJII010000231.1:0-3507 GCA_035493435.1 Candidatus Limnocylindria bacterium | reverse complement strand
CATGGATTTACTTTCGGGGGCGGCCCGCGCTCCAGGGCGTTGTGTGGTGATCGTGACGCACGATCCCCGTACTTATAGCTATGCCGACCGCATCACCCAGATGGAGGACGGCCGGGTCACCCGGGTCCTCGAAGGGGACCCGATGAAAGAGTTTTCCTCCCAACACTGATATTTCACCAAGAAGGACCCGATTATGTTATTTAAGAGCATTTCCTTTTACCTGGCCATCGCGGGTATCGTCGCGACGCTTTACCTTGTGCGCGCCCAAGGACAGAAGCCGGCCGATCCGGGCCCGTTGTCTGACCCCGCACACAAGCCCTTTGCCAATGCGGTTGCAGCGACCGGCTTGATTGAGGCTTCGCGCGAAAATGTGAAGATCGCCTCTCCGAAATCGGGCTTGGTTACCCATGTAGCCGTGAAGGTGGGCGACTCGGTGAAAAAGGGCGACGAACTGTTTTCCCTGGACGATCGTGAAACCCGGGCTCGCATCGTGAGCCTGGAAGCGCAGTTGGCGTCCGCACAGGCAGCGATTCCGGTAGACCAGAATTCCATTGAGGATTGGTCCGATCAATTGGGCCGGATCGCGCGTTTGGAGAAAGAAAAGGTCGCCACGGAAGACGAACTCAAGCGTCGCCAATTTACCGTGAACGGCGCCAAGGCGAAGCTCGAAGCCACCCGCGCCCAGATCGAGTACATGCGCGCCCAGATAGAAGCTGCGAAAGTGGACTTGAGTGTTCTCAGCATCCGGGCGCCACGAGATGGCAAGTTGCTCCAGGTCAATGTCCGCGAGGGCGAATTTGCTTCTGCGGCTGCCTTGAGTGATCCCTTGATGCTGTTGGGCGACGTCGACAAGCTTCAGGTTCGGGCGGAGATCGACGAACAGAACGCGGTGTTGGTGGTGCCCAATTCGGCCGCTGTATCAACCTTGAAAGGGCACGCCGAGCTGAAAATGCCCCTGCGCTTTGTCCGCATCGAACCCTATGTGGTGCCCAAGCGCAGCCTAACGGGAGACAGCTTGGAGCGGGTGGATACCCGTGTCCTCCAGGTGATTTACGAATTCGACCAGCCCAAATTCTCCGTCTACGTCGGGCAGCAGGTGGACGTTTACATCGACCGCCCGGGGCAGGGAATGGCCGCCGCCCGCTGAACCCGAGTGCCCACCAAATTTATTTGTGCGTCTCGCAAACTGAATTATCACTCACACCGCTTGGAGATCCGATGAACCGACTTTCTCTCATGGCCGCCTTGGCGGTCACCCTATCCCTCAATTCCAACGCCGCTACCGGGACCAACGCCTGGCCGGCACAACCTCTTTCCCTGGATGACTGCCTTTCCCTCGCGCTGGCGCAAAGCCCCACGATTTTGAAAGGAAAGCAGGACATTGAGGAGTCCCAAGGGGTGGTACTGCAACAAAAGTCCGTGTACCTGCCGCACGTCACGGCCACGGGTGCCTATACCAAGGTTGACGAAGGCAAAATCGAATCGGTATCCGTGGCGCCGGGCCAGCCGAGTTTCGCCTTTCAGAACGATCAAAGCTGGAACGCAGGTATTACCGTGACCCAACCCGTTTTCGCCGGAGGCAAACTGACCTCGTCCTACCGGCAATCGAAGCTGACCCGCGATGCGGCGTTGGCCAACTACCAGGCTCTGGTGGCCGATGCGTTGCTGGAGGTTCGCGTCGCTTATGACGATGTCCTGCTGGCGGCGGAGCAAATTGTGGTGCAGGAAGCCTCCATCAAGCTGCTGGAGCAGGAACTGACGGACAACAAGCGCCGTTATGATGCAGGTACGGTGCCGCGTTTCAACGTCCTGCGGGCCGAAGTCGAACTGGCCAATGCCAAACCAAAACTGAGCAAGGCGAAGAACAGCTATCGCACCGGGAAGAACAACCTGGCGACCCTGCTAGGTTTCAATGTGCCTCACGATGTCGCCGAGGATATTCCGCTGTCCATCTCGGATAAACTCAAGGCGGAGCCCTACGAGATCCAGCTTGGGCCCTCCATCGGCAAGGCCTTGGCGCAGCGTTCGGAATTGGAAGCTTTGCGGGCCGGGGAGAAAAGTGCCCATGAGGATGTGATCCAGGCCAAGTCGTCCTATTACCCGACCTTGGAAGGCGTGGGAGGATACAGTTGGGCGAATCGCGTTTTCGATCCCGCCCACGATCTCAGCCACGATATCTCGGGGTGGACCGTGGGAGCCCAAGTTTCCTGGAACGTGTTCGATTTCGGCCTGACCCGTGGCAAGGTGAAGGCAGCTTCCGCGCGGCAGGAAAAAGCACGCATCCAAACCGAAGATACGCAGCGTAAGATCGAGCAGCAGGTGCGGACGGCTTATTCGTTCTTTCTGGAAGCCAAGGAGACTCTGGATTCACAGACCAAGGTCATTGAGGAAGCCGAAGAAGCTCTGCGCTTGGCCAACGCTCGCGCGGACGCCGGAACCGGCACCCAATTGGATGTGCTCTCCGCCCAGACGGCGTTGACCGAATCGCGCACGACTTACAGCCAGGCCCTGCGTGATTATGCGGTTGCCAAGGCCCGTTTTGAGCGGGCAATCGGCGACGGCGTCACGGTTAAAAAGTAGGAGCCCAAGCCAGATCTCCGCCGGAGAGGCAGGCCGTTTAGGACCGGGGCTGCGTATTCGCTCGCGCCCCGGTCGATCACACGCCAAGGTCGGAATGCTCCAAAACCAGGGTTGGCGTGGCTGGCGGCAATTCGTATGGTGGCGCCACGGGCGGAAACGGGTGTCCATGAAGTCGTTGCTTGGCGTCATTGCGTTTTATGTCTGCTGCGTGCTGGCACGCGGTGAGGACATGGTTTTTCCGGCGGATGCCGGGGTCATTGACGTGACGAAGAGTCCCTATTTTGCCAGGGGCGATGGCAAGACGGACGACACTTTGGCCTTGCGGCAGGCCCTGAGCGAAAACGCGGGTGGAAACCGGATCCTCTATTTTCCCAATGGCACCTACTTGATCTCCGACACTTTGGATTGGCCGTCCAATCCCAATATGCCGGACAAGGAGCGGAATACGATTCTTCAAGGCCAGAGTCGGGAGGGGACCGTTATTAGGATCATGGATTATTCCCCTGGCTATGGCGGGAGTTCACGGGGGCGGCCCATGATGTGGGTTGGAGGGGGGGAAACGGCCCATGACCGGAATTCGATTCGCAATATGACCTTCCATACCGGGACGGGAAACCCCGGCGCCGTAGGGATTCAATTCACCACCAGCCGCCAGGGAGGGATGCGGGATGTGACGATTATCTGCGGCGGCAAAGGTGACGCCCCGGCCGGACTGGATCTGGCCCATTCGGATTATGTCGGCCCCGCTTTTTTCAAGAATATCCGGGTCGAAGGTTTCAGCGTGGGGGTGCAGATCAGCTATTCCTCGTATTCCATGACTTTCGAGGATCTGGAACTCGTGAACCAGAAGCAGGCAGCCATCAGGAATGGCGGGCAGTGTGTGCAGATTCGCCATTTGCGAAGCACGAATGCGGTTCCAGCCCTGCA
>DATJII010000230.1:0-61558 GCA_035493435.1 Candidatus Limnocylindria bacterium | reverse complement strand
TGGATTGCTCTCGTCAGTGATTCTTCCCACCGTTCCATTCACAAAGGCGTAATTCGAAGTTGGCGTATCATTCAGCGAAACAGCCTCCCAAAGTGGACCGTCATAAAAATAGACCGAGGACGAAAACCTCCATTCCGAATTGGAATACAGATCCGGCCGCGCGGCCGCGCGCTGGGGAGGGAAACCGGGCCAGTCGAATGAAGGTGCGATGGAATAGCTACCCGCGTTGTTCGTGATATAGAAAACAGCGGCCTCCCGTTCCAGTTGACTATCCTTGATCGGCATCAAATCCACCGTTATCCAGTTGGAACCGGTGGGAATGGTGATCGAGAACGTCGAGTCGCCGTTCTGGGAGTTGGTCACCCCGTTGCTTTCAACTATGAAGTCGGTATTGTACACGGCATCTCGCCCAATCCCCGTGAGCTGCTTGATCTTCACCGTGAGGCTATTGGTGGTGACGCCCGTTCGGCCAATGACCATGCTTCCTCGGGACGGCCGCCGATCATTGGCCATGTCCTGGCTGGTGAGGAACCGCACCGTGGTACCCTTCAAATATTCAGTTTCGCTCCACGCATCCCGGGTGGGATCGAACGTGGTCGCGCCAGAGGCCAGCACGTAGGCTACGATGTGGTAATAGCCGTCCGACAACGAGGATGGCAAGGTCAGCGTGCTGATGTTCCCGCTGGTGGAGGGTGCACTCAGGCTGACAGTATTGCTGGCGGCGTCCTGCACAAGGAACTGCACGTTGGTGGGTGCGAGAGCCGTCGTTCCCGAATGGCCAGTATCGGCCGGGGTCGGCTGCAACGTCCAACGTCCTTGGACCGTGTAGTTGCCTCCCGACCCGGCAATCGGGGTGGATAGTGCGACTTCCTTGATCCCGGTCAACTTCCCGCTGGAGGTTACCCGTTCGACCCGCTGAACTCTTCCAAAGAAACCATTGGTGGCGATGTCGGTTGGCCCGTTGGCAATTGCCAGGGTGTTGGAATAAAGTAGGCTGCTCGAATTCATCGCAGAGTAACTGCCGAAATCGTATGCGACTCCGGAAAGGACCAGTCCATTGGTGTTCGGTTCCGATTGAGTCTGGTCAACCGTGTGATGCAGCAATGGATCGATGTTAGGGCGATATACCACCGTGAAGGTGGCGCTGCTGGTATCGGACGGATTGGGTTCGAAAAAGGCCGCCCGTGGACGGGTGGTGACACGGTTGGTTTGCACATCCATCGTATTGCAGGAACCGAAGGCAAAGGCATAGCAGATGTAATTGGTTCCCCACAGTGGCAGCGCCGATGGGTCTCTGCCCACCAACGCCGCATTGTCGCTATTGTATTCATAGTTTCGGTAGTCCCACAATGCCGAACGCCGATCAATTCGAATCAGATTACCGTTGAATTTCCAATTTTGAAAATAGGCTGTTCCGGAGGTTGGACTCCACGAGCCCACATTGGCTCCCATGAGGACATCCAGAAAGACCGAGTTAGTGACTTCAACATTTCGCGTGTGACCCGTGTCACTGTTTAACCCGGTGCCATTTACCACGACATTGCCTTCAAAACGAACTGCACCGCCATTGGCCACGCCGAACGCCGAACCAATGAGATTGGCAAAGCAGTTCTGAACGGTGGCTATCCGCCGATTCTTGTAAGTGCTTTGATCCAACACCTCAAACCAATAAGTAGCACCTCCATAGCTCGACTGAAGGCTTGCATCAAGCTTGCTTTCACCACCTTTTAGGCCAACAACCACGTCGGTCCCAGACAAACCCGGGAAGCGGGGTGTCACCGTGATTCCCGCCGCATATCCTCCGTGAGAGGAATGGAAGTCGGTGACCTCGCAACTATCAACCACCCAGGCGGTGGGATCCCCAGATCCTGTGAAAGGATCTTGGAAGAAGTCGGACGCGAAGACGCTTAGCGGAAAGCCCTCGGATCCGGAGAACATGTCTTGAGTAGCCGGAACCGGTCCGCTGGCTCCGGCGTTGACCACCTTGACATTTAAGATTTTCCCCGTACGTCCGCTGGCGGTCAATCCAAACGTCTTGAATCCATTGTGCGACGGGGCAGTCCAGCCTCCGAGGCCGTCCCAGTTGCAATCAAAAATCAGATTCTGCGCAACAAATCGAGCATAGGGGATGAAATATTGCGGATCATAATAGCTTGTCCCGGAATGGGTATTCAGAATACCGAGATTCGCGAAGCGATTCCCCCACGCGTTATTGTAATTGGTGTTTTCCCAATTCGCCTGGCCGGGATCCATATCGGCCACCAATTGCAGCTTGACGGTGGCGGTGTTGGTGGTGACTCCCCATCCATTTTGAATGGTAAGGACTGTGTTCGTCATCTGGGAGAAATTGGTTGTGCCCAGCCACCCTGAAGTCGGGAGGATGGGGGTGACAGGGTAAACCCCAGGAATAAAGTTCAGGGTTACGTTGGTGGACGATCCGCTATATGCCCCTCCTAGGACTTCGCCCAGGGTTGTTGCGAAGGCGGTGGCACGAGACCCCACTTTATCCCGGGTCGTACCCGATGGTGAGGTCGGATAGGCGTACGGCACGCTGCTGCTGGTTCCGGTAATACTGGTGGTGGTCGAGCCACTCCAACCCGGTGGCGAGAACCAGAAGTCAGTGGCGTCGGCCGTTGTGGACGCCAAGAAAGCGCCCGAGATGAGAAGCGCCTTCGTGAGGCCTCCTGGTTCCATACACGAGACCAGACGGTCCCAGACACGCCGCAATACTCGATTAGGAGAGGTGTTCATTACTGTTGGTTTTTATTACTTCGACTGCCGAACCGCGCTGAGGAGATCGTATCCCCACAGCAAGTCCGGAAAGCGCAATGGCCATATCAATCCAAGCCTCCTTCGGATGGGGAAAAAAGAGTCATAAAACGACTATTGTTGGACCTGGATGGATCATGGGCGGGTAGGCGGCGGACCAGTCTACGGGATGAATGTTTCGAGCGTCCGCCCTGCAGTTGGATATAAGCTGCTTTTTCCAGCGACGTGTCAAATGATTTTGCCGCAGATTCGCGTCGAACTCTCGGATCTGTTTCCGCCTGTAACGGACAATGATTACGGTCGCGATCGTGAAGATCGTCGCCTTTTGGACATTTTGGACGCAAATGAGCAGCGGTTTGGGGAGCTCGACTGAACACTGGAAGATCCGTCGTCGATTGGGTCGCACGATATTTGTTTACGGTCGTGCATAACCAACGCGATTCCCCGCCACCCACCAACGCCAGTGCTACCGCCACCGCTATTCCGGAACGGGCAATTCAAATCTCCTGAGAGTGAACCTACCTAACCCAAGTGCCGGTTCGGCGTCGAGAATGACCTTCGAAGCGTCGGGGGCGTGCAAAAGCAGCCACAAAGGGGGCAAAGCTTCAAAGCGCGATGTAGTGGAGAAGAGCCCGTTGCCGGAGCGTGGGAGGATAGTCCTATGAGTATTGGACCTTGGCGCAGCCGCGTGGACCGCGGGTGGTCCACCCCGGCTAAGTGATGCCCACCTTGGGCAGGGATGTGGATGATGTGGGGATCCGAGCCGGCTTGGAGGAATTGACGAGGCTGTTGGACGGGACGTCCATCGTCCCGGTCCAAGGAGAGTTGGGCGGGCCTAGGGGTGAAAGGCCCCCACCGCAATGGAGCCGGGTAGAGATGCGAGGCTTTCGCGTGGAGCGGGTGTGGGATTTTGGCCAGGCGTATCTAGCTTTGAGCTTATGGCGGCGGTTCCATACGCTTCTCGGCAGACTGACGCAAGATAGTCTGGAGGACGTTGCGTTGCAGGAAATGGCCTGCATTCTGACCTTGTTCCGGTTTTGTGGGCTGGGAAGTGAACTGGCAGTGGCGGAACGCCCGGATGCCGACAAGGCTCTGGAAGATCTGTTGGGAGTGCCCGTCGAATCCGTCAACGACGGCCGTCAGCACCGTGGGAGACATGGTGAAGTTAATGGAAATGAAATACGGCCAATCTTCACGGATCCGGGTGCTGGACCAGTGAATGGTCAGTGAAGATAACCTCGATTTCCTGTGGGGGAGAAAGAGAGGCACGCTATCTGGTGGGCACGCTCAAAGGTCTGCTCAAAGCGTACAAGCAGCTTTAATCGATCAGGCGGGCGGGACGGAAGTGCGGAGCCTGGGTTGGAAGCAAGACCCCCAGCAATATATCCTCTGGCGTACGGCAACACGGCGGGAAAGAAAGGCTGCTATGTCGGAGTTGCAACACCAGCGCCTCCCCAGTAAATGAGAAAAAAACTGCCTCCTCAAAACGAAACGGCCTGCCAATGACCCGGCGAGGCGGAGGGACGTTGTCGGCCAATGGGTGGGTCGATACCCGATTGCTGGAAGCTGGGATGCTCCGCAATGCTACGGAACAAGCCTGCAATCTGTTGGTGCTACTGGTCTTCGCGATTAACGAACAACCCGCAGCCTTCCAACCCAACCTCCCCGAAGCGTGGTAGGATTGGCAACTCGAAACCATGAATCACAAGAGCCTCGGTAGCTCGTTTAGAGAAAAGCGATAATCTGTGGGTAGAGGTGTATGCCCCGGACGCACGGAATACGTATCCGGGTGACCCCATCCAGTGTCACATTGTGTGTTCTCAACAGAAAACGAACCCAGGCGAACAAACAAAAACGACCGCTTCTTTTGGAAGCGGTCGTTGATGAAGAGATAAACGATTACTTACGGCGGCGCCAGAGCAACGCACCGAGACCGAGAGCACCGAGAGCCACCACAGAGGGCTCAGGAGTCACAGTGTACTGGGTCAGGCTGAACGTCTTAAGATTCTTGAGGTAGGCCGCGTCAGGCGACAAATTGTCGAACGCGGGAGTGGTATAAGCAAACGTGGATGAACCGATTTGGAACTTGTCACCAGCGTTCAGCGTGGCAGTCGGCTGAAGCGATGTCGATTCGGCAACGGCGGCATCCCAAGAAGCGAACTTCGTGGAATCCCATACAGCCACCTTCAAGGTCAAAGGCTGATTGTCGTGGATCGCGTCAGGGAACTGAAGATTCTTGGTATTCCCGCCCCAAAACCCTGCTTTTGCAGGGAGTGAGCTGAAGGCTGCGGTAGAACCGAGAGCACTGAAGCTGGTGCCGTCAGTGGAGTAGAACAATTGCGCCACGTAATTTGCGCTATTGATCGAACCACCACCAGCGAGAGGATCAAACGTAACCGGCGCAGCAACCTTGCTGTTGTTGAACAAGACGAAACCAGCGTTGGTTCCAACCTGCGCGAAGGCAGCCGTCGAAACGGTAGCAATGGCTACAGCGAGTGCGATAGATTTATTCATGTGCTAAACTGTGCTTGGGTTGTCTATCAGTTAACAGAGAAAGTACGAGTCCAGGCTACGGCCGTGTTCTTCTTCACGAAGAAGCCTTCGCCAACCTTCAGTGTAGGAGGTTCACCAGCATCCCATTCGTTTACAGGATTGCCGTCGATGGCGGTGAAGCCATTGACTTCAAACCCGGAGGGGCCCCATTGGAAATACACATCGCCATCCGCTACTTTATCAAAAGCAACCGTGGCACTATCAGTCAAAGCTCCAGCCACAGGAATCGGAGAAGAGACCAAGCTGAAACCCTTGATGAGGTTGACCGTGGTATTCAAGCTGACTTCACCCACCAGTGTTACCGTGGCAGGGGAAGCAACATAGATGAACACGCCATCACCAGGAGCAGCCGTCAGCGTGGGATCATCCCAACCGCCATCTCCAGCAGCGTAGTAGGTGGAGGTGTCGTATCCGCGGCCATTCCATTTGAAGGCGGTCGTCTTGCCGTCGGCAGGAAGACCCGAGAACACAGTGACAACAGTGTTGTCGCCGTTGTTGAGTTGGTTCGCGACCAAGTTGTAACCCTTGGTCAGGGACAGCTTGATGTAGCCAACGATATTTTGGCTGGTCACTGCGCCGAAGGCAGAACCAACACAGGCCGTCGCCAGTGCGACAGCGGAGAGGAGCGTTGTTGCTTTCATTGTTGTGGTTTTATCTCTTCCGTGTGTGTCGAAACATTTACCGATACGCAAGTTCCAGTCAACCACATTTTTATTCAAATTGGGCATTTGCTTGAACACGGCTCATCGATCGCACTATCTCGCTGGATTCCAATGGGTTAAAAATACGGAAAAGGGATCAAAAGGGCGACGTTTTGAAAACTTTTGCGGCGTGCCCGGTGTGTTTTGTATCTCCCTTGTCAGGAATAGCTTGCGACCTCCCGCAACCATTTGCGTCCAAATCATAGCGAACGCCGCGAACCTTTGTCCTTCGATTCACCCAGCGGAGTAAGTGTCGTGCTCGGGACATTTTGGCGCTATTGGCCGATGACTTTGGACTCCTCGAAAAAGTGCCAAGCCCGAGCCCAGAACTCCGGGGGGCGGTTCGCCCCTATCCAGTGTCCCGCTCCCACACAAAACTCCAATTGCTTGGGGCCGGCGTACAAATCGAAAAGGCGTTTGCCCAGATATGGAGGCAAGACCTCGTCTTGTTCCGCAACGACGAACACCACTGGGCCGTGATATTGGGGCAGCCACTCGTCCGAAGTGAACTTGTCGCGCAACAGCCAGCGGACCGGCAGCCAGGAAAACCGGGAACGGGCGGCGTTGACGGTGTTGTCGTAGGGGACCAGAAGGACCACTCCTCGGACTTGGTTGGGAAACTTGGCCGCCAGATAGCAGCATACTCCTGTTCCCAAGGATTCTCCGACTAAAACCACCGGCCCGTTCCGAGCGGCCAGACCGAAGGCTTCCTCACCAGCGGCCAAGATGGACTCTTTCGAAAGTGTGCCCGGCCGATCCACGTAACCGGGATACTCCAAAACGTAGGCGTTGGCATTGAAGGCCGTTTGAAGTGGATCGATGATGTATTCCCTGCCCACGGCGGATCCGCCGTTTCCGTGGGCGATCAAGACGTTGGCCACCGCTTCACCTCCCGGAGTGGGACGGTACCAACCGATACGAACCCCGGCATGGTTGGTCCAGGGAAGGAGTCGATTGCGATCGGCAAGGGGTTTGAGTTCCGCCGCCGAAAGGTGCGGGGGATGGTACATGATGGATCGTTGCGAGCAGGTCACGATCGCGACCAGAACGCAATAGCCTCCCAACGGGACTAACAGCCAGCGCACCCAGCGGAACCACTCCAGGTGCCGGGTGTGGTGTATCGTGTTTTGGACGAGTTCGGCGATCTCCATGAACACCTCCACTGAACATCTGAACGTGTGAACGTTCATTTGAGACGTTCGACAAGGCGAGATTTTCCGCCCGGGCCGACGCAAACCCGGCAAAAAGATTAAATCTGTTGACGGCTTGTCTCGAATGTTTGAGTTACTGGGGCGTCAATTTCGCTTTATGAATGCCTTCGAACGCCAGACCGCCAGCTCCCGCCGTGAATTCCTCCGAACTTCCTCTACCGTTGCGGCCCTGGCTGCGGCGGCCCCTGCCATCCTGATTCGTGGCACCGCCTTCGCCGCCAACAGCGACACCCTGAAGATCGGCCTCGTGGGCTGCGGTGGTCGTGGCAGCCAGGCAGCGGCGGACGCCATGACCGCTGATGGCAACACCGTGATCACTGCCATCGGCGACGTTTTCCCTGAGCAACTGAAGTCCGCCGTGGCGAACCTCACCAAGAATTTCAACGATCGCGTACAACTCCCCCCCGAAAAGCAATTCATTGGTCTCGACGCTTACCAAAAGGTGATCGACTCCGGCGTGGATGTCGTCCTGCTGGCAACCCCCCCAGGATTCCGCCCGACGCACCTGCGCTACGCGATCGAAAAGGGTAAACACGTGTTTGCCGAGAAGCCCCTGGCTACCGATGCACCCGGCCTGCGCCACGTGATCGAATCGCTCAAGATGTCCAAGGAAAAGGGCCTGAGCGTGGTCTCTGGTTATTGCTGGCGTAGCGACCTTCCCCGGCGCGCCTTCTACGAACAGGTTCATCAGGGCACCCTGGGCGATCTCGTCGCCGTGTACGGCACGTACCTCACCGGTCCCGTCAAGCCGATGCAATCGCCTGAACAACGGAAACCGGAAGTGGGTGACTTGGAGTGGCAATTGCGGAACTGGATGAACTTCACCTGGCTCTCAGGTGACGGCATCGTCGAACAGTGCATCCATACCGTCGACAAAGTTATGTGGGCGTTCAAAGACGAGGCGCCGATCAAGTGCAGCGCCACCGGCGGACGAGTCACTCCTAACTACGAAGGCAACATCTACGATCACGTCACCGTGGTGTACGAATGGGCCGACGGACGCCGCGCGGTGGTCGCGCAACGCCAGATTCCCGGCTGCCATAACGACAACAGCGACTATATCCTCGGCAGCAAGGGCAAGGGCTGGAGCGGTTGGAATACTCCCTATATCAAGTCGGGCGAACAAACGCTCTGGCGATACAAGGGCAAGGCTCCCAACATGTACGAGGTCGAGCACCAGGAACTGTTTGCCGGCATCCGCTCGGGCAAACTGCGCCATGACGGTGACTGGATGGCCCAAAGCACGCTGGTTGGGATCATGGGGCGCATGGCGGGTTATACCGGCCAGGAGATTTCCTTCGAACAAGCCATGAACTCCAAGGATCAGTTCGTTCCCGAGACCATTGATTGGAAGGTCGCCATTCCTCCCCGCCCCGTGGCCGTCCAGGGACGCGTCAAGCCGGTCTAAATCACGCAAGCCGATTTCGATATAGCCGCCCCGAGTCCTCGCCAGAGGGTTTTGGGCGGCTGTTTTTTGCGTTCGCGTAGCGGCAGGGTTCGAAGTCGAACCGGAGGAAGGTCAGTCCACCGATTCGGAGACCGCCTCATCCGTCGTTTCGTCGGGGCGGAAGGGCTCAACGTCCACGGCGACCTGCACTTTATGGCGTCCGCCTCCGGTTATGACCCCCGTCACGGGACTGACGTCACTGAAATCACGACCGTAAGCCACGGCGATATGTTCATCGCGCGGCATCAGATTGTTGGTGGGATCGAAATCGACCCAACCGTGTCCCGGGCAATGCACGGAAAACCAGGCATGTGACGCATCCGCACCGGTCAACCGCGGCTGGCCCGCCACCGGATGGGTTCGTAAATAGCCGCTTACATAGCGGGCTGGCAATCCCAGGGCCCGCAAGGCGGCGATGGCCACATGGGCAAAGTCCTGGCAGACACCCCGCCGGTTTTTCAAAACCTCTCCCAGCGGCGTGCTCACCGTGGTCGCCACGGGATCATATTTAAAGTCCTCGTAAATCCGCTCGGTCAACTGGCGCGCTCCCACCAATAAGGGCGCATCTTTGTCGAAGGACTCAGCCGCGTATTCCGCCAGTTCCGGTGTGGGCAGGATCAGGGGCGAACCAAAAACGTACTGGTAGGCCTCCACCACTTCACTGGAGACGGGATCGCGAAACAGCGCTGCCACCTGTTCCCAAGGCGGGGAAAGTTGTGGCAGCGGCGGGGTCGCATTTTCCACTGAAACCACGCTGCGGGCGATGATGTTCAGCGACTGATGAATCTGCTGGATGCTGAAGAAACAAAGGCGATTCCCGAAATAGTCGGTTCGCAGCTTGCGGACTGAAGGCTGCGGCGTGATCTCGAGGGTGAACTCGTCCCGTTGCTGCGTCGCATTGTTCAGCGGGCTCAGGCGGGCCGTGTGATGCGACACCGTCACGGGTTCGCTATAAACATACTTCGTGCGATGAGTGACGCGGTAGATCATCGGAAGGTGTCTCCCGTGCGGGAAATGGAAGAGTGCGCGAAATAGCTGACGGCAATCGCATCGGAGAGTTGCGGGAGGTCTTTCAACACGCGCTGTATGGCTTCGCCCACTTCGGACTCGTGCCATTTGCCCTTCACCCGGTTCAACGGACGCGGATCCAGCAAGCGGATGCGGGTGAGGCATTCCAGCAGGACGCGCTGGGCTGGGCTGGGCAGGGCGCTTTCCTTCTCGCGCGGCAGTCGCTCAACATGCTTGACCAGTTGGTTCAACTGGAAAAGCAGGGACCGTGGGTTGGCGTCGTCCAGCAATACGAGGTCGTAAACCGCCGCGAGGTTGGGCAGCAGGTTATAACGGGACCTATAGGTCAGGGTGCTGTCGGCCACCTCCAGCACCGATTCCAGCACGCTGGGGTTGTCCGCCTCGGGCGACCGGAGGGAGGCGTCCAGGAAGGTGCATAAATAGATTGCCCGCTCGATCCGCATGCCCATGTCGAGAAAACGCCAGCCCTGGGCGCGCGTCATGTTTTCGCGGGCCATGCCATGGAAAGCGGCGAGGTTGATCAACACCTGGTTCAGCACCCCGACTGCATCGCCTGCCAGCATGACGAGACTGGTGGCGGGCCGGGCCACGCGCTCATGGAGATGTCCTAGCACCCGCCAGAAGTCATTGGACGTCCGGTCACGCACGAGGATGGCCAGGCGCTGCAATTGGACGGCAATGCCACGAAGGCTTCCTGGATGGTCGGGATCGTAAATCGCCGCCAGCAGTTCTGCTTCCAACGTTTCCGCCCGTGCGCGAAGTCCGGGGGACTCCTTCAGGTTCGGTAGCTGGCCTTGCCGGGTCAGCGCCTCGAGCAACGGCTCCAGCAATGGCATGGCGTTTCCGGTCGTTTCCGGACTGAAACGAAGCAGCGTGCTGCGCAGCAGGCGGGCGGTCGCATCCGAACGCTCGGTATAGCGTCCGAGCCAATAAAAATTGTCGGCCAGCCGACTTGGCAGGTTATTGCCCACCCGGCGCAAATCGATCTCGTTACTGGCGGAAGCCAGCAAAGTCGTCTCGTCGACCTCACCTTCCGTCAACACCCACGTGTCCTTGCTCGACCCGCCGCTTTGCATGGACACCGCCGAACTCCCCAAGGCGGGCGCCACGCGCACTAAGCCACCCGGCATGACATGGTAGCCGTCCCTCCCGGCAACGAGGTAGACCCGCATCAAAACCGGGCGAGGCGTGATTCCCTGGGGGGTCCAGGTGGGCACGGTCGAGTATTCGACATGTTCCTGGCCCACAAACAAATGGGGCGCAAACTTCAACTGCCGCCGCAGCTCAGTCAGTTGAGCTTCGGTAGCCTTTCGTCCCGATTCGATCGTCTTGCCAGGACCCCGGAAGGCGGGTTTTACGATCAGCTCGTCTAGGTGCTCATTGACATAGGTGGCCGCCGATTTTTGCCCGCACCACCAAGTGGCCGCCGATGGCAGGCGTAATTCCTCACCCAGCATATGCCGCGATATGCCTGGCAGGAACGCCATGAACGCCGGACTTTCCAAGAGGCCCGTCCCGAGAGAATTGACCACCACCACGTTGCCGGCGCGCGTGGCCTCCAATAGGCCCGGCACCCCCAGCATCGAATCGTTCTGGAGTTCGAGTGGATCGCAGAAATCATCGTCCACCCGCCGGACGATGACGTCCACCGGTTCCAGGCCGCTAAGGGTTTTTAAATAGACCCGGTCATCGCGCACGGTGAGGTCCTGCCCCTGCACCAGGGTATAACCCAGGTACCGGGCCAGGTAGCCCTGCTCGAAATAAGTTTCATTATAGGGCCCGGGGGTGAGCACCACCACGCGGGGATTATCCGTCCGCCGCGATCCCAGGCGGGCCAGCGTAGCCTGAACCTCGCGGAAGAATCCGGCGACGCGCTGGACCCGGCAGCCGCGAAAACACTCCGGCAGAATCCGCGAAGTCACCAACCGGTTGGCGAGGGTATAACCCGCCCCCGTGGGAATCTGGGTGCGATCGGACACCACCCACCAACGCCCATCGGGGGAACGGGCCAGATCGACTGCGTAAAAATGAAGATAGAGATTTTCCGCCGTGACAATGCCATGGCACGGTCGGAGAAAATCGCGCTGGGCAAAGACCAACGCTGGAGGCAGCCAGCCCGAAGCAATCAAGTCCTGCGGACCGTAGCAATCCGCGAGAATGCCGTTGATGAGCCGAGCCCGCTGGATCAGGCCTTTTTGGAGTTCCGTCCATTCTTCGGCCCCGATGATGAAGGGTATCGGATCCAGCTGCCAGGTCCGCTCCATGCTGCCAATCGCGTCATAAACATTGTACGCGATCCCTTGTTCATGGACCAAACGGCGGCAGGTTTCGACCCGGCGCCGCAATTCCTCCGTCCCCATCCGGTCGAAATGCTCCACCAACGACTCATAGTGCGGCCGGACCTTGCCGTCCGCGTCGAGCAATTCATCGTAATGCCCGCTGGCAGCCGGGTAGCCTGCCAGGGCAGAACGAGTCATTGGTGCATCGGACTGAGACTTCATCTCCGGCACCGAATCTATCATCGGATCCGTCGGATGGCGACCCAGCATTCTCAGGATTTAACGGACCTCATACCGCCCGCAGATCGAGGGTAAATGGCGCATTCGGCTGAATCACCGCGTCCTTGGGTGCCAGGCGCCCCGGCGTGTGGCCAAACCGGAAGAAACGGGACAACCGGCGGCTCTCGGCCTCATAGGAATTGACCGGGAACGTGGTGTAACTTCGCCCTCCGGGGTGCATGACATGGTAAGTGCAACCGCCAATGGAGCGGTTATTCCACAAATCCACGATATCAAAGGTCAACGGCGAATGAACCCCTACTGTGGGATGCAGGCAACTCGCTGGTTGCCAGGCACGGTAGCGCACGCCCGCCACAAATTCGCTGTTGGTCCCGGTGGGATGCAGCGGAATAGTGTACCCGTTGCAGGCAATCGCATGGCGCGTGCCGGTAAGGCCACGGGCTTTGATTTGCACGCGTTCAACCGAGGAATCGACGTAGCGAACCGCTCCTCCCGCCGATCCTTCCTCACCCAGCACATGCCACGGCTCCAAGGCTTGGCGGACTTCAAGATGGATATTCTTGAGGTCCAAATCACCCAGTTGGGGAAAGCGAAACTCGAAGTGAGGCGCAAACCACTCTTCCCGGATGGGATAGCCGCGACTGTTGAGGTCAGCGACCACATCCTGCATGTCACTCCAGGCAAAGTGCGGGAGCATCCAGCGGTCATGGATGTCTGTTCCCCAGCGAACCAGGGGTTGACGATAGGGCTCACGCCAAAAACGCCCAATAAGCGTCCGCAACAAGAGTTGCTGCGCCAGACTCATTTGCGCGTGCGGGGGCATTTCGAACCCACGCATCTCCAACAGGCCCAAGCGCCCGGTGCTGCTATCGGGCGAATAGAGTTTATCGATACAAAACTCGGCCCGATGGGTATTGCCCGTCGCGTCCACCAACAAATGGCGGAACAGCCGGTCCACCAACCACGGGGCCACCTTGCCGGTACCGGGCAGGTGTCGGAACGCAACTTCCAGCTCGTAAAGCGAATCGTTACGAGCCTCGTCAATGCGCGGGCTCTGGCTGGTCGGCCCGATGAACAAACCGCTGAATAGGTATGACAACGCCGGATGATTCTGCCAATAGGTCAGCAGGCTCTGGAGCAAGTCTGGTCGACGCAACAGTGGACTGTCCTGCGGCGTGGCCCCGCCGATGACGATATGATTACCACCACCCGTGCCGGTGTGCCGGCCATCGGTCATGAACTTCTCGGTTCCCAACCGTGACAGGCGGGCTTCCTCGTAAAGTCCCGTGGTCGTGGCAACCATCTCTTCCCAGGTATGGGACGGGTGAATGTTGACCTCGATCACTCCTGGATCCGGGGTCACCTTGATGACACTGACCCGCGGATCGTGCGGCGGCTGATACCCCTCCAAGAGGACGGGCAACCCCAGGCTGGCGGCCGTTTCTTCCACCGCCGTGACCGCCTCCAGGTAGTCCTCCAGGGTCCGGGTAGGCGGCATAAATACATAGAGTCGTCCCCCACGGGGCTCGACACACAAGGCGGTGCGCACGAGCCATTCCGCGGACTCGTTGCGCCGGGGCATCCGTTCGCTGGGCTCAATGATCGCCATCCCGCCAGGTCCGCGGGCTCCTTCCCCCCGGGTCGGGCCGCGCCCGCCAGACCCGCTATAGTACGCGGAACTGGACGACGGAGCCCCTTCCTGGGTCGCCGCGCCGGGCCGTATGAAACTTTGGCGCGATGGCAGGGGTCCACGTTTGTCCAGCGGGTCCTGCTCGTTCAGGTAAGGGAAATCCTTCTCGGAAACCCAGGGTATGGAATCAATGGGAAGCCGGTAACCAATAGGTGAATCGCCCGGGGTCAGGTAGCACCGCTCCGGCCGGAGAAACCAAGGTCCGGAAAGCCACCCCGGCGAACCATTCCGCCAGCCGCGCTGCAAGGGCAGGACATAACCAATAGTCTTGTCCAATCCCTGCTCGAAGAGACGCGACAACCGCTCGCGCTCGAGGGGATCCTTGAGCCGCGAGTCGAAGGGATCGACGTTGGTGGGCAAACGCCGCTCCTTCCATAAATAGTACCAGACGTCCTCAAACGCCGGGATCACCCACTTCTTCCCGCAACCCAAACGGTTGGCCAATTCACCGATGAATTGCTCGGCTTCGTGCGGACCAAAACCATAGTCCTTCTCCTCGCTCGCAATGAGTTCAGGATTCGACCAGAGCGGTTCGCCATCCTTGCGCCAATAGCAGCCATAGGACCAACGAGGCAGCGGCTCGCCCGGATACCATTTGCCCTGGCCGTGATGCAGGAGTCCGCCGGTCGAGAAGCGGCGCATCAATCGGCGCAACAGCTCATCGCCTAGTTGCTTTTTCTTCGGGCTGGTGGCGGTGGTGTTCCACTCCGGCCCTTCCATGTCGTCGATGGAAACAAAAGTCGGCTCACCGCCCATCGTCAGGCGGCAATCGGCCGCCGTCAGTTCCCGATCCAACTGGTGTCCCAGAGCCTCGATCGATTTCCACTGTTCTTCCGTGTACGGCTTGGTCACCCGGGGTGATTCGAAGATGCGCGAAACCCGCATATCATGTTCGAACTCCACCTTGCACTCATCAATCAGGCCAGAAATCGGCGCGGCGCTCTGGGGATCGGGAGTTGCCGCCAGCGGAATGTGCCCTTCCCCGGCCAGCAAACCGGACGTGGCATCCAATCCAATCCATCCGGCACCCGGCAAATAGACCTCGCACCAGGCATGTAAATCGGTGAAATCCTTCTCGGGGCCGCTAGGCCCATCGAGTGATTTTACATCCGCCGTGAGCTGGATCAGGTAACCACTGACAAAACGGGCGGCGAGTCCAAGATGACGGAACAACTGGACCAACAACCAAGCCGAGTCGCGGCAGGAACCCTTGCCTTTGGCCAACGTCTCCTCGGGTGTCTGCACCCCCGGTTCCAATCGGATGATATAACTAAAATCCTTCCAGATCCGTTGGTTCACCCCGACTATGAAGTCAATCGTCCGCAGGCGCTTGTCTCCCTCGCCTTCCGCCGGTTCGTGGCCGGTCACCCACTCTTTGGCAACGTCCGCGATATACTTCTCGAACAACGGCGTGACCGGCAACTTGAGGCGGAACGGCGCCAATTCATGGTCCTGCGAGTGGTCGTACTTAAAGGGGAACTTTTCCGCCAGTGGCTCCAGGAAGAAATCGAACGGGTTCAGCACCGACATCTCGGCCACCAAGTCGACCTCCACTTCGAAAACGTTCGTCTTCTCGGGAAATACCAGGCGTGCCTGATAATTTGACTGGGGATCCTGCTGCCAGTTGATGAAGTGCGTCTCCGGCGTGATGCGAAGGGAGTAACTCAGTATCCGGGTGCGGGAGTGGGGCGCGGGACGCAGCCGCACAATCTGGGCGCCAACATTGATGGGCTGATCGTAGCGGTAGGTGGTCCGGTGATGGAGGGCAACGTGAATCGACATTAGGATCGTGGTTCGGGTTGGATACAGGCTGACGGACGGATCGCTAGGCGGGCCTCACCCGGCGCATGGACCGGGAAGGACGCACCGGTAACCGCTGCTGCTGCTGCTGCTCTTCCTGCTGGACGAAATGATCCTCGGGATCGGTGGTAAACGAATGAAAGAAATAGGAATCGAACAAGGCATCGCCGATCGAGTTCAGCTTAAGCTGGAGCACATCCAGGTATTGGTGGAGGCCCTGCTCGAAAATCTCGTCGATCGTGCTGAACTGCAATTCCGCCAACAGCCGACCGGTGAGCTTTTCCGCTTCGTTGGAAAACCGTCCCTCGGCAACTCCCGAAATGCGACGCAACGCCCGGTCCAACTGTTCCACGCAAAACCGCACGGATCGCGGAAAGTCCTCGGCAAACAGGAGAAACTCAGCCACTTGGACCGGATGGACGTCGGCGCCATGCAAGGTTTTGAAGGCATCCCAGGCACTGCACGAACGCAACACCGAAGACCACTCCAAGGCTTCGGCCTGGGTAATGGATTTCGGCATGCCACGTTCCGGAAGCGTCTGGTAACGCACGTCCAGGATTCGCGACGTTTTGTCCGCACGTTCGAGAAAACGGCCCACTTCGGCAAACCACCAACCCTCGTTATGGATCATGGTGGCATAGTTGATGCCGATAAGGTGCAACGAACCGGCCTTGATCTCCTGGAAGAATTCAAAGGGGCTGGAATGCCACATTTCACGCGCTGCCGGTGACCGGACGAAGAGATAAATCCGGTTCAGTTCCTCCCAAAGTTCCACCGTTACTTGGTCCCGCACCATCCGGGCGTTTTCCCGGGCTTGGGCAATCGAGGCCATGATCGAGTTCGTGTTTTCCGGCTGGAAAACCAGGAAGTCGGTTACCGTCTGGCCAGTAGCCTTCGGATGCCGCTCGAAAAAGGCACTCTCGTCACCGGTGGCCTGGACGATGGGCAGCCAGTGCTCGGCCAAGCTTTCCTCACCTAGATCCCGGAAATCGAGCAGCAACTGCAGGTTGACCTCCACGATACGGGCGATGTTTTCCGAGCGCTCGATGTAGCGCGACATCCAATACAGGCAGTTCGCAACGCGTGAGAGCATGAGTTTCTAGTCTTTAATCTCCAGTGATAAAGGTGGTTTAGCCAGAGGCCGCTCCGTTAGTCGTCACCGTAAAGCACCCAAGTGTCTTTGCTGCCGCCGCCTTGTGACGAGTTGACGACCAGGGAACCTTTGCGCAGGGCTACCCGAGTCAGTCCACCCGGCACCACGGTGATCTTCTCGCCATAGATGATATAGGGCCGAAGGTCGATGTGTCGGCCTTCGAAATGGTCCTCGCAGTATGTCGGATGCTGCGAAAGGGCAATCATCGGTTGGGCGATGAAATTCCGGGGCTCCGCCTTGATCTTGGCCGCGAACCCGTCGATTTCTGCCTGCGAAGCCTTGGGTCCCATCAACATGCCGTAGCCGCCCGATTCGTTGGCGGCTTTCACCACCAGGTTGGGCAAATTCTCCAGGATGTACTTCCGGTCGGCATCCTCGCTGGCCAGGTATGTCGGCACATTCGGGATGAGTGGATCCTGACCGAGGTAGTATTTGATCATCCGCGGCACGAAGTAATACATCACCTTGTCGTCGGCGATGCCGGTGCCGATGGAATTGGCTAGGGAAACCTGTCCGGAACGGTAGGCATTGACCAAACCTGGGACCCCCAACAACGAATCCTTGCGGAAAACGGTGGGATCCAGAAAATCGTCGTCCAATCGACGGTAGATCACATGCACTTGCTGTAACCCCTTGGTGGTGCGCATGTACACCCGCCCGTCTCGGACCAGCAAGTCTCGGCCTTCGACAATCTCGATGCCCATTTGGCGGGCCAGGAAAGTGTGCTCGAAGTAAGCACTATTGTAGGCTCCCGGAGTCAACAGGACGACCGTCGGTTCGGCCACTCCCGCCGGGGCGATGTATTCCAACATGCGGCGGAGTTCCTGGGGGTAATGTTCCACCGGCCGCACCCCGACTGTCTCAAAAACCCCGGGGAAGGTCCGCTTCATGGCCCGCCGATTCTCCAGAACGTAACTTACGCCGCTCGGGCAGCGGCCATTGTCTTCCAGCACCATGTATTCCCCATTTGCGCCTCGAATCAGGTCGGTACCGCAGATGTGGATGTAGATGTCCCGGGGAACGGAAAAATTGACGAATTCACGACGGAAGTGCTTGCCCGATAGCACGTAAAAAGGCGGGATGACGCCATCTTTAAGGATCTTCTGTTCGTGATAAATATCATGCAGGAAGAGATTTAGCGCAGTAATTCGCTGAACCAATCCCGCTTCCAGTTTCTCCCATTCCGCCGACGGGATGATCCGGGGCATGATGTCGAACGGAAAAATTCGCTCCGCCCCTTGGGAATCGCCGTAGACATTGAAAGTGATGCCTTGGCGCAAGAACGCCAAATCGATGGCACGCCGTTTGGAATCGAGTTCCTCACGGGAGAACCGCTCAAAACTCTTCTGGAAGCGTTGGTAATGCGGTCGGGCGGCTGCTGCCGAGCCGAACATTTCGTCAAAAAAATCCCCCAGTGCGTAATCGTTCAGCACGAAGTTAATGAAGTCTCAAACCGCTCCCGAGAGAGCAAGCTTGGACCACTGGAATCGATTGATATTTTCATTCATGCTAGAATGAGCCCGATTCATACATCCCTCTTAGTCGCCTCCTGCCCCACCTGAGTTGTCAGTGTTGGCCACGCGACAACCACTGGGTAAGGTAAGGATCCAGACGGGCCAAAATGATGTAAGACAACTGCTCGCGAAACTTCTCGAAAAACGAGCGGCTTGCCCGCCAGTCCTCACGCTTGATTTGCCGACTGTGCCGCACCAAGTCATCGAAATAGTGCTCTACCTCTCGCAACAATGAAGCGTCCCGCAGCCGGGTCATGATCTCGTAGTTAATGTGAAGGCTGCGGAGATCCAGATTAGTCGACCCCACGTACACGGTCTGGTCGATGCCATAGAGTTTGGCGTGCAACATTTGGGGCTGATACTCGTATATCTCCACTCCGGCCCGCAACAAACCCGCATAGAGATGCCTTCCCGCGTTCTGGGACAGGCGGACATCGGATATTCCGGGAACGATAACGCGCACCCGCCCGCCCCGCTTCACTACCTGCCTAAATCGCCTTCTAAGCCTCGCTCCCGGGAGAAAATAGGCGGTTGCGAGGTCGACCTTCCTGGCATGGAGCAGATCGTCCGTCAGTCGCTGTTGAAACACACTGGGACCGCTGCCAGGGCCGGTGGGCAGTATTTCGATGGCGTGTTGGTCAACATGCAGCTTTCCCCGGTCGCGCAACCGGAAACGCCGCCACAACCGCTCCGGTTCGACGCAGCGATTGAACATGTCGTTGAAGGCCGTCCGAAGCTTCGCCAAACATGGACCCGCGAGTCGAACTCCGACGTCTCGCCAGCCTCTTTCCACCCCATCACCACAGTACTCCTCGGCCAGGTTAAAGCCTCCGACAAACGCCACGGAATCGTCTATCAATAGGATCTTGCGATGATCCCTGATCGGGAGTCGGCGTGGACAAAAACTGTTGAATCGCCGCACCTCGCCGCCAGCCGTCCTGAGTTCGTCCCAGAAATGATCGGAAAGCGGCAGTGAACCCAGGGCATCCACCAACACTTGCACCTGGCAACCGCGCCGGGCTGCCGCGACCAAGAGCTCCCGCACTCGCCGCCCCACCGAATCATCGGCGAAGATATAGATCTCGAGGCAAACAGAGACTTTGGCCAGTGCCAGTGCCGAATCCACCGCCGCAAACACTGCCGAACCGGTGGCCAACCACTCGATCGTGCTATCGGGTAATTCACTGGCTGTGATCATGAAGTCGGACCATTAACGACGCTTATCAGACACCAGCCAGACGAACCACTACACCAAAACGGGGCGAAGGTGTTGTCAGGCGAACGCCGCGTACTGACGTAGGTATTTCAGCACCACCGTCAAGTCTTTCGGCCAGGGTGCCTCAATACACACCGGGACACCGGTGGTCGGATGGATCAACTCCAATTTCCAGGCGTGCAAGGACAGCGAAGGGGTCAAAGACCGTTCGGCCAGTCCAGACTTCGAACGATACCCGGGCTTGAGCCGCGATAGAAAGAGTCGTCGTCCGCCATACGTTTCATCTCCGAAGATGGGATGTCCCACCGCACTCAGGTGGACCCTGATTTGATGCGTACGTCCCGTGACCGGCCGACATTCGATCAAACTGATTCCAGAGAAGCGCTCGCGAACCGTGAAATGGGTGAGCGACGGCTTTCCTGACTTGGTCCAACGCATGACACCCGGTTGGCGAGGATCGGGTCCCAGGTTGAGATCGACTGTGAAGTTCTCTTCGGCGGGATTGCCCGTGACCAAAGCCAAGTAAGTCTTGGCAGGCTTGGCATTGCCAAATTGGTCCGCCAATGACACCAAAGTCGGACGATCTTTAGCCAACAGCAATACCCCGGTCGTTTCAAAATCGAGACGATGGGCATTGGCAATGTACTGCAGGCCATGTTGGACGGCCCAGGGCACCTGCTGTGCAACGCCGTCCAACAGCATCCGAATCAAGTTGGGACGCCGAGGATCGTAGCGATCCGGGGAAGTCAACAGGCAGGCAGGCTTGGCTATCGCCAAGAGATGCTCGTCCTCGTGGAGTATGGGGACCTCCCAATACTCCTTGGTGGCCGAAGCCGACAGCTTAAGCACGGGCAGCGCCCGCGAGCGGTCGTTAGTTTCCACCATCCTGGTTTTTCAGGAGCGACGCCACCCCGCTGCGGTTTTGCTCCGCCGTCAGCCAGTCACTAAAGGCCTGGTTTTGCCGCGACTGCCGAAGTTCGGCGATGAAGGTGTTCAAGGTCGCCTTGACCATGGCGTCATCCGGTTGCTTCCGCCCAGTCACATTCACAATCGCCACACCGTCCCGAATGGTGATCGACGCGGTTTCACCCACCGGCAAGGCGAGCACCCGGCTCTTGAGTGAGTAAATCTCCATGCGCGGATCAAGACCCGGCAAGGACTGCGCAGCGGCGCTAACCGGCGGCAAGGTTTGAACCGGTCGATTGTGTTCCTTGGCCACGTCGGCAAAGGCCTTCTTCTTGCCGTCCACCGTATTCGTGGCAGCCGCGAGGAAGGCCCGGGCTGCTACGGAAGCCGCCTGGATGGCTTCATTTTCACGATAGTCAGCGGTCGCGCGGTCTTTAACGGCTGAGAAAGGAGGAATTTCACTGGGCAACCGTTGTTTCAAGAAAGGAATCACCACCATGGTGCTGCCAATCAACGGCTCGGTGTACGCGATCTGGGGCGTCAGTCTGGCGGCCTTGGCGGTCAACTGGGTGACCTCTTCCAGTCCCGGAACCTGGTCGGTGGAAGCGAAAGGCGTGGTTGTCTGTACGGAAAGACCCTTGGCGGCAGCCAAACGCTCGAACAACTCGGCAGTCAAGGCGTTGGTCCGTTTCTCGTTGAGCGAGTTGTAAAATTCGATCGCTTCCTTGTGGGCACCGCTCAGTGCCAGTTTCTCCATGGTGTCTTCTTTGAAGCGAGCCAGCGCTGCTTCCTTGCTCAAGGGCTTGTCTTCCTTGTCGCGGAAGGCGTCGGGGCCGTTCTGGGCATAGATCTCTTCAAACCGATTCGTGATCGCGGTTCCCTGCTTGATGAATTCGGCGCGGGCCGCTTCCAAGTGCTTGCCAATGCCGAAAGTTACGTAATCGAGAACCGTGCGGTCAGGGATGCGGTAGTTGGCGATCCGGTTGCTGTAGAACTTGGTGATCAAGTCGGGAGAAATCGGAGCGGCCGAGGTGAATTCGTCCTTGGTAAAAAAGACGGCGCTCGTGCTGACCTCTTCGTTTTCACGGCGGAACTCGTTCTCAGCTTCGCGCGGGGTCACGAATTTGCTGGAAGCGGTAACCACCTCCACCAGGTGCATCCGAGCCAATTCGCCGCGCATATGCTCAACGAAATCGGCCTCAGTAATGCCTGTCTGCAAGGTCACATTCTTCATGACCGCGTCGTAGTCAAACGCACCGGTCCGGCGATCCTTGAGCATTTCCTTGATCGCTTTAGCCACGGCGTCGTCACCCACCACGATGCCAAGTTGCTTAACCTTGGAGTCGATAAGGAGATACCGCATCGTATCCTGCTGGATATCACCCGTACGGCGGTTGCGCCCCTGCAACTTCTCAGAGATTTCTGCCGCGCGCCGGGCATTCAGCATGTCTTCACGCGAAATCCGGCGACCGTACAGGGTGCCAAAGCTCTGTTGGGTTGAAAAATCGCTGCGCTGGGAGCCGGTGCCGTAGAAAACGACGAAGCTGACGATCGTCAAAGTGACGATGATTCCCCAGAGCCAGCTCTGATGCTTACGGATAGTGCCGAACATAAATGACCGCTTGTGACGGAGCCCGGAACCGTAGCGCTTTAATCGAAAGCGGGTCAAACCGTAAAAATGGCCGTCGTAAAAATGTGTTGGAGACCTTGATCAGCCAAAACGCTAAATTGGCCTCAGGATTGCGCCCCATGACCACCGCCGCCAAGACCGTCGAAGAATACCTTCAGTCCGTCCCCGAGGAACAACGGCTCGTCCTGGGCGCCGTTCGCGAAACGATTCTCCGGCACCTGCCACAGGGTTATGAGGAGCGGATGGTGTATGGGATGATTGGCTACGTGGTCCCACACAGCCTTTATCCCGCCGGGTACCATTGCAACCCGAAGGATCCCCTGGCTTACGCCACGCTGGGTTCACAGAAAAACCACCTCTCGCTTTACTTGATGACTGTTTACGGTGATCCGGCCATCGCCAAGTGGTTCACCGAGGCCTGGAACGCAACGGGCAGAAAATTGGATATGGGGAAAGCCTGCGTGCGATTCAAGAAACTGGAGGACGTCCCCTTGGAAATCATAGGCCAGGTCATCGCCCGGGTTTCGGTAAAAGATTATATTGCCCGGGTGGAGGCCATCCTGAAAAAGACTTCCCGAAAACGCCAGAGTGCTGACCACTAGATACCCTCCCCGGCTTGAGCCGTCCGTCGAGCGCAGGAAATGGGCAATGCCGCGGAATGGCTTTGGTTTGCGTTTATAATCATCCAGTACCCGCAGGAACCCATTTGTCTTGATTGCCTACTGCCACCCTGCTTGTCTCCACCCTAAGCGCACCAATCCAAGTCGACACGATTTTGTTGCAGTGTCACGTCACCGTCCGACCTGCGGCAGAAGTTACCGATCATGAAACCAGTTTTCCCCTTTCTCACGAGTCTCGCCTGCTGCCTGTCCCTGCACGCCCAGTCCATTCCACCGGGCTCCCCGCCAACCGATGCCAACCCGCCCTCGTACAGCAGCCAGTACGTACGAAGTGCCGCCCAGGTTATTGGCAGCAACGGCAGCCGGTCGCTCATGGCGTGGCTCGATTCACGGACGGGAACGCCCCAAGTGTATTGCTCCCCGATGTCACTCGAAGGCGAATTGCTCAAACCGGACGGCACTGGCCTGACCCAAATCGCTGGTGGTGCCCGGACCTTGTCGATCGCCAGCAATGGCAAAGATTTCCTGCTGGTCTGGGAGTCACTGAATACGTTCTCCACCGTGTATGCCCTTCGGGTGCGGGAAGATGGAACCCCCATTGATGCTGCCCCGCTCAAGGTCATGACGTCGCCCGATCAATCGGATACGTTGCCAGCCGTGGCTAGCAACGGGACGGACTATTTCATTGCCTGGCAACGCAAACAGACCGTCGACGGGAGGAATGACATTCATGCGCGCCGTCTGCTCGCCGACGGCACGTTTCCCGATACCACCCCCACCGTGCTAGCCGGTGGCCCGAACGAGCAAAGCCAGCCAACCGTCGCAGGATTCTCGGGTGGGTACCTGGTAGCCTGGTCAGAGCCTTCCCCCGGCGGTGAAGCATCCGTGGGAGTTATCACAGGTGCCCGGCTTGATCCGAACGGAGCTCGACTCGATACCAACAATATTGTTCTCAGTCCCACGCCTGGCCCTGATCGATCTCCGGTGGCGATTTCAAACGGCAAAAACTTCCTGGTGGCCTGGCAGCATGTCGACGAGCAATCGCACGTGCACTTGGCGGCCACTCGCATTGGCCTGACTGGCCCGCCACTCGACCAACCCTCCCTGAGTACCGGCGAAGAGATCACCGCGGAACTCCAACTATCGCTGGCGAGCGACGGGAACCGTTTTCTGGTGCTGTGGCAAAAGGTGCCGTTGGTGGTTACCCAGCTTGGCCAAACGGTCGAAGGCGCGTTCATCGGAGGGAACGGTGAATTTGAACGATTGCAGGCCGGACTGTTTGCCCCGAATGGCACCAAGGAAACCTTTCCCTCGGCCTCTTTTGATGGGCTGGCGTATAATATCTGCTGGACCCAATATAGTTCGGCCGGAAACTCGGTTCCGGTGGGATATCGTCTCACGCGCGATGGGCGCCCGGCCACCCGTGGCAGGTTGCCCACGGT
This sequence comes from Candidatus Limnocylindria bacterium, assembly GCA_035493435.1. Taxonomy (GTDB): domain Bacteria; phylum Verrucomicrobiota; class Verrucomicrobiia; order Limisphaerales; family UBA9464; genus DATJII01. Next base: position 37,358 of record DATJII010000230.1, on the reverse strand, counting down.
GCGGCGGTTGGTCCACGAGTCCCTGCCCGCCGCCACCGCGACGCCGGATGGTTTCCTCACCGTGTGGTCCGACGACAGCCTCGGAATTGCGTCTCGCAACACCTTGCGGGCGACTCGCTTCAACCATGCCGCGCAGCCGCTGTTCACTTCCCGTCCGGTGGCCGTCAGGCCGTATCCACCAACCTATATCGGTCTCTCCAGCCTGGGACCACTGACGTTGATGACCTGGATTGAACCGACGCCCGGAAGCATCCTATATCCCACTTACGGCACGGTATTGAACACCAATGGATTCTCAGTGGGTGATGGTCCACAGGTATTATTTCCGAACGGACGAACGATCAACATGAAGATCGCCGCGGGAACCAACGGGTGGCTCCTGGTGGACCTTGCTCCGGTGGGACTGTCTCCGAACATCCAATATCAGGTTCAGGGCTTCCTGATCGGATGGGATGGCAAGTTGACCCAAACCAACGGGATTCCCATATCAAAACCCTTGTCCCAGAGTGTCATTGGCGCGCCCGCAGCGTCTTTCAATGGGAGCGACTATTTAGTAGCCTGGTCGCAGGGAAATTCCACTTCGGACATCCTCGGTGCGCGACTGGCGCCGGATGGGACGGTGCGCGATCCCGGAGGCCGGGTGCTGAGCACGACGTTCGACAGGATCAAACGTTCCCCTGCCGTGGGCAGCGACGGGACGAATTTCTTTGTCGCGTGGGAGGAAAAGAGCCCGTCGGCGAACGATTTTAATACCCGCGGGACGGTGGTGACGCCCGAGATGCAGGCATTAAACACCAATGGCGTCATCTTGGGCACGGGATCCAACCAACAACGTCCCTCGGTGGCCTTCAACGGCAGTCACTATCTGGTGACTTGGGACCAGGCACGGTCCAGCGGACTTTTTCCAGCTGCGGCCTTGCTCAATCCCGATGGCTCGATCGTCCGGGCCCAGCGCCCGCTCGCCGGGCTGGAGACGTCCGATCAATCAAGGGCTATCGCCATGGGGAATCCAGGGACGTTTCCAGTGGTCTTTTGGTGGCAAAGCACCAATCAGGAAACCCGGGTTCGCTATGTGCATCTGGCAGACGCCAATCCCATCGTTCACGTGGCCACGGTGGCACCGACCGTAGTCACCGGAGGTCTGCCATCGATGATCGCCCCTGAAGCCCAATTGATCGACGCGTTCGATACCGATTTCAACGGCGGAACCATTGACCTTGCCAACATCTCCCCGCCGCCTTCGCAGACAGTACTGTCGATCCAGCCCGATTCCACTCCCGGCCAAATCGTCAAAGTGGACGGAAATGTCATCAGCACTGGGGATTCGCCGATGGCGGAATTCACGGCGACCTCCCAGTCAATCCACATTCGTTTCATCGCCCCGACGCCCCTGTTGGTTGTCCAAAGAGTCTTGCGCCGCCTGGCCATCCAGATTCCCAGTCTCCCGGCGGGCACTGACTTTCCTCCTATAAAAGTAACTCTTGGGGTGGCCAACACTGCCGGACAAGCGAGCCCACTTGCGACAATTAGCATCCCCATCGCGACCATGCCCACGGCAGCCAGCGAGTTTCAAAACCTGGTGGTGACGGCAGGGACGCGGGTAAATCTCGGGATTAATGGTTCGGGCGGCGCGTTGAAATACCGTTGGCAGATAAACGGGGTGCCCATAAGTGGGGCGACCTTTTCGAGCTACTCCCTGCTTTCACCGCTCGAATCCCATAGCGGCGATTACTCGGTGGTGGTCTCCAATGAGGCGGGAAGCGTCACCAACCTCGTCGCCCATCTCACCGTCTTGCCAAATCTACCCGATATAACTACCGCGCCCAAAGGCAAATCAGTTGTTGTGGGGGAGAACGCCTATCTGCGGGTAGTGGCCGAAGCCAACTTGAAGTTGAGTTATCAATGGCAGCACGCGGGCACGAATATACCGGGCGCGATCTCGCCCTTCCTTCGCCTCCCGGGAGTGAGCGCGGCCGACGCTGGTGACTATCGGGTGACGGTTTCCAATCCTTCAGGGAACGCAACCTCCGACACCGTCAGACTCGACGTGCGCCCGGATACCAGTTCCCCTCACCTGTTGGGAGCCCATACGTGGGGCCACGAAGCGACCACTGTACTGCGCTTCGACAAGCCGTTGGATCGCGCCTGGACCAGGAACAATGCCGTCTTCACTTATACCCCCGACCTGCCCGTACTCAAGGCCGCCATCGACCCGGTCGATCCCCGGTTGGTGGTGGTGACCACCTCCAATTATGTCGCGGGCGTCCCCTATGCCGTATCGGCCGCCAATGTTATCGACAGTTCGGGAAATCCATTGGTGGACTCCACCCCGGTTCCTCTGGAACAATATGTGGTGAATCAAAGCCTGCTGGGCGAACGGGTACCCGGATTCCAGGATGATTTCATCAGCGAGGAACGCGATCCACGATGGCGGGCGTTTGGCACGGGCGGGGATTTCTATAACCAGCATGATGGCCTGTTAAGCTTCGATGCCATGGACGGAGATCCCAATCATCTTCTCTTTGTCTCGCCAGCGTATAACCCCGAGGAGCAAGACGTCCTCGCCCGGGTGCGGATCGTTTCCATGGAAATTGGGGACGGCCCCCGAGGCGGTATCGCCACCGTGGTGGATTCCCCCACCAGCCGCGGAATCAACCTGGTCGCCCGACATGAAAACGTGTTGGACAGGAGTTTCAAGGAACTCAACGATTTGACGGCCTGGAACGCGGGTCCGACCAACACCTGGCAGGCTGGCGAGTGGTTTTGGCTGCGTCTTCATCGAGAACCCATCGACAACACCCAGTCGGCCTACGCGTCCAGCAAGGCCTGGCCCGCGGACGGAGTGACCCCCGAACCCACCGAATGGACACAGTGGCAGTACAATCGAAGCCTCTCACCGACCCAGACGTTGGCGGCCTACGCCGGAATCACGGGCCCCAGCAATGGCGGGCAATGCCAGATGGATATCGATTATATCCTGATTAGCGCCGACGGTCTGCCCGATATCAAGGTGGTCCCCTCCGCGTTCGTGCCAGGGTTCCACTTCTCAAGTATCGATGCCGCTGGCAACCTTAACTTTTACGTCTACGGCTTGGCTGGAGCGGTCGTCGCCATCGAGACGTCCCCCGACCTGGTAACCTGGTCGTCGACGACAACCAGCATTCGCGTGGGGAATGATCCGGGCCCCCTCACCCTGCCCGCACCTGAGGGTGCCGCACGTTTCTACCGGGCGGTCATCCGTTGACGGCAATCCTCGCTTGGCGTCCGTCCAATTGTTGTTAGCGTGACGCCATGCGTATGACGCAACCGTGGATCGTATTCGCCCTCCTCCTGGGAGTTTGGTCTGCTCGCACAGCGGTAGCTGCCGATGCGCCCAAACCGGGCACCATGGCCGAGATACTGGCCCGGTCGAAAGCGTCCGACTGGCGCCCGCTGGATCCGGAAAACACGATTTACCTGGAATTGCCGTCAGGCCGGATCGTCATTGAACTGGCCCCGCAATTCGCGCCCAACCACGTGACCAACGTCAAGGCCCTTGCTCGGGAGCATTATTTCGATGGCCTTGCGATCATTCGGGCGCAGGACAACTACGTTGTCCAATGGGGCGATCCGAATGCGGAAAAGCCGGAACTAGCCCGCAAGATTCAAACGGCCAAGAAAACGTTACCGCCGGAATTCGATCGAGCCATCGACCCCAAACAATCATTCGTCCCTCTTCCCGACGGCGATCTCTACGCACCAGAAGCGGGGTTGGCCGATGGGTTTCCTGCCGCGCGCGACCCTAAGAGCGGCAAGACGTGGCTGGTCCATACCTACGGGATGGTGGGAGCTGGACGCGATAATACGCCGGATAGCGGTGGCGGCACCGAAATCTATATCGTCATCGGTCACGCCCCCCGGCACCTGGATCGCAATGTGACCCTGTTTGGCCGGGTCGTGCAGGGTATGGAACAGATTTCCATCCTGCCACGCGGGCCTGCTCCCATGGGATTTTATGACAAACCGGAGCAACGCGTGCCGATCAAATCCATTCGCATCGCCAGCGACGTCCCGGCGGCGGAGCGTACCGCGTTGGAATTGCTTCGCACTGAGACCCCGTTGTTTCGGGAATTAATTGAGGCCAGGCGGAATCGGCGCGAGGATTGGTTCGTCAATCCGGTGGGCCACATTGAGATCGGAAATGTGCCATTGCCGGCGCGACCGGTGGCCAAGCCTTAAGTATACCAAGGCGGTTCGAGTCAGCCAAGTCACACCACGCTCCGTTCAGCGGCGGGCCGCCGCTGCTACCTTCTTGTTACTCTTCGCCGTCGGTGTAATCCAAATTCTCGGAGCGGATGAGCCGTCGCTCAGGGGAGCGTACCAGCCATTTGCCGCTGTCGGGATAATGACAGGATTCTCCCATCGGGTTGTCCGCGATGACATACAACACCAAATCCTCCTCGCCGTCGTTGATCAATTGATGAGGCTTTCCCGGCTTAAAAAGAAACGCATCCCCAGTGGCTATGGGCGTCAATCCCTCCTCGTCTCGCACCTGGCCCCGGCCGGAAATCACATGGTAAAATTCCCACTGCGCGCTGTGGGAGTGATAAGGGAAATTGCGTTTTCCTGGAGGAATTCGGGCAATTTCCACGTCAAACGGATGACGCTCCATCAAGTCGGTTGACGCGGGCTGGCGGCCCAGGGCCTCCGAGATTTCCTTGTCGGTGCAGGCAAACTTGCCTTTGGGAGAAGTCCAGGGCACTTCGGGTAGGTCGTTGCTGTTGACTTTGCGCATAAAAGATGGGTCCAGTAATGACCCTAGGCATGTTGTCGGAAAGGCGCCTCCTGGCAAGCCAAGTTTCTGGAGACAGAAAGATATAGGTCAACAGATTACGCAGGCTCATAGATGGGTGGGGCGCATCTTCACTTCGTGGGGGAATGCCGTTGGAACCACTGCTATGCCCACCCCCTCATCCGGCCTGCGGCCACCTTCCCCACCAAGGGGGCGAAGGAAGACGCTTCGCTTCGTTGACACCTACGCTGATCCCTTCGCCCCCGAGATTTTTCGGGGGAGAGGGCCAGGGTGAGGGGGCAAAAGAACCACGATAATAAGATGCATCCACATGGGTGGCGCACCGGAAAATCAAATTGCCTTCGCAGCCCGTTCTGCCCATGATTCTGTAATCATAGAGCCAGGATCTAACACGCAACTTCAAAACGGCAGCACCTCGCTCAACGCCATGACCGAAACCATCACTCTCCGCCCCTGGAAACGAGCGATCGCGTTGGCCTGCCTCGTCGTCTATGGCCCATTTGTCGCCACCGCGCTTTACGCCCAGGCATTTGTAGACTGTTCGCACTGCAAGCAAACGGCCTGGATGACCATCCCGGCGGGTCCGGGATATTTGTCGCTCCTGTTACTGCGAAACGTATGGAGCTTCAAATTGCCAGGAAACGCCGCAATCATAACCTTGGTGACGCTGTATAGCCTCGCCTTGACACTGGCCGTCGCCCGATTGGCTCGGGCCAACTCCATCTTACGAAAGGTGGGGATGGTATTGGTTCTCATTTACTCAGCCCTCTGTGCCGTTGGCATGCTGCTGGCCATCCGCGCCTAAGCCGGACTCAGGCAATCGAATCGCTCGTCGTTGCTTGATCCTCGTTCTCCAACGCGTGCTCCCAGCGAGGTCCCGTCCAGCCCCTTCTTTTGATGACACACCTGCGACCACTTCCGCGTCGCCAACCGCGCTCGTTTCTGCTTGGCTATGACACCTGATGCAAACGGATTCTGGGACGTCCAGCAACATCCGCGTCCAGTTGGCCACGACGCTGACCATTCTCGTGACTGCTGCGAGCTCTCTTCGCGCGGACGAGGTGGTCTTCGGCGAGGGATTGGTAAATGACTGGGCCAATTGGAGTTGGGCCGCAACTGCGATCGTGAACAGCCCAGCCCATGCGGGGTCCCGTTCTCTGAAGGTGACAGCGGGGGTCTGGCAAGCCGCTTATTTTCATCACGATGCCCGGGCAGCCTCCGCCTTCGGCCATCTCAACTTCTGGATTCACGGAGGCACTGCGGGTGGGCAATTGCTCCAGGTGCAAGCCACACTGTCCGGACAAGCCCAAACGGTCTTCAACGTTCCCGCTTTGACGGCTAATTCGTGGCAGTCAGTGTCGATCCCCCTGGCCCAGCTAGGCCTCACCGATCAACCAGATTTCGATGGGTTTTGGATTCAAGACCGTTCCGGCAAGGCCCAGGCCGCTTTCTATATCGACGACCTGCAACTTCAAACCGGGACCCCACCACCGCCGGTCACCAACGCTCCCATCTCCATCGCCGTGGATGCCAACCAGGAGGTCCATCCGATCAATCCGCTGGTCTATGGCATGGCCTTCGCTTCAGCCGCCCAATTGGCGGAGCTGAACGTGCCTTTGAATCGTTCCGGGGGCAACTCCGAGACCCGCTATAATTGGAAAATCAACGCGCACAACCACGCCGCCGATTTCTATTTCGAGAGCCTGGGAGACGACCCGGCAGTGGCCGGTGCGGCGGCGGATTCCTTCGTACAAGGCAATAAATCAGCGGGCGCGGACACCATGATCACCATCCCCACGGTAGGCTGGGCGCCCAAGCTGGGGGCCAATCGAGGGAAACTCGGCAGCTATTCGATCAAGAAATACGGGCCCCAAACCGGCAATGACGCCCAGTGGTTCGCCGACGCCGGCAATGGCATCAGTACCACGAACAAGATCCCGATCACCTGGAACGATCCCAACGACGCGAATGTGCCCGCCGACGTCGCGTTCCAACAACCGTGGGTGGAGCATTTGGTCGGCAAATGGGGAACGGCACCCCAGGGCGGCGTGCGCTATTACCTGATGGATAACGAAGTCAGCCTCTGGCAATCGACCCACCGGGATGTTCACCCCATCGGGCCAAAAATGGCCGAGATACGCGATAAGATCATCGCGTATGGCGGCATGGTGAAAACCATTGACCCGGGCGCGTTGGTAGTCGGCCCGGAAGAATGGGGCTGGAGCGGTTATTTCTATAGCGGCTACGATCAACAAGTGGCCCCTTCGAATCACTGGTCGAAGTTCCCCGACAAGGAAGCCAATGGCGGATGGGAGTATCTGCCATGGATCCTCGACCAGATGAAGAAGCAGGAACAGGCCACCGGCAAACGCCTGCTGGATGTCTTCACCGTGCATTATTATCCCCAGGGCGGGGAATACGGGAACGACGTGTCACCGGCGATGCAAGCACGTCGCAACCGCTCCACGCGGTCGCTCTGGGATACCAACTATGTCGATGAGACGTGGATCAAGGACAAGATCGGCCTGATCCCCCGGTTGAAAAACTGGGTGGCCAGGTTTTATCCCGGCACCCAGATCGGCATCACAGAATATAGCTGGGGTGCGGATGGGCATATTAGCGGCGCCTTAGCCCAGGCGGATGCGCTGGGCATCATGGGACGGGAAGGTGTCGACGTCGCCACCCGCTGGACCACGCCCAATACCGGAACCCCGGCCTATAATGCCATTCGACTTTATAGGAACTATGACGGGCAGAAATCCGTGTTCGGCGGCCAAAGCGTGCGCTGCTCCGCTCCCAATCCGGACACCCTGTCGGCGTTCGCGGCCACTCGCGTCGGCGACGGGGCGTTGACGGTGATGCTGGTGAACAAGCAGGCGAGCCTGGCCCAACCCATCGCCTTGAGCATCACGAACTTCTCCGGTGGTCAGGTCCATGCCTGGCACCTCAATTCCAGCAACCAAATCGCACGTCTTCCCGATCTCGTAGTCACCAACAACGTCTTGTCCACGACCCTCGCGCCCCAGAGTATTACCCTGCTGGTCATCAGTTCGATCCCGACTGGCCCCGCCCCTCCAGTGCTAAAACTGCGTGCGACAGCGAGCGGATTAGGCTACGAATTGTGGCTCAATGGAACGCGTGGCGCCGCCTACGTGGTGGAGAAATCCCTCAACCTGGCTCTTTGGGAGTCATGGGCGACCAATATCGTGACGAGCGACAGTGGATTCACCACTCCGCTGCGTACCAGTCGTGAGACAGCATTTTTCCGGGCTTACGCGGCGGGAAATTGAGCTATGAGATATCAAAGAGCGGCCTGGTTGCCGCTAGGGATCGGCCTATTGTTTTTGACGATACGTGGAGTGGCAGCGCCCGTGCGCGATCTCGCGTCCACGCTGATCCCCATTCGCAACCAGAACAACGTCCCGGCCTTGGCGGGAGCGGTCATTCGCAGTAACCAAGTGGTCGCCCTGGGGGCTGTGGGAGTGCGGGTCTGGCAGACCAAGAACACCGTCACCACCAACGACGTGTGGCATCTCAGTTCGTTGACCAAACCCATGACCGCCACCCTCGCGGCACGGCTGGTCGAGAAGGGCCGGATTGCCTGGACGAACACCATTGGACAATCGTTTCCGGAAGCAACCGTTCATCCCAAGTTCAAGGACGTCACGTTGGAGCAGCTCCTCGCCCATCGCGGTGGCGTTCACGGCCAAGAAGAACTGCAGGCGGTGGGCCTTTGGGAAAAAGTGCGGGCACAAACCGGAACTGTCGCCGAGCAACGCCTTTTTTGGGTCACCAACGTCCTCGCTTTGGGGCCGGTCGTTCGCCCGGGCAGCAAGAGCCTTTACTCCAATACCGGATACGTCATCGCCGCTTTGATGCTTGAACGCGTGACGGGCAAACCGTGGGAGCAACTGATGCGTGAGGAAGTCTTCGAACCACTGGGAATGACGACCGCTGGATTTGGGGTTCCCGATGCCTCGGGAACGACCAATCAACCTTGGGGACATCGCCGAATGTTCATGACGATGCCGGTCGCCCCAGGCCCCAAGGCAGACAATCCACCCGCGTTCGGGCCGGCCGGAACGGTGTATTGTTCCATTGGCGATCTGGCAAACTTCGTCGCGGCGCATTTGGCTAGGGAAACCAGCGACACGCCTTTCTTGAAAAAGGAGTCCTTCGCCAAACTTCATGCTGCCTTCGACGGAGGCGAACTTGCCATGGGCTGGAACATCGTGAAACGCGACTGGGGTGGAAAAGGAATCATCCTGACTCACAGCGGTTCCAACACTACTTTCTTTGCGGTGGTTTGGATCGCTCCCGCGCGGGACTTCGCGGTCGTGGCCGCGACCAATCTCGGTTCGGAAGATGGTTTCAAGGCCTGCGATCAATTGGTGGGCTCGATGGTGACCGAGTACCTCAAGTAATTTGCTTTCCGGTATTTCAATTTCAGCAGGCACGCTGAACGATGGAAGGCACGATGTTACGCGTGGTTAAACCCGAGCGGCTTGATGAATTGCCACCCAACGATCCGTTGGCCGTTGGTTCAAGGACGGATATTCGTCGGCTCAATTCGATATTGGGAAGCGCGAACGTCCTCGCCTTGGCGCTTCGCCAGCATCTGCCGAATACCATAGGAAGTTCCCGCCCGTTGCGATGGGTGGACCTGGGAGGCGGAGACGGAACCTTGCTACTTCAAATGGCTCGGCAACTCGCGCCTCTGGGATTCACGGCCCACGCAACCATCGTTGACCGGCACTCGCTGATTTCCGGAGAAACACGCCACGCCTTCGCACTCCTGAAATGGACTGTCGAATCGGTTGCCGCAGACGTTTTCGACTGGTTGAAGCCAGCGGACTCCTCGCCGCCTGTCGATGTCATGATCGCGAATCTTTTCCTGCACCATTTTCCTGGTCGACGATTGGCGGCATTGTTGCGACTGGTCGCAGCCCGAACCCGGCTTTTCGTGGCCTGCGAACCGTGCCGATCTCCATTGGCCCTGACCGCCGCCCGAATGACATTTCTACTCGGTTGCAATAGTGTCACTCGTCACGATGCGGTCGTCAGTGTCAACGCAGGTTTCGTTGGTGACGAACTTTCGGCGCTGTGGCCGGCAGGAACGAATTGGGAACTACTGGAGCAAGCCACAGGCTTCTTCTGCCAGAGTTTTATTGCGAAGCCGAAGGCAACGGCGTAGGTGCGAAACACGGGGCGCATCTTTTGAGTGCCCCAGACTCGGCATTACGCCAGTGTGATCCCGTGATCCCGGAGGGATCACAGCGATTAGCCAGCGGTTGAGCGCAGCGATACCACCGGTATAGAGTCCACCGAAAGGGCGAGCGCCAAAGGGGTGAAACAACGTGGGTTGAAGCGCGAGCGAGCAATCAGGTTCAGCCCGTGGGAAGTGATGGCGATTCACTTCGGAAGGGATCTCAGCCACCCCAAAGCCCTGCGGCGTGTTTGCCCTCCTTGGTTCGCGCGCCTTGCGTCCAAGCGCGATTTAGGCCTGCGAGGCGCGCTCGCTACCGCCGTTCGTTGACCGGGGTTTCGTGTAACTCACCCCCCGGCTACTTTCCGTGATCCCTGCCGGATCGCGGTAGGTAGGCCAATTCTAGCGTGATATGGCGGACTGGGGCCATGTCGAGAGACACCCGGAAACACCTCGAGAATCGTCTCGGGCATTGCTTTGACTCATTCCGCTCGATAGCCCGCTGTGTTTTGCACTAAGCTGCCCCTCCATGAAGCGCTTGTGGCGTGAGTGCATGGTAAAAGGGCGACTCGGCACCCTCGGCTTGGTCTTCGTCGCAGCCCTCTTGGCAACGGGATGCGTCTCGCATCCGCCGCACGAAGCCGGACCGTTCAAACCGGACGATCTGGTGGAGCTCGTCTCGCTCGATCCCAGCATCCGGCTGGATATCCGCTACGCCACGACCAACAATTTCGTGGGCCGTCCTGTTTATACCGAGGCCCGGGCCTTTCTCCAGCGTCCTGCCGCCGAGGCCGTCGTTCGCGCCAATACCAAACTACACGCGCAAGGTTACGGACTGACAATTTTCGACGGCTATCGCCCGTGGACCATCACCAAGCTCTTCTGGGACACCGCCTCGCCCGCCATGCGTCCCTTCGTTGCCGACCCGAGCAAGGGCTCCCGGCATAATCGCGGCTGCGCCGTGGACCTGACCCTTCACGACTTGGCCACCGGTCGGGAGGTCAAGATGCCCGGCGAATACGACGAAGCCTCCGAACGCTCTTATCCCACCTATGCCGGCGGCACCGCCGAAGCCCGCCGCCTGCGCGACCTCCTTCGCGCCGCCATGGAAGCCGAGGGTTTCACGGTCTATGAAAACGAGTGGTGGCACTTCGATTTCAACGGATGGAAGGAATACCGGATTGGCGACGTGCCGTTCAGCCAGCTGAAGGTGGGTAAGTGATTTGAATAGTATATCGAGCCGATTGAAAAAAGGGCGGAGAAGGGAGAGGATCCATCCACAGATTACGCAGATTCACACAGATTAGAAGACGATCGAGATTCACCGCCGTACTGGCATCAACGCGAAATGGAGAATGAGCCAGATCGGCACGGCGAACAGGGCGATGACCTGCACGTAGTCCCATTTCCAACTGAGGTAGCCTGCCTGGATGGGAAAGATGGCGATCATGAAGTAGGCGCTGAAACGCGTGTGCCCCAGGAAGGACATGCCGCGCGGATATCGTCGACGTAGGCCACTCCACAGCGCCAGAGCCCCGAGCAGCAAAACCACCAGGGTCACCCCGGCATTCACCGCCAGCGCTCCGCCAGAATCGAGGTGGATCACCTTGGCAGGATTGTCGCGGAAGGATTGCCAGGCCCAATGCGCTCCCGACCAGAGAAGCGCGAAGCCCGTCTGGATGGCGGTATTGTACGAAACCTTCGCCGAAGTGAGCTCGTTGACAGCCCAACTGAAATAAAGCGGCACGATGCCCCAAACCAACTCTTCGTGTTGGAATGGCAGGCGAATCAATTCGACAAACGTGGCCCAAGCTCCGTGCAGCACGCGGGGAGTATGGGGGAGATTGGTGAGGCGCTCAACGCCACTGCTCACCGGAAAAAAGTCTGCCCCAACCTGGCGACCAAAAAGGTATGCCGCCCATGGCCCCCTCTGCGATCATCCGGTCTCCCAAAATCTCTCGAGGTCACGGGCCCCATGCACAATATGGAACACTTCAATTCCATCCTGAATCGGAGAATAAAAGATAAGGTAATTCTCGAAATTCCTTATCCCGTACGAGCGCAGACTACACAATCGGGCGGCTGCAAACGCTCTCTTTCGACCCAAATGTGGAGTGCTTGCCAGGAGGGAAAACGTTTTGTAGGCGCATTCGAGAAAACGATCGGCCGCATCGGGATTATCGATCGCAATGAAATCCCATATCGCAGCTAACTCAGACTCGATCGGGCCTGAAAAGACTAACCTAGGCATTTGCACGACGGGCTTTGCTTCGCTGGCGCAACCGTGCGAAGACCGCTTCTCCATCCACCCCTTTTCCGGCGTCGATTGACGCCGCCGCATCGAGCAACCGCGTCTCGAGTTCCGCCAATGAACCTACGGAGAGTTTCTTCAACAACTCCTCTTTTTCCAAGAGCCGCAGGCCTTCCCGTAGCACCTCACTTGCGGTCTGGAAGTCACCGCTCTCCACCTTGCTTTCGACGAACAGTTCCCATTTCTCACCCAGTGACACATTCATAGCAGGCCTTTTTCTTATCGCTATCTGCTGCAATATGACAAATAACAAAAATTGCGCAAGGGATGTCACGAACTCCCATTTGACGCCCTATCCCCTTTCTGCGCATTTTCTCAGCGGAATAACGCCTTTTTGAATCGTCATGGTCGGCCAATCGTCGAAACACGTGTTTAAATCGGGAACCGTTAAGGGAGTGTCATGGGCTGCCGTGCTGATTGCCAGCACCTTGGGCAGTCTGGCGGAGACCTCCAAGGTTCAGTTCAACCGGGACATTCGCCCCATTCTTTCGGAGAACTGCTTCCATTGCCACGGCCCCGACCCGGGTTCACGCAAGGCCGGGCTCCGGCTGGACACCCAGGCCGGGATCAATGCTTCGACCAAAAAAAAGGGAACCGTCGTCGTTCCGGGGCATCCCGAGCAGAGCGAGCTGTGGGCCCGCATTGTCACCCACGATAAAGACGATGCGATGCCGCCCGAGGAGTCGCACAAGTCCCTGAAAGACAGCGAGAAAAAGCTGGTGCAGGATTGGATTGCGGAAGGCGCTCCCTGGCAGCCTCATTGGTCGTTCATCAAGCCCAGCCGTCCCGCGGTGCCGATCGTTAAAAACGAAAAATGGGTGCGGAATCCCATCGACGCCTTTGTCGCGGCGAAGCTGGACGAAAAACACCTTTCCCCAGCCCCGGAAGCAGATCGACGCGTACTTGCCCGGCGTTTGGCGCTGGATCTCACCGGTTTGCCGCCTGAGCCGGCGGATGTCGAAGCCTTCGTTGCCGACACGTCGCGCGATTACTACGAGCACTATGTCGACAAACTGATGAACTCCCCGCAGTGGGGCGAGCATCGGGGCCGGTATTGGCTGGACGCAGCACGATATGCGGACACGCACGGGCTCCATTTCGACAACTATCGAGAGATGTGGCCGTACCGCGAGTGGGTCATCCAGGCGTTGAACAACAACTTGCCGTTCGACCAATTCACCCTTTGGCAACTGGCTGGCGACCTGCTTCCCGAGCCTACCGAAGAAGAGTTGATCGCCTCCGGCTTTCATCGTTGTAACATCACGACCAACGAAGGCGGCACCATCGAGGACGAAAACCTCGCGAACTATGCCCGCGACCGCGTCGAGACGACCTCCTGGGTTTGGCTGGGACTGACCGCGAACTGTGCGGTGTGCCATGACCATAAGTTCGATCCGCTGCCGACGCGTGAGTTCTACTCCATGACGGCCTTCTTCCGAAATACCGCGCAGGGTGGATTCGACGGGAACGTAAAAGACTCGAATCCCAGCATGCTGGTCATTACTGACCGGAATGAGCAGCACCGCTGGGACGCGTTGCAAACCGACCTGGAAACTTCCCGGAAAAACATTTCCACCGCCCGGACAGCGGCGGAAAAGCCTTTTGAAAAATGGGTGACCGGCTTCAAGCCCGGCTCATTCCCCACCGATCTGATCGAGCGCCAGCGCGTGTTCAACGTGCCGCTCGTCGAAGGCCAGGGTAAATCCATCCTGGTGACCAGCGGGTCGGCCACCAACCGCGCCGAACTCTCCAACGACGGGATCTGGACCAATACTGGACGACTCGGTCCCGCCCTATCGTTTCCGGGCGAACAGTCCGTATCCTTTCCGGATGCGGGTGACTTCGACACGCACCAGGCATTCTCCTATGGCTCCTGGGTCTATGTCCCGGAGGGATTGAAGGACACTGCGGCCGTGATGGCCCGGATGGACGAGGGCGATTCCCACCGCGGCTGGGATCTGTGGTATGAATACGGCCGGTTTGCCACCCATATCATTAGCAAATGGCCGGAGGACGCGCTCAAGGTGCGGACCCGGGGGGAAGTCGCCAAGAAGGGGCAATGGCAGCACGTGCTCGTCAGCTATGATGGCTCCGGCAAGGCGGAAGGTGTCCGGATTTATGTCAACGGCTCCAAAGCGGAGACCGACACCGACGTCAATAAACTAACGGGAAGCATCCGGACCAAGACGCCATTCCGGCTTGCGCAACGCAGCACCGGCGCGCATTTCACCGATGGCGCATTACAGGATGTCCGGATCTATTCCCGGGCGATTCCCGCCGGCGAGGCCAAACTCATCGGAAAATATCCCGGCCTGAAGGGAATTTCCGACACGGCATTCGCCGACTGGAAAAAAGAGGTGCGCGATGATTGCCTCGGGCTTTTCCTGCCAACCTATAAGCCTTTCAAAGACGCGGAAATGGCCTTGGCCGCCTTCGAAAAGGAACGCGACGAGATCAAGACTCGCAATCCGGTTACCCACATCCAGCGGGAGAAGAAAGATACCATGCCGATGGCCCGGGTCCTCTTCCGTGGCCAATACGATCAGCCCAAGGACAAGGTGGAACCGGCGGTTTTCTCCGCCCTGAATCCCCTGCCTCCGAACGCGCCCAAGAATCGGCTGGGCCTTGCCCAGTGGATCTTGTCGCCGGAAAATCCCCTCACCGCCCGGGTGACGGTGAATCGGTTCTGGCAGGAAGTTTTCGGCACGGGGATCGTCAAGACCTCCGAGGACTTTGGAATCGTGGGCGAACCGCCATCCAACCAGGAACTGCTCGATTGGCTGGCCGTGGAATTCCGCGAGAGCGGTTGGGACATCAAGCACCTGTTCCGCCTGATCGTGACGTCCTCGGCCTATAGGCAATCGGCCCAGGCCACGCCCGAGAAAATCGAGCGCGACCCTGGCAACCGCTACCTGAGTCGGGGACCGCGCTTTCGCATGGACGCCGAAATGGTGCGAGACTACGCGTTGTCCGCGAGCGGAATGCTGGTGAAACGCATCGGCGGCCCAAGCGTGAAACCCTACCAACCCGACAACGTGTGGGAACCGGTGGCCATGCCCGAGAGCAATACCAAGAGTTATAAGCGCGACCCGGGTGAGGGACTCTATCGCCGCAGTCTTTATACATTCTGGAAGCGCGCCGCCCCTCCGGCCCTGATGGATGTTTTCAACGCGCCTAATCGCGAAGTTTCCTGCCTGCGCCGCGAACGCACCGATACGCCACTGCAAGCTCTGGCCACCCTGAACGATCCCCAGTTCATGGAATCGGCGCGACACCTGGCCGAATGGGCGTTGCGCGCGAAGGGCAGCGACCACCGTCAGGCCTTGGACTTTGTGGCTCGTCGAATCATGGCCCGACCGCTGAACGTCCGCGAGGGGGAGATCGTGCAGTCGGTGCTTGATCGGTCGAAGGCGTACTATGACGCCAACCCCGAGGAGGCTCGCAAACTGGCATCCGTCGGTGATTCCGGTTCCAATCGCAACTTGCCAGCGGCCGAAGTCGCCGCCCTGACCATGACGGTCAACCAGTTGCTCAACCTGGACGAAGTCCTCAACAAATAACGCGGCTCACTCCTTTGTCATCATGGATATTTTTAACGAATTAGCCCGCGCCCAGACCCGCCGCCAGTTCTTTGGCCGGGGCAAGAACGTGCTCGGTTACGCCGCCCTCGCGTCACTCATGGGCAACAAGCTTTCCCTATACGGCGATCCGGTGGCGCCTCCCTCGATCGCCCTCCCCCATTTCGCGCCCAAGGCCAAGCGGGTCATTTATTTGCACATGGTCGGCGGTCCCTCGCAGATGGACCTCTATGACTATAAGCCGAAGATGGCGGAATGGTACGACAAGGACCTGCCCGAATCGGTTCGCCAGGGCCAGCGGCTGACCACCATGACCTCGGGCCAGTCCCGGTTCCCCATCGCGCCCTCGAAATATAATTTCCAGCAGCACGGCCGGTCGGGCATGTGGGTCTCGGAGATGCTGCCCTGGACCGCGAAATGCGTGGACGACATGGTGTTCATCCGGTCCATGCACACCGAGGCGATCAACCACGAGCCCGCCATCTGCCATATGCAGACGGGCAATATGAATACCGGCCGCCCCTGCATCGGCTCCTGGATCAGCTACGGCCTGGGTTCGATGAACACCAGCCTGCCGACATTTGTCGTGCTCATTGCCGAGCCGTCCAACAAGGAACAAATCCAGGCCATCTCCGGTCGCTTGTGGTCCAGCGGTTACCTGCCCGGGGAGCATGCCGGGGTCTCCTTCCGCAGCAGCGGCGACCCCATCCTTTTCATCAATAATCCCGCCGGAGTGAGTTCCGATCTGCGCCGGGTCCAATTGGACGGCCTGCGCCAGATGAATGAACTGACCCAGGCCCAGATTGGCGACCCCGAAACGATCACCCGCATCCAGCAGTATGAAATGGCGTTCCGGATGCAGGCCAGCGTGCCGGAATTGACGGATCTCTCCAAGGAACCCGAATCCACCTATAAGCTCTATGGTGACCAGGCGCGCAAGCCGGGAAGTTTTGCTTCATCCGCCCTGCTGGCCCGCCGATTGGTGGAGCGCGGTGTGCGATTCGTCCAGATCTACCACAATAACTGGGATCATCACGGCAATCTCACCGGCCGCATGGGATCCCAATGCAAGGATGTCGACCAGGCCTGCTACGGCTTGATCCAGGATCTCAAACAGCGTGGCATGTTCGACGAGACGTTGATCATCTGGGGCGGCGAATTCGGGCGCACGATTTATAGCCAGGGCGGGCTTTCGCACGAAAACTACGGGCGGGACCATCATCCGCGCTGCTTCACCATGTGGATGGCGGGCGGCGGATCGAAAGGCGGAACCATCTACGGCGAAACCGACGAGTTTTCTTATAACATCACGCGCGATCCCGTCCACGTGCGCGATTTCCACGCCACCCTGCTCAAGCTGATGGGCATCGAGCACGAGCGATTCACGTATAAATACCAGGGCCTGGACCAGAAGCTGACCGGCGTGGAGCAGGCCCGGGTCATCCAGGAACTGATCGCCTGATTTGCATCGATTTATAAGTATTTACCGCCTTGGTTTAAAAATGGGTCATTTGCCACCCGCCAGGCGGACTGGCTCCTCCCTGTTGCCCAGGCAAAACTGACGCGTCCACCAAGCCGGGAGGGCGAGGCTCCTGACGAGCCCATACTAATGGCCAGTGGCTTCGCCCAATAATCACAACCTTCGAAACGAAGCGTGATGGGTATAACGCAGATTTTTCCCTATGGCTCGTACTTCGTCACCCGTACCGTTCATCGGGGCGAAACTTCCCTCCGATTGCAGGGCTCGTCGGGAGCCTTGCCCTCGCGGGCTTGGGGCGATTTTGGGTTCGCCTGGGCCGACGACGATCACTTTGGTTTTTGGAGCGCTTCACTTCCGTTTGCTCCGTTCCGATCCGATATTGCACCTGAGTCCTGTTTCGGGCTCCCTTTCGGCATGGACGATTTGGAAATCCGCAGTGCGGTCGAGAGTGACGTGCCGGTTATCTACCGGTTTATCCGCGAATTGGCGGAATACGAGAAACTGCTGCATCAAGTCAAAGCTGACGAAGCGGCGTTTCGGCGGGCACTCTTCGGAGAACGACCTTACGCGGAAGCCCTGATCGCGTCCTGGCAGGGCAAGCCCGCCGCCGTCGCGATCTTTTTCCATAACTTCTCCACCTTCCTTGCGAAGCCAGGTCTCTATTTGGAAGACATCTACGTCTCTCCAGAATTCCGCGGAAAGGGCATCGGCAAGGCCCTGTTGCACCGCTTGGGAGCCTTGGCTGTGGAACGGGACTGCGGACGATTCGAATGGACGGTGCTCGATTGGAATGAATCGGCCATCCAGTTTTACCGAAGCCAGGGTGCCACAGTCCTCCCCGACTGGCGCGTTTGCCGTGTCACCGGCGAGGCCTTGGAACGCTTTCGGAGCGCCTAATAGTCGTACAGCCCTGCGTCGCGGGAATAGGAAGGGCCACCGGGGCGCCCGCCCATTCCCCCCGGACCGCCCTCGCCACCTTCTTCACTGAACAGTTCTCCCATATCGGCCTCAATCTTTTCAGGGTCCTCGCCTTGCTCGAGCCGTTTGATCGCCACGTCCATATCCTTGGGTATCGAACCCTCGGGCATGATCTCCTTCATCTTGCGAAGCATATGGGCCATGTGCTTGGGATTGTTCTCGTCCAGATGGTCCAGGTCCCGCTCCATTTCATCCATCACCCGGTTGACGCGCGGGTCATCCAGATCGGGCATGGGAGGACCCTCGTCGGCAGCCTCCGTTGACGCGCTGGGCTCGGCCACCCCCTTGATCATGGCAAACCGGCTGATCTCCTTCTCCAGCTTGTCGCAACCGCATTTCGGGCAGACCGGGACGTGGGCTGGATTGATCCGTTTGCTGAGGAAACTGTAAATCCGCCGGCATTTCGGGCAGGCGAATTCGTAAATCGGCATGGGCGAATTGTGGTCCGGCATTGCCAGCGGTCAAGGGGAGCACTCGGAAAAGAGACCTCCGTGTGCCGAAATTTGCCCTTGGACGGGAAGCCAAGTCAGCGGAGCCTCCACCCGTGGTGTCTTTCGAGAAAACTCTGTGGCCTGCCTTGCAAGACAAGCGCCGGCTGTTCGTCATCGCCGGTCCTTGCGTGATCGAGAGTGAAGCCCTGTGCCTGAAAATCGGCCGCAAGATGAAGCAGGTCTGCGCCGACCTCGACGTCACGTACGTTTTCAAGGCCAGCTACGATAAGGCCAACCGTTCTTCTGGAGCCTCCTTCCGGGGACCCGGTATCCATGACGGCTTGGCCGTTCTAAGCCGAATCCGCGAAAAGCTGGACGTCCCGGTGCTCACCGACATCCACACCGAAGAACAAGCCCGCGAGGCAGGCAAGGTGTGCGATCTCCTGCAAATCCCCGCCTTCCTCTGCCGCCAGACCGACATGATCCTCGCCGCCGTTGAAACCGGTCGGATCGTGAACATCAAGAAGGGCCAGTTCCTCGCTCCCCAGGACATGGCCAACGTGGTTAAGAAAGCCAGTGTATCGGCTTCGCCCAAGTTGCTCCTGACCGAACGCGGCACCACCTTTGGCTACCAAAATCTGGTGGCGGACATGCGTTCCATACCCATCATGGGCCGCCTCGGATTCCCGATCGTCTTCGACGCCACCCACAGCGTGCAATTACCCGGCGGCCAGGGTGACAAATCCGGCGGCCAAAGGGAATTCGCCCCCGTGCTCGCCCGCTCAGCCATCGCCGCTGGCGCGGACGGCGTGTTCATCGAGACCCACCCGGACCCCGACCACGCCCTCAGCGACGGACCGAATATGATTCCGCTCAAGGAGATGGCGCGGCTGTTGAAGAGTCTGATTAGAGTGAAGGAGGCGGTAAGAGGGTGATGTGGATTCGCAGCCTTGGGTGAATCCACCCCCTCGCCCGCGAAGCAACACCACTCCCATAGCGGTAGCTCCGCCAAGCCTGCGCAACCGCACTCCAGACGCTGCCGCTCCATTTCGTACGATACGGCTTCATCGTCATTCAGTCATGCCCAAAAAAACAGATCCCCCATCAGGTCTAGTATCCGGCCCGCCAACCATCGGCTGCCCTTGACGACTTTTCTCGAAAGCCATTCCGATCGAATGGTTTTCGTGTCAGAACCACTACTCCAACCCGCCGAGGTAATCAGTTGCTGTTTCACCGCCATACCTCCCCCAAGGTGACATTCCCCGCCACGTCGAGCAACTGGACCTGGTTCACCGTCTTGAACTGCTTGTCATCATGGAATTGCCAGACGATCTTCTTGTCGGGGGTGATTTCGAAAAACTGGGGTTGTTCCCCGATATGCCCGTGGCCGAGGTAATTGCAGAAAACCGTGTTGCCGTTGGGCAACCGCTGGCAACCCGCCATCAAGCGCAGCGGATTTCCCGGCAGATCGTTTTCATTCAACTCCCACACGACCTTGGCGTCCGCGTCCACCTCGATCGCCTTGTGCCCGTCGCCGCAGGTTATAATTAAATGCTTGTTGGGTAGCGGCACCACCTCGTGAGGGTCGCCCGCGACCGGAATCTCACGCAGCACGGCGCCGTTCCCGTCCAGTTCCACCACTTTTCCGCCTCCCTTGAAGCAGACAAGGTAATGTCCTTCCCTGGTTTTACGGGTGCCACGAAACTGATTATGTGTCGAAATTGTTGGGGCGGTGACGAGCTTGATCTCCTTGGCGATCTTCCCTTCCCGATCCACCTCGATGATCCGGCTGCTGCCGCCCTCCACGATCATCACCCGGCCATCCGGCAGCGGCTGGCAGGAATGAACCTCCACCTTTTCGGGGGCCTTGTACTCCCAGACCACCTTCTTGTCGGGGGTCACCTCGGCGGCGCCATTGATGTAGCAGACGAGGATATTGCCGTTCGGCAGACGCCAGCAATCCTGGGGATTCTTGCAATGATACTCCCACTGAATGCTCCCCTCGGCACTCACCGTACAAACCTTATCGCCGTTGTAGTCCGTGCAAAGAAAGGGATGGGCGGCTTGGGCGCTGAGGGAAACCAGCAGGCCCAGGGACCAGAGATAAACGGGGTTCACGTGGGCCATCCTGCATACGGAAGCAACCCGGTCCACCAAAAAACGAACGCTCCTACGGTGCCTCGCGTTTCGGACTCGGCAGCGCAAACGCCTCCCGCCATTATCCCCGTGCCGGGTCGCCAAATCCCTGCCCACTGAAATTGCGATCATGAAATCAATCACCGCGCCCTTCATGCGCTCCACCACTTCACGATTCCCAGCCGTTTATCCGTTTCTGTTTTGCCTAATCCTCGGATTGGCGGGTTGCGCCACCTCACCCAGGGCCGCTTCCACGACGCCTCCTGCCAAGAATTTGATCGCCGTCATGTCGGCATTCGACCCCGAAATCACGGCCACCGAGTCCCTCTTGATCGGCACCAATCCGCCTGTCGCGGTCACCAGGATCAACGGTGTGACTTTCAAGCAGGTGAAGTTCGAAGGCCATGATCTCCTCCTGTTTGCCAGCGGCATGAGCCTGGTCAATGCGGCCATGACCACCCAGCTCGCGATCGACCATTTCCACGTCTCGAAAGTGCTTTTTGCGGGCATCGCTGGAGGCATTAACCCCGCCCACCGGGTCGGCGACGTCGTCGTGCCCGAGAAATGGTATCACCACTCCGAAGCGGTCTATGCCAACCCCAAACCCGATGGTTCCGGCTATATCCTTCCGGAGTATTTCAAGCCCACCTATGAGAACTTCGGCTTCATGTTCCCCGACAACGTCACCGTGATCCGGGATGACATGACCACGCCCGCGCGCACCGCCTATTTCGCCGCCGACCCTGCCCTGCTCGAAACCGCACGGCAAGCGCTCAAAACCCTTCCTCCGATCCCCTTCGCTGGTCGCCGGGCCGACGTCAGCGTGGGCGGAAACGGAGTTAGCGGCCCGGTTTTCATGGATAATCGGGAGTATCGCAAGTGGACCTTCCGCGTCTGGCAGGCCGAATGCCTCGACATGGAATCTACCGCCATCGGCCAAGTCTGCTGGGCCAATCACACGCCGTTTCTGATCATCCGCAGCCTGAGCGACTTGGCTGGTGGACAGGAAGGCATCAATGCCGCCGACGCCATGCAAGCGCCCGCTTCCGCCAACGCCTCCCTCGTGCTCCGTGAGGTTTTGCGCGCCATGAAATAGCGTCCGCAATGAACCTCACGACGACCATGCGGCGATCGTATCGCAAAGGACCCCCTGCCCCAATTTGCTTGTCGCCGGAGTGTTTACAACCATTCTTGGACCATGCGTCCGGCCCTGGCGTTTAGATTTATATCGCCACCTCATCAACTCCTCTGGGCAGCGTTCCTGGCAGTCGGCTGGGAATGGCTGGTCATGGGTGGAATGCAGGCCCGGGCCCAAGACCTTGGAAGCACGATACTGCTTCAGGACAGCTTCGACCTAACTAAAGCCAATCCCAACTCCCTGGACGTGAACTTTCAACTGCTCCCAAGACAAGGAGGCCCACTGGCGCCAGTAAGTTACACCAAAGGATTGGAGGGAACCTTCTCCCAGGTTGGCAACGTCGGGACCACCAACCAACTGCTGCTCGCTGGCCGGGCAGCAGGTTCCGGCGGCGCCGTATCGTTGGATCACGATTTCGTCGAGGTGCCGGGGTTCGGAGCGAGCAGTGTTCTCCAATTCGACGTCAATCCCGTGCTTCGTGTGGCAGGCGTCAACCAGAGTCCAGCCTCTTGGATTGCCGTTACGTTTGGTTCGGGCTTCAACACCCGGAATCAATTTCCGCAATTCGTGGACGGGATTGGGCTGCTATTTCGTGGCAATGGTCAATACGGCGCCATCAACGCGGGGACGGGTGTGGCGAGCGGCCCCTACCTTAAGCAGCAAGACCACACCTTTCACCACGTTCGCATTACCCTCACCGAACCGGTTCACGGCAATCCGTTTTCTGGTAATCTCCCCGTGTGGGTGGAGGCCTTTATCGATGGAAGCGAAACACCCCTGTTTTCCTTTGTCAGGACCAATGGTTTCACCCACAACTATCTCTCGTTCATTGGTGAAGGCGAAGGCAGCGGCGGCGACGGCGTGGTGAGGCACCTTGTGGACAATCTGGTCCTCAGCTTGGAACCGGCACGACGCCCAATCTTGACCGTGACCCTCGCTGGCCAGATAGCCGATCTCTCGTGGTCGGCGTCAGCTTCCAACTTTCGAGTTTACTCGGCCACCACCTTGACCCCGCCCATCTTCTGGACCGCCGTGACCAACCCGGTGTTGAACGACGGCGCGTTTTCCGCAGTGTCGATTCCCATCGGCGGCGAAAGCCGATTTTTCCAGCTTCAGCGGTAGCGACGCATCGCCCCATGGCCATCCACCAAAGCCACGCGAAAAGCAGGACTGGCATCGCATTCGGGAGGACGAGATACTCCAACAGTTCAAATCTGACCAAGTCGAACGAATTGGAGCATCTTTACCTGTTCGGAAGTACGTCCAAGCGGGGTTATTTGTTCGCTCCTTTGGCAACTGGCCCCTTCACCGATTGATTCTCGTCGGCGTAAGAATTTCTGAGGAAACCAATTACGCAACAAGGGTTGATGGAATGGCGCGATTTTGGTATGTTTGTTGCTTCGACGATGGTCGAAGCGAGTCAAGGCGGTTCTACCCAATAACCACCGACCCACCCTACCACGGTGCGGTCGCCGACTTCCCGACCCCTAACCATTGGCAAAAAGGTAGTCGCATGGCTCGCAAAGCATCAGATGCCCTATGAAACAAATCAGTCAATTCCTCTCCAGGATGGCTTGTTTGGTCCTGGCCGGATTAAGTCTGGCCACTACCCGAGCCGACTACTCCGCGCAGATCCTGGCCAAAAGCCCGCTGGGCTATTGGCGCCTCAATGACAACGTTGTTGTCCCTCCGGCAGACGTGGCCAAAAACAGCGGAAGTCTGGGTGCCACTGTCGACGGATACTATGTGGGTGCCGCAGTGCATCCCGTGGCAGGTGCCCTAGTCGGCAGCGCGGACACCGCAGCAGCATTTGACGCCACAGCGGGAACCGTGGTCAGTGTGCCCTATTCAAGCGTGATGAACCCCGCCACGGCCTTCTCGGTCGAAGTCTGGCTTAATCCCGGAGTCGAAAATCCCGCCGGGACTTTGACCTGCGCCATCGCGTCCGGCCAATTCGCCTCGCCTCGCTCCGGTTGGTTGATTTACCAAAGCGATACCGGCTGGAATTTCCGGATG
The DNA here is from genome assembly GCA_035493435.1 of Candidatus Limnocylindria bacterium. GTDB lineage: Bacteria > Verrucomicrobiota > Verrucomicrobiia > Limisphaerales > UBA9464 > DATJII01. The sequence continues at coordinate 13,292 of DATJII010000230.1, read as the reverse complement.
TATAATCAGAATGCGTTGAATACTTCCGTCAGCATCACCGGTGGACCAGCGCCCACGGCTGGAACCTGGGCCCACGTGGTGGTGGCTTATGATGGAACCAACGCCACGATGTATGTGAACGGCGTACAGGCAGCCACAGGCACACCCGCTGGCACACCCACGGTGTACGTCCCCAGCGCAGGTGGCGCCCTCTTCGTTGGCGGACGCAGTGATTCCTCCTTCTGGTGGAATGGCTCGGCTGACGAACTGGCTATCTATACCAATGCGCTGACCGCGACCGCCGTTGCCGCCCACTATGCCAACGCCACAAGCGCCACACCTGCCACCCCGTACAACCAAGTCGTCCTGGGAGACCACCCTGTCGGCTATTACCGGTTGGACGAGCCGACCTATGTTGCGGGCACGTCACCGGTGGCCAAGAACCTGGGCACTTTGGGCGCCGACTATAACGGCACCTACGCCCCGGGCGTCGACGCAGACGCCGCCGGCCCCCGCCCTCCCACCTATAGCGGCTTCGAGGCGGACAACAGCGCGGCGGGACTGAACGGGAATGCCGGTTATGTCGGCACCCCCTATGCCCTGAATGACCTGGCTGAATTCACGGTCGCAGGCTGGATCAAGCGCGGCACGATCCATTCCGGCCGTGGCGGCTACTTCGGCCAAAACGACCTCCTGGAAATCGGCGACGCCGACAGTGGCGCCAACATTGAATTCTATATCAACGCCTACGCTGCCAGCATCAAGATTCCCTATCCGTTCGCGGACAATGAATGGGGTCTCCTGGCGATCGTCGGTGATGCGACCCACACCGTGGTCTATACCAACGGTTTCCCGGCGGCGTCCATGAGCCACGCCGTGGACAGCTTCGGCAACAGCACCTATCTCTTCAACATCGGCGGCGGTGGCGTCTTCAATGTCTCGGGTGATTACTTCCTCGGCAGCATCGATGAAGTCGCCGTGTACGACAAGGCCCTGGCCGCCAGCGACCTCCAGGCGCTTTACTTTGCGGCTGATGTCGCACCCGTCATTACCTCCCAGCCCGTCGCTCCGACCCGGACTCTCGTGGCTGGAAACGTGGTAACCTTGAGCGTGGGCGCTATCGGTACCGCTCCGATCCGCTATCAATGGCTGAAAGGAACCAACGTGCTCGCCGGCCAAACCGGCTCCAGCCTGGTGTTCAATAGCATCGCCATTGCCGATTCCGGCTCCTATCAGGTGGCCGTCAGCAACGATTTCGGCTCCGTTCTCAGCACCAACGTGGTCCTGACAGTCGGCCCAGCCGACAGCATTGCGCCGACCGCGCTCTATGCCGATGGCAGCCGTACCTTCACCACCGTCCGGGTCTGGTTCTCCGAACCGCTCGACCCGATCTCCGCCCAGACCGCCTCGAACTATAAGATCTCCGACGGCGCCGTTGGCCTCACGGTCACCGCGGCCAAGCTCGCTGCTCCCGCCGGCACGCCCGGTGACAACATGGTGGACTTGACCACCGCCGCACAAACTGCGGGCAAGACCTATACCGTCCAGATCAACAACGTGAAGGACCAGACTTCGCCGGGCAATACCATTGCCGCCAACACGAGAGTCACCTTCAAAGCCTGGACGCTCGCGTCTGGCTATCTCACGTTCTCCCACTACGATAATCTCACGGGTGCGGCGGACACGGATATCGACACTGCCTTGCAGGATCCGCGAGTGATCGCGGGCACTCCCACGACGGCCGGATTCCTGGCTGGCCGGTTCGATACCCGCACGATCTTCTCGGACGATTCCCACGAGAATTACTTCGCCACCATGACCGGCTGGATCACCCCGACCGAAACGGATGACTACTACTTCTTCCTGCGTTCGGACGACGCTTCCCGGTTATACCTGAGCTCGAACGCCAACATCCCCAATCCGGCTACTGACACGCCGATCGCTATTGAGCTTGATTGCTGCGATCCGTTCTACGAGCCCACCGATGGCGATGCTGCCACCACCGCCGCCCCGATTCGCCTGTTTGCTGGGGTACGCTATGGCGTGCTCGCAATGCTCAAGGAAGGCGGCGGCGGCGACTACCTGCAAGTGGCCTGGCGCAAAGCATCTGATACCACTCCCGCAGCTTCCCTGCCGTACCTGCCTGGCGAGTTCCTCTCGACCTACGTTGATCCGAACACCGACCTCAAGTTCGTGACCCAACCGGTCGACCAGCCCGGCGTTTTGCCTTCGCCGGTGGTCAACTTCGTGACCAATAACTTCACGGTGGCTGACGGCGGCTTCACGGTAATTAACACCGATCCCGCGCCTCCCGGACCATTCGCCTATCTCGGCGGCGATGGCGCCTGGTCGGCCGACGGCAGTGACGACGGATGCGGCGGGCCTTTCAACTCCAAGTTGACCAGCCCAGAATTCACCATGCCCGTCACCGACGAGGCAACCTTGACCTTCTCTCATCGCTATTCCTTCGAATCCGGAGCCTTCGACGGCGGCCAGATTTGGGTTAGTGTGAACGGCGGCGATTTCACTCCCGTGTCGCCCGACAACTTCACCGCGAATGGTTATCCTCCGGGAACCATTACCGGCAATGGCGTTCTCCTGGGGCAGCGCGCCTTTCACGATAATTCTCCTGGCTACACCGACGGAACCTTTATCACCAGCACGGTGATTCTCGGCTCCTTCAAGGCCAATGATAAGATCGTCATCCAATTCGTCGGCGCCTGGGACGATTGCTCCGGTGCCAGCCATCCTAGCTGGGTGATCCGCAACCTAAGTATCGACTACGGCACGGCCCCGCGCGCCACGACCTTCACGGCCGAAGGCGCCGCCACCAAGCAGGGCATCACCACCGCCTTCGCCTATCAATGGCAACGGAACGACGGCGCAGGCTTCGTGAACATCCCCAACGAAAACGCCGCGACCTTCCGTATCTTCCCGGTGGTGGCCGATTTCGCCGCGACCTTCCGTGTGGTCATCAGTGTTCCCGGCAATGAGCTGCCCAGCAACACGGTCAAGCTGACCTCGGGCTCCACCACACCGCCCGTAGTTTCCATCGCGAAGTCGGACACCGCCACCACGGTGACCTTCACCGGCACGCTGCAAAGCTCGGCCACGGTAACGGGTACGTTCTCCGACGTCCCGGGCGCGACAAGCCCCTATACGATCCCCGCCGGCACCGGCAACGCTTTCTACCGCTCCGTGAAGTAAGGTAGAGCTCGACGGAGCGGGCCGGCACATCCCCGGATGCCTGTCCCACTTCCGATAAAATCTCAAAGCCCGCCCGAAGCAATTCGGGCGGGTTTTTTGTTGAGTGAGTTGCTCGTCGTCCGGAAAACGAAGGAGCAAATGCTGGTGCTATTACCGTCCGAAACTCTACCGGCAATAACGGCCATATTAACGGCACGGGTTCAATGGGGTATTCACCCCATAGGCAGATGGGGGTGCGCACCGGATGATCCGGCAAGTTAGCAGGTCCGTGTCAAACGATTGGGTTAGTGATGGCTCCGCCAAGAATGAAAAACAACGGCCACGTGTCGGCCTCGCCGCCGGTTCAATTGCCCAAGTGCCCCACTGGCATCCAAGGCCTCGATGAGATCACCAGTGGCGGTCTGCCTCGCGGAAGGCCCACCTTGGTGTGTGGCAGTGCCGGATGCGGCAAGACGTTGCTCGCAGCAGAATTTATTGTGCGGGGCGCCACTCGCTTCGGCGAGCCGGGTGTGTTCATGGCTTTCGAGGAAACGGAAGCGGAGTTGGAGGCCAACGTTGCCTCGCTGGGATTTGATTTGGCGGGTTTGGTGCGCCGGAAGAAGATCGTGGTCGACTATGTCCACGTGGAGCGAAGTGAATTCCAGGAGAGCGGTGAATATGATTTGGAAGGCCTGTTTGTCCGCCTCAATCACGCGATCGATTCCATTGGCGCCAAACGCGTGGTGCTGGACACCCTGGAAGTGCTTTTCGCCAGCCTGCCCAACGAAGCCATCCTGCGCTCCGAGCTGCGCCGTCTCTTCCGCTGGCTAAAGGAGAAGGGCGTGACCGCCGTCATCACGTGCGAACGCGGACGCGAACAACTGACGCGCCACGGGCTGGAGGAATACGTATCGGATTGCGTCATCCTGCTCGACCATCGGGTCAATGACCAGATCGCCACCCGGCATCTGCGCGTGGTGAAATATAGGGGCGTGCTTCACGGCACCAACGAATTCCCATTTCTAATCGGCGAAACGGGCATCAGCGTACTGCCCATCACATCGCTCGGGCTAAACCACAAAGTATCCAACGAACGGATTGCCACCGGCATCTCCCGCCTCGACGCAATGCTGGGCGGGCGCGGATTCTTTCGCGGCAGCAGCATCCTGCTTTCCGGCACCTCTGGCACCGGCAAGACCAATGTCGCCGCCAACTTTGCCCAAGCCGCGGCCCGGCGCGGTGAACGTGTGCTCTTTTTCTCGTTCGAGGAATCGCCCAACCAAATCATCCGCAACGTGCACTCCATCGGTTTGCGCCTGGAACCGTTGGTCAAGGCTGGCCGGCTGCGATTTCACTCAGCGCGACCTTCACTCTATGGGCTGGAAATGCATCTGGCGACCATGTTCAAGGAAATCACCTCGTTTAAGCCCCAGGTCGTCATTGTCGATCCAATAACCAGCCTGACGGATGCTGGCACCCGCTACGAAAGCGAGGGCATGGTCACGCGACTGGTCGACTACCTCAAGGGCGAACAAATCACCTCCCTTTTCACCAGCCTGACTCAGGGCGGCCATGTGCTCCATCAAAGTGAAATGGCCATGTCCTCACTCATGGATGCCTGGCTCCTCTTGCAAGACTTCGAAGGCAACGGCGAACGCAATCGCGTGCTCTATGTGCTTAAGGCGCGCGGCATGGCGCACTCGAACCAGATCCGGGAGTTCCTGATCTCGAACCAGGGCATCGATCTCGTGGACGCTTATATAGGTCCCAGCGGTGTATTGACCGGTTCAGCCCGTGCGGCGCAGACGGCGCGCGAAAAAGCCGAGGCCCTGGCTTCCCAGCAGGAGGCCGCCGGTCGCCAGCGCGAAATGAAACGAAAACACGCGGCGCTCGAACAACAGATCGCCTCGCTCCGCTCGGAATACGAAGCCAGCGCCGAAGAACTTCGGCAAATTGATGAACAAGTCGGAAACCGAACACGCTTGTTAACTTCCGAGCGCACCGAGTTGGGCCGGTTGCGTCAGGCGGATATCGCGGTGGGCGCCAGCGTGGAGAGCAAACCCAAAGCCCGGAGGAGAAACTAATGAAAGCGAAAGCGGCGAAACGACCAACGCCCGTTCCCCTGCCCACCTCCAAAAAACTCTGGCAACTACGACTCTACGTGATGGACCAAACGCCTAAATCGTTGACCGCCTTCTCAAACCTGAAGAAATTCTGCGAAAGCCATCTCAAAGGCCAATATCGTATCACCGTCATCGATCTGCTCAAGCAGCCTCAACTCGCCAAAGGCGATCAAATCCTGGCCATCCCCACAGTAGTCCGTAAGTTGCCCAAGCCCGTTCGAACAATCATTGGCACCCTATCCGATAGTGAGCGCGTGCTCGTCGGCCTGGATTTGCGCGCTGGTTGACCCGTGATGCTTTACTGTGAAAACCACGAAAACCACTCGTCCGGTAAAGGCCTCTAAAAAGTCCGCAGCGGCCCAGCCCCAGGGTAAATGTATTCTGCGGCTATTTGTGGCCGGCGCTACCGTTCGATCGCACCAGGCTGTCCTACGTGCCCGCCAACTTTGTGCCGCCGAACTGAAAAACAACTGCGAACTGGAGGTAATCGACATCTACCAGCAACCCGGCCTGGCACGAGAGAACCAAATCGTCGCGACCCCGACGCTCATCAGGGTCTTTCCGCGCCCGGTGCGACGGTATATCGGCAATCTAATGAGCATCTCCGGCTTGTTCGTCGAGTGGGACCTGGTCGCCAGCGGCACCATTGCGCTTTGAAGACGGCTCGCGGACATCTGCCCTCCCCCGCCGCACTGGCCCTGGAACTTTCAACGCTTCGCCAGCGAGTGGCCGACGCGGAAGCCACACTCCACGCCATCCAAAACGGTGAAGTCGATGCGGTGGTCGTGGCCGGCAAGGGAGGACTGCAAACATTTACCCTGCAAGGTGCCGAGCATGCCTACCGCGTGCTCATCGAATCGATGAACGAAGGCGCCCTGACGTTGACGCCCGACAAGATGATTCTCTATGCCAACCAGTGCTTCGCCCGCATGGTGGAATGCCCCCTGGAACAGGTCATCGGCAGTTCCTTTCGCCGGTTTCTCTCGCTAGCTGACCGGGCAACGCTACGGAAACTCCTGAAACGGGCCGATCCATCCGGCTCCAAGTTCCAAGTCGTGCTGCAGGCCGATGACGGTTCGCTAATACCAGCGCAAATTTCCCTTCGACCCGTCAAAAAAACGGGTCGCGTTCACACGACCTTTGGCATGGTCGTGACGGACCTGACGGAAACCCGGCGGAACGAGGAACTGCTAAGAGCGTTGACCCACCGCGTGGTGCAAGTACAGGAAGCCGAACGTGGGCGCGTCGCCCTCGAACTCCACGACACCATCACCCAGATGCTCTGCGCGGTCTTGGTCCGCAGCCAGGTCCTGGCGGATAACCTTCCAGCGCGCAACCGTCCGGCCAAGGGCGAGGCCCTCAAGCTCCACGAGATCATTGGCAAAACGGTTCAGGAAGTGGAGCGGATCTCCCGCAATCTGCGGCCCAGCATCTTGGATCACCTGGGCCTGGAAGCAGTCCTGCTCGACACCAGCACCGAGTTTGCGAATCGGACGGGTGTGCCCGTACAGGTGACTTGTGTGGAGTTGACCCCGCGACTGCCCGCCGATACGGAATTGGCGCTCTATCGTATTCTCCAGGAGACTCTGAAAAACGTGGAAAAGCACGCCCACGCCCGCCAGGTGACGGTTTACCTGACGAATCCAGGCAACATCGTGCAGTTGACGATCACCGACGATGGGACGGGCTTCGACACGGCTCGCTACTCGGGGAATCGAAAAGGACGCGGCGGCCTGGGACTACTGGGCATGCGCGAGCGGGCTTCCCATGTGGGTGGCGTGCTGGAGGTCAAATCCACCCGCCGTCACGGTACCGCCGTGGAGATCCGCGTCCCCCTCCCTCTGGGCGTCACAGCGGCAGACTGAGAGGCCTTGGCAAGCGAGGTGTTTGGGGAATGACCGTCGCGTGTGTCCAGAACCGTACGACAACCGATAAACTGGCTTCCCTCTTCACCCTGAAGTAGGCTGGCCCATCCCGTTCGTCCTCCTTTCCGGAAATCTCCGGATTGTCACAGAAAAGGCACGAACGGCCGGCACCCCGCCGGACTACGCTGGAAAATGGCTGGGACTTTTGTCCCATTTGTTTTGGGAACCGGTAGAGCATTCTTTCCTCCCATGCATATGAAACGATGGGCCTTATTTCGAGTTCTTCTGGGACTGTTCCTGGCTGGATTGATCTCAACTTCGCTGGCACAGGAGGTGGTCATTCCAGATCCCGGCCTGTCCGCAGCCGTTCGTGAGGCACTACACAAACCTGCCGGGGCCTTGACCGAACAGGATTTGCTGAGCCTGACCAACCTGGTCGCTCGTGACCGAAATGTGACCCGAATCGATGGACTCGAAGCAGCGCGCAACTTGGTCTCGCTCAATCTCCAGATCAACCATCTCACCAACTTTTCGCTACCGGGCCAGCTTACCAAACTGGCGTCGCTCGACGTCAGCATCAACCCCTTGGCCACCTTTTCCCTTCCGGACGGCCTGACGAACCTGACCTCCCTCAGGCTCGAATCCGTCGGATTCACCAATCTAACGTTGCCCGCAGGGCTGACCGCTTTGACCAACCTCGACCTGGAGGGCAATCTGCTCACTCGATTTGATCTTCTTTCCAACCTGACCAGCCTGGTCACCCTGAACCTCGGCTTCAATTCCTTTACCGATTTTTCCCTTCCGGCCGGGCTGACCAACCTGAGCACGTTCTATTTCGCTGGCAACCCCCTGACCAACCTCGTCTTGGCTCCCGGACTCTCCGGTTTGACCGAACTGAACCTTTCCGAGAATTTGCTCCCCAGCTTGGCCTTGCCGACAGGCATGACCAACCTTCAGGAACTCGATCTTTCCTTTAACCAACTCACGAAACTGACCTTCGCCAACGACCTGCGGAATCTGGATCGGCTGGATCTCGATTTCAATCGGTTGAGCACGCTCGCGTTCGCCACCAACCTCACCGGCCTCAAGTCCCTTCACCTTCGCGCGAACCTATTTACCAACTTCACCCTGCCAATGGAACTCATCGGGTTGACCTATCTCGATGTCAGCACCAATCCAGTCGCCCGGGTCACGCTGCCAGCGGGTATGAGTCAATTGACCACCCTGCGCCTGTCGGAGAATCCCAATCTAACCAGCCTAATCCTGCCCCTCGGTCTGGCCCATTTGACGGGGCTCAATCTGGCCCAAAATCAATTGACCAACGTGGTGCTGCCGGCGGATTTGGGGCAATTGCAGACGTTGAACCTCAACGGAAATCAGCTTCCCCACCTGTCCGTGCCTTCCGGACTCACCAATTTGATCGGGCTTTACTTCGTCAGCAACGAACTAACGAACCTCACCCTACCTCCCGATATCACCAAGCTGACCGGGTTCGGCTACCTCGACAATCCGCTCGTAACCCTCGTTTTGCCCGAACCCCTGGCGTCGACCAACCTGGCCGCGGACGTCGCTTATCTGGAAGGCCACGAGGTCTCCGTATACGCGTACCCATTGGATGTCCTATTGGCTCATCCGCAATCGCTGATTGGGGCGTTCCTGCTCGGAATCACGGGACCTCCCGGAGTCTATACCGTCCTGGCCTCCACCAACCTTTCCACCTGGAACGTCGTCGGCCTGAAAAGCAACGTCTTGGGCGGCATCAACTTTGTCGAAGTGACGGCTGACGCGTTCCCACAAAGGTTTTACCGCACGCTACGGCAGGACCCTCCGGCCAACATGGTCTACATTCCGCCCAATACGTTCACCATGGGGAGCGGAACCAATGAGCCCGACCGGAGCATCGACGAAAGTCCGCAGACCACCGTGACCCTGACCCACGGCTTCTGCATTGGGAAATACGAGGTAACCCAGGGTGAATACCTGTCGGTCATCGGGGAGAATCCCAGCGATTTCCCCGGCGACCTCTATCGTTCGATCTCCAGCGTCACGTGGCCCGATGCCACAAATTACTGCGCCAGGCTGACGCAAAGGGAACTCGCGGCGGGCCGAATTCCCGCAGGCAGCCACTATCGTCTCCCGACCGAGGCCGAATGGGAATGTGCCGCCCGCGCCGGTACCACCACCCGCTTTAGCTATGGCGATGATCCGACCTACGCCAATACCGCAGACTATGCGTGGTTTCTCGACTTCGGAAACATCGAACTAAACGCCCGTCCCGTGGGCCAAAAGCTCCCGAATCCCTGGGGCCTGTTCGACATGTACGGCAACGTCTGGGAATGGTGCCAGGACTGGTACGACGATCTGCCCGGCGGCACCCAAACGGACCCCACGGGACCCGCAGGACCCGTGTTCCTAGGATCTAAAGTAATGCGCGGAGGCGCCTACGATTACCCGAACTCATCCTGTCGTTCGGCCTCACGCAATTTCCGCCCCTTCAACATGCCCGACTCCGACCTCGGCTTTCGCGTGGTGCTCGACCTGGGACCGCAATGATCCGTTCCTTACCCCAGCACCTCTCACCCGAAAAGCCCCGAGTGCGATGGGATAAATACACGCGCAATTAGTGCGACGCCATTCCTCCCCCCAGGAAGCAGTGACCGTGTGATTCTGACCAACCCATCATCAAGAAAACGGGACACCTCCTTCCCTGGGAGTTGAGCGCAATTCGACACCACCCCAAATCTAGAGTGATCGTCGTCGGTCTTGGTAAAACCCAACGCAACCTAAGCCCGGGCGAGGCTCGCCCGGTTCAGGGTTACTCCTGCTTATCGCAAATGACGCGCAGTGGGTTGCGTCCATCCAGCGGCACGCTTTCAATCTTGATATTGAAGCCATTGCCATCCCTTTGGGCTCACACGGCACCCCTGGGTTTCCAGATACCTTTGCCGCCTTCACGATCGCGGACGTGGTACGCCGCATGCGTGGGAGTCTTGGAAGAGGGTTGGTTGTTTTGTGTGTCGGTCATAAAAATCTCCTTCTTTAAGTTCTCTGGCTCGCGACCATCGCGGCCTGATGGCAGGAGATCTAAAGCCCCGAAAGCCCGAGCGAAGCGGGCCGGACAATGCGGAAGATCGGAGGCAACCTTTGGGGGGAACCGATTTTCCAATTCAGCGGACGGGCGGGGGCTTTTGCCTGCCCATCAGAAACGCCGCGCGTTGCAGCCGAAAGAAGGAAGGGCTATCTGAGTTTGACTGAAACCACTGGAACAACTACGCTCCAAAAGTTTCCAAGTACAGACGACAGAAGTGGGCGCAAGGAGGCAATTGGACAGAGCTGCACTTACATCGAGAGACAGGCATTCCACGCTCAACGCCTAAAGATGATAGCGAAAACACGACCACGGCCCGGTAAGGATACCTCCGCATTGCGAAAGGAACGCAATTCAGTCTTGGCACGGTTGCCGACGCCGGATCACGGATTATAATTATTAACATCACGACCGATTGATTTGTCTAGTAAAATCACAACACTGATCGTTCTTGCCCGAAACTCTACGCAAAAAACCTTAATTCTCATCCCAAAATATGGGTCGACAGCGTCGGAACTGGGTCGCAGATACCCCCGCTGTGCAATTTCTTGGATCAAGACAATTAAATCCCCGACGAGATTGGGAATCGCATGCAATACGCAATTGTTGACGGGAAAAAGAGCGAACCGATGAAAGGCATAAAAGGCCGATGCCCGATGTGCGGCGCAGAAATGGTCGCTAAATGCGGTTCACGAGTCATTCATCATTGGGCTCACGCGTACAGACAAAACTGCGATCCCTGGTGGGAAAACGAAACGGCCTGGCATAGAGAATGGAAGAGCCATTTCCCAATACATTGTCGCGAAATTGCTCATGCGGCTCCTTCGGGCGAGATTCACCGCGCCGACGTGAAAACGTCGACTGGAATCATAATAGAATTCCAGCATTCATCCATGACAGACGTCGAGAGAGTTTCGCGCGAGCAATTTTACCAAAACCTTGTATGGATAATTGACGGCAGCGAGTTCAAGGATGATTTTGATATCTACCACCTTTTGCCTGATCCAAAGTCGGAACTCGCAAAAGACATTGTCTGGCATAAAGCAACCAGAAAAATGCAAGGTGCAGCCAGAGGGCTGTTCCATCGTCATTCAGACATAAACACATTCGGATTCCACATATATCATGGCATCGGCGAAATTGAAGAAGAAGTGAACCGTTCCTACCGAGGGCATCACCAATACCATTGGGTCCGACCAAGGCAGACTTGGCTGGATGCTACATGTCCAGTATACATAGATTTTGGAAACGACACGCTCGTTCGTTTAGAAAAGTATGACACATATAAGTTACCTTGCATCTTTCTGGTGGACAAACAAAAATTTCTTAATGATGCAATCACAGAAACCCTCGGCATCTCTATCGCCACAAGATATTATCCACTACCTGTCTAGTAATCAATCTTCACGGTCTGGCTCAATCGGCGGCGACCGGTCTTCCGGTCCATACGGGTTGATGTCCCTGGTAAGTCCTATCGCCCGCTCGATATGCCATACTCGCGTATGGAGGCTAAGACGTCATTGAGATCCTGCCCGGTAACGGCTTGGCCTTGAGCGGCTGCCTCTCGAAGAGTTTGGTCCAGCTCATACGGAGTCCTTGAGGTCTGCCAACAACCGAGCCAAAGCCTTTCCAAAAGCCGCCTCTTTCTTCCAATTAGAGAAATCTGGAATGAAATATTCGCGAACCTCGTCTCCTAAGTCTTTTCCTCCATCATAGCACTTCCACTCGGTCAAAGTCAGATAGTCCGTTAGGCGAATCGGGAACAGCATCCGACGGTTTTCACGTTTTTCTCTCCGATGGGCGTGTTTCACTTCAGTTTCCACCCATTCACTCAGAATACTGTGATCTGACAATACCAGTATTAGTTTGTCATAAGTCCGAATTGCTTCGTCGATCTGCTCATGAAGTTTTCGACCGCCTTTCATTTCTTCAGGCGCAAACCAAACACGCACCTTATTCGCTTGTAGCCGCGAAAACAGTTTTCGGGCAAATTCTTCATCCCTATGGGAATAGCTGATAAAGCAAGAATAAAACTGGAGTGGAGGCCCCGTCCGGATATGGCCTGCCAGGGCGATTATTTCATCCGGCACACCAGCGCTGCGCAAAAAAGCATCGGAGATGCGTCCTTTGGACTGATAGATCGTATCTATGCCAATGGTCGAAGGATACGCATGATTAACTGTTTCCAGGCCAACAACTCGACTCAGATCGGCATCTCCAATCGTGGTGGTTCCCATACACGAGTGGTCGAACTGGGCATCCCCAAACGCTGCATGACTTAAGTTTGCCATTGAAAGTTGCGTGTTTTGGAAATTCGCGCCGCAGAGGTTCGCTCCATAAAGGTCTGCTCCGTAGATGTTCGCGCGTTGGAGGTTTGCGGCCCGGAGGTTTGCGCCGCGGAGGTTTGCTCCGTAAAGATCCGCATCGGTGAGGTTCGCGTTGAAGAGATTCGCTCCTTGGAGATAAGCCATTCTCAGATTCGCCCCTTGGAGTTTCGCGCAGAAGAGATCCGCGCTAAACAGATTTGCGCCTTCCAGATTGGCTGCCTGTAGATTTGCGGCTTGGAGCTTCGCGTCTTTGAGATTGGCACCTCTGAGGTCTATGCGTTTTGATTGACCGCCTCCGTTCCGCCACCGATTCCAAGTCTTCGAACCCATTACTAATATCGTCAATAGTTCTTCGTCGGCCATAGAATTGTTGGAAACACGTTGAGGCAAAACTTGACTGATGTCACGGCGGAGTTGCTGATTCGGTGCTTACGCGGGCCATTGGCAGGTCTTGGGTCACTGTCGGAAGCCTGGGCAAAGATTGGCCCAAATGTATCTTTTGAGTATTTGAAGACACGCCTTAGCACTACTCCGTTAAGTATTTCAGCACGAGTCAATTAGGATGCCGGAGCGGGTGAAACTAATTCGGCAGCGGGGGCATTGGAGCAAAGCCAGCGCCTCGTTCATCCAGCGGCGCACTTCGGGCAGTGTCGGAAGTTTTTTTTGGCGCGCGCAGCCGCAGGCTCGTCAGGAACGCATAGGCCATGAAGCACAGTGCCAGATG
>DATJII010000229.1:0-45464 GCA_035493435.1 Candidatus Limnocylindria bacterium | reverse complement strand
TGCCGAAGAGGTCCATCTGCATCTCTGGGATTTCGGTGGCCAGGAGATCTACCACAACACCCACCGCTTGTTTATGAGCGTAGGATCGGTATTCATTGTGCTCTGGAAGCCAGAGCAGGATGGCCAGCAGCCACCGCCATGTGCGGACACAGGTTATCCCGACAAATGGCGCAGACTGCGCTACTGGGTGGATTCAATCCTGCAAGCCTGCCCTCACAAACCCCGCATCGCCATCGTCTGCTCACACCATGCCGAACGCACGCCGGAGTTGGAAGCCAGGCTGTCGCAAGAATTGGAAGGCGCGAAGGCAACCTTCGATAGTTTTTTCGTCGATTCCAAGCTGGGCACAGGTGAATTGGTCAAACTCAAGAAGTGGCTGCGCCATGAAGTGGGCGAGGTCATTCGGATCCAGGGTACGGCGGTGCCCACCTATTGGGAGATAGCTCAAGATATGGTGGAAGCGTGGCTCCGGGAGCGTCAGACCAAAGGTGTAGGGAGTTCGGTTCCCACGGGCAATGAGATCACCGAATCCGTCTTTCTGGCGGAATTCGATGCCGCAATCGGACGAACCCGTAGGTCGGAGGATGGCGAAAGGTATAAACAATTGGCCGAAGCCATTCGCGAAGGAATGTTTTCACTGACCCCAGACCGTATCCGGCGGACCTTGGGTTTCCTGACCCATAGCGGCTGGGTTTATTGGAATCCGCAACTGTTCGAGGGCCGCGTCATCATTGGGCAGCAATGGGCCCTGGACGGTATTTATACGGTGCTCGACCGGCGCCCCGGGAGGAAGATCTATCGCCGTCTGCTCGACGTGGACGGGCAGTTTACCCGAAAGGACCTGGATGAATGGCAATGGAAAGAATTGTACTCCGAGCCGGAACAAAAACTCCTGCTCAGTTTCATGAAGGCGGTGGGAGTCTGCTTTGAACTGGTGCGGGAAAAAGAGTCGTACTGGGGTGAACCCGTCTATAAGTGTTTCGAGTACCTGCCGTCCGCAAAAGTGTTGGATCTCCAACATCGATTTGATCGCCATGCCAAGGGTAAATCGAGCGCCATTGAGGTTCCGAATTCGCACCTCCACACCGGCCATTGGTACGGTTTTCTCAAAGAAATGGGTGATCGGTACGGCACCGACGCGAAGTACGCGAGCGACGGGTTTTATCTTGAAAACAAGGAGGGGCAAACAGTGTGGCTGCGTGCACACTTCGATGACTCAGGACTGGGTGGTCGAATCGCGGTGGAAGTCGCCGGGCCTGAAGCGGGTGAACGCGCCAAAACGATGGCCGCACTGGTACAGAAGCATTTGCCAAACCCGCCAGACATCCAGGAATCGTCCCGCGCAGAATTGGATTCCAGCCAAGCTGGAACCCGACAGGAGAAGGTTCAGGTGTTCGTTTCCTACGCGTGGGATCCACCCGAAGAGAAGGAGAAGAAGCGGTACGCCGAGCCTGCGAATTTTCTTTGCGAAAACCTGCCGCAGGATCGGGTAGAACTCGTCCTGGACGTGAGGGAATTGAAGCCAGGCGATGAAATCATCGCCTTCATGAAACGGATCCGCGCCACGGACAAGGTGCTGATCGTTCATAGCGACCGCTACTGGACTTCTCCCAATTGCATTTACGAGTTTTGGAATGTCATGGACAGTTTTGGGCTGAGAACGCAAGGGAGCAACGCAATCAAGGAGGTGCTGGTGCTGGTGGAGCATATCAACAGTGGATTCAACGAATGGGGCAAACCGGAAGAGTATAAGAAATTTTGGCAAACATTTCCTTCTGGGCAGGGGGATAAAGCCGGGTCATTGAAGCGCGTAGTATCGCTGGAGAAATTGAAGAAGTGTGCCCTGGACTCCATTGAGGAACATATTCCGAAACTTGCCGATATTCTGGACTTGAATCGCAAGTGGGATACCGCAAAGCGTGCCGAATTACTGGAATGGGTAAAAACCCGGCTCGGCGTGAGTGCAGCTTCATCAAAAGCGAGGCCATGAGGCGGGAGAACGTTTATATAAATAAGTAGTTGTTTCGTGAATACTATGTCCACCCGCAAAAAGACGCTGGGAGTTTGGGACCGAGCCGCCCGCGAGGCCGACTTGATCATTAGCCTCCCTAGAGAGGTCCCCATGTTCTTCCGGCGAATCGAAGCGGGGCGCTTTCGCATGGGGGCTCGTGGTTACTATTCCAACGAAGAGCCGGTCCATGAAGTTCGATTGACCGAGGATTTCTATTTGGGAACCTTCGTCGTAACCCAGGAGCAATATCGTACCGTGGCACGATGGTGCCCGGCCTTGAGGTCGCGATCGGAGCCGAGCATCTTCAAAGGAAAGAGGCGTCCTGTCGAAAATGTTTCCTGGGAGGAGGTCGCGGCATGGTGCGATTGGCTGTCTCACTCGAAAACCTTGCCCAAAGGGTGGGTCGCCCGTCTACCCACCGAAGCCGAGTGGGAGTACGCCTGCCGTAAGCAAACGGAGACGGAATATTATTCGGGTGACGGTGAGGCTGCATTAGGGTGGGTGGGATGGTACGACGCCAATTCCGGTAACCAAACTCATCCTGTCGATGAGAAGGACGAGACTCATCCTTTCGGCTTGTTTGGTATGCATGGCAATGTGTGGGAGTGGTGTTTGGACGCTTATGAGTCCGACGCTTACCGAAGGCACGATGATGCCGACGAGAACCCCGGCGTAAACCCCAGCGAAGAAGACCGGGCCCGCGTCGTTCGGGGCGGCTCGTGGTATGGTGTCGCTAGGACCTGCCGCTCCGCCTATCGCATCCGGCGCAGGCCCGATGGGCGCGACAGGTACGTAGGATTTCGCGTCTGTCTGGTCGGCAGTCCAATGCGCTTAACAGACTATCTCGACCAGCCAGCGAAGGCGGCGCCAGGACCGGGAGACGGAGGACGAGGGACGAGGCCGGAGTCGGACGGGCCAGGCACCACCGGAGCAGGACCTGCGGCAATGACGCCGAGACCGGCCAAGGCCAAGACGGGCTCTAAGGTAAAGGTTAAGAGAGTGCGGTGAGCCGTGGAATGGTGCGCAATGTTGGGCGCAACTTTTCTTCGTAAGAAAGGATGCAATTAGAATCAAAGGTCTGCCAAGCGCATCTTTTAATTGTGGAGCCGGCGATTCTTTTGCATTCTTTCGCGAAGGGTGAAAGTGGCCGAAAGCCGGTAGCGTGCCTGTTGCTCAAACCGCACCTGTGCTATTAAGAGGTGATGCGTCTCTTTCCCAGCGGGCTGGCCGTCGCTCCATCGTCATCAACCTCAGTCGTCTTTCAATCTGTGTAATCTGCGTGAATCTGTGGACAAAATCCTCCCCTGTTTTTTGCAGGAATCCGAGAAGGAGAACCTTATCCACAGATTTCGCAGATTTCAAATCGGGAGGTTTACGGGTGCGCTCAATGCACGGCACGGGCATGAATCCCCGCTGGCCTGCCTGGAAGCGCGTCCAAAACGGTATCGTCGCTCTGCGGTGCCGCCGACTTGTCCGCCGTAGTTTCAACGAAGGCGGAAGTTTCAACGAAGGAGGAACTCCAAGACGTTGCGCGTTCGCCCCGGTGAACTTTGCCTCCGAATTTCCCCGAATCCCAACGGGATTTTATCCCAAGGGTTGGCCAGCGGCCTCCCCCGGGTATTGGTTGGGACGGGAATCTGCTCGCGCCGGTGGGCTCGGTTCGCCGTCGGACGGAAGCGCGAGCGGAGGGTGATGTGGATCCGCACCCCCCATCGTGCCAAGATACGGATGAACGTTCATAACGTTCATATCTTCATATCCGGATGGGTGGGTGATGACGATATGACGGTCATGACGATAAATCTCCTATGTGGCATCATGGCCCTCGGACGGGTTCGGCGTGCACTCGACGCACGGCACGGGCATGAATCCCCGCTTGCCTTCCTGGGAGCGCGTCCAAAACGGTGTCGTCGCTGCGCTCTGCCACCGTCTCGTCGACTTGTCCGCCGTAGTTTCAACGAAGGCGGAAGTCTTGACGAAGGAGCAACTCCATGACGCTGCGCGCTCGCCTCGGTCTTACTCCCTTCGCGGATGTTTGATTGTCAACCTGCCGCGGCTGGGGTATCAGAGCGACAGTTCCCATGAAAAAATGCTCCTACTTCTCCCCGAACCACGCGAGAGCGGCGCGTGGCTTCACCCTGATCGAACTGCTGGTCGTCATTGCGATCATTGCCATTCTGGCGGGAATGCTTCTGCCGGCGCTGGCCAAGGCCAAGTCGAAGGGGCAGGGGACGGCGTGCATCAACAACCTCCGCCAGCTTCAGTTGGCGCACGCGATGTACCCGCTCGACAACGAGGATCGCATCACCCAGCCAGGAAACAGCCGGGACGAAAAATACTCCTGGGTGGGCGGTTGGCTGGGCTGGCCGGGCAGTTGGCCGAACGACAACACCAACGTGGCTATTCTCTTGAACAAGTCCAATTCCTGGTTCGCCCCGTATATCCAGGCGGCGGGTGTGTACAAATGCCCGGCGGACGTAAGCCGGATCAAGCTGGGCGGCGCCAAGTATTCCCGCGTTCGCAGTATGAGCATGAGCCAGGCGATGGGCGGACCGGGCGGATGGCTGCCGCCGGGGACCAGCTATATCGACGGTCAGACCAAGTATAAGATCTATCACAAGACGACGGACTATTCCGGCCCTTCACTGCTCTACGTCCTGCTGGATGAGCATCCTGACAGCATTAACGCCGGCGGTTTCGCGAACATGATGGTGGAAAATGCGGCCCAGGCGCGGATCATCGATTACCCCGCCAGCTACCATAACGGAGCGGCGGGCATCTCGTTTGCGGACGGACACGCGGAGATCAAGAAATGGCTCGATTCCAGGACGATCCAGCCGGTGAAATTCTATGACATGCCGCTGAACGTGGCTTCGGCAAACAACAAGGACATGATTTGGTTGTCCGAGCGCACCTCGGTGAAGAACTGACAAAACAATGCGGCCCACCGTTGGTTGCCGGTGGGCCGCCCCTCTCAACCAACGTACTCGTGCCTGGCGGGGGATCAGAGGCAGCCTTAAAAGTGGCTTGGGTCTGATGCGCCCGGGAAAAAGGGCGGGGGCTAGGCGTCCTGAGGGAGCATATCTGCAACGATCTGCGACCGAAGGACAACAACGCCCCCGCTCTTTTTCACCAGCAGCGGGCCCAATTGTACTTTTAAGATAGCCTCTTAGACTATTTCCGATTCACCACAATCAATATCGGCGCGGAGTTCGCCACCGTGCCGCTGTTGTCGACAGCATGAGCCTCGATTGCGTACTGGCCAGCCGGAACGTGTTTCCAGGTGACTGTATAGGGCGCGGTTGTCGCGGTGCCGATCAGGCGGTTGTTGGCCCAGAAGGTGACCCGGCTGATGGTGCCGTCGCTGTCGGCGGCGTCCGCCGTGAAGGTAATCTCGGCAGGTGCCGTATAGGTGGAATGATCCGCCGGGGAGGTGAGCGTCACTGTGGGCGCGGCATTGGTCACGGAGAACTTCACCGCGGACGAGGTGCCTACCACGCCGAACGTATCAATGGCGCGGGCCACGGCCATATGTTTGCCCACGGAAGGTTTGGCCCAGGTGGTGGTATAAGGAGCATTGGTGGCAATGCCGACGAGGTGTTCATCAACCCAGAAACTGACGCGTTGCAGCGGCTGGTCACCGAGTGTCACGTCCGCTGCCAGGACAATTCCCGCGCCCGGACCAAAGGTGGCGTTATTGGTCGGAGCCGTAATCGTGACGGACGCAGGAGTGTCTTTGACGGTAATTTGTACGTTGGGTGACTTGATCTGCGACCCTTTCTCACCCGCGACGGCGGTCAGCACGAAGTGTCCAGGAGGAACATTGCTCCATACCAAGGAGTAAGGCGCAGCAGGGACGTTCCCAACCAGATGACCATTGGCATAGAACCGGACCGCTCCGACCGTACCTTCACATCCGACTTCGGCCGTGAGGGGGATGTTTCCCGGTGTCAAAGTGGCACCGTCGGTAGGGCTGGTAAGGGTCAGAAACGCGCTGCCATTGGTTATGGTTATCGATACCGGAGCTGACAATCCGGCCTGTCCGATGGAATTGACAGCCTTGGCAAAAAGCACGTGATGACCCGAACTGGCGTTAGTCCAGGTGACCGAATAGGGCGCGTTCGTCGCCGTTCCAATGAGATCGTCGCCCGCAAAGAAGCTGACCTTGGTGATGGCTTCGACCGAGTCCGATGCGGTAGCGGTGATCGTCACACTCGAGCCGGACAGCGCTGCACCATTCGTGGGTGAGGTGATGGCGACCGACGGCGGCAGGTCATTGAAGAGCTGTTCCACCAGTACGACCTCCCCCGATTTACGCGACCAAATCGTGTAATTGGTGCTCTGTTTCAGGGTGAGAATCACCGTTTTGTCGTGCGTGGAGGTGGCCGCGGTCGGCAAAGGCTGGACGACGAGATCCACTGCGCTCGTTCCTGAGGGGATCACGACTTGATTGCTAAGCGCTTGATAATCAATGCCTGCGAGAGCTGTTCCGCCGATTTCCAGGTCGATGGCCAAGTCACCCGTGGTGTCAGTCCGCACCAAGGTAAACGCCCCGGTACTGGTTCCGACGAGGGCCGCAGGATCGGATGCCAGGATTCGCACCTTGGGCTTCGTGTCGGCGGCCGATGTCTCTGCGAAAGTGGAAACGGATACGCAGATCAATCCGATGGCCAAGGCCAGTTTTTGGCCCAGGGTTTTAGGAAAAGAATGAGTTTTCATGAAGTGTGCTTCGCTAAACCATTTTGTCGCCAGTCCTCGGCTCAACCACCGGGACCGACGTGTGCAGGGGCATCAAGCAGGGGATATGCCCGGACTTGGGAAGGAGGTTGAAGGGTGCTTTTCGGCTCAGAATCAAGGGGTTAAGGGCCTGGGTGCCGCTGGCTCACCCCATTTTCCAACCGACCTGGGCGGCCCGTCCCATCGTTTCCGGGTGTAATTCCCCAAGAGGCTGGAAAAATCGGTCTCCCAGGAAGCCTTGGGAACGCCAAGAGTGGGCTAATGGCGGTGCCGAGCGGCAGCCTGGTTTTGAAATTTGACGCCATCGATTCGCTGTAACCTGTTCTTGTGGAGTTGGAAAGGTAGAGAAATCCGACTAATCCCGGCCTGATTTGAAGAGTTCGCACACAAGTGGGACTTGCATGGCTGGCGCTGGATAGGATTGAATCTTCGTCTGGCGTGGCTGCGGCAGGCGGGTGATGGCAAGAAACGCAAGTTTTTCGCTAATCCGTTCCATTAATCCGACCGAAATATGGTGACCGGGAGTGGATCGGACTTGCACCCTTGTCTGCGATTGCTAGAAGTGGGGCGCCAAAAGGTCAACTTATGGTGGGGCTGCGGCAAGATCGGTGGAATTAATCCGCCTAATGAATCTGGGCGCGAGTTCAGACCCCAGCAGCAAAGGAACACGAAGCAATGTCCGACATTTTTCCTAAGTGGACGAATAAGCTCCCGGCGATGGTGGGTATCGCCGCGGTGGTGCTGTCGTCAACGGTGGTAGCCGGAATTTGGTACTACTTCACCCCGAAATACACGCGGGTGGGGTATCAACCCAAACAGCCGGTGGCATTCTCCCATGCGATCCACGCCGATCAATTGGGTGTGGATTGCCGGTACTGCCACACGGGCGTTGAGAAGTCGTGGTTCTCGAACATTCCCGCCGCCGAGACCTGCATGCGTTGCCACGGCACCGTCCTGAAGGATTCACCGAAGCTCGCTCTGGTCCGCGATTCCTTCACCTCGGGAAAGCCCATTCCCTGGGTGTGGATTCATAAGACTCCCGATTTCGTCTACTTCAACCACAGCGTCCACGTAAACCGAGGCATCTCCTGTGTCCACTGTCACGGGCAGATCAACAAGATGGACGAAGTTTACCACGCCAAGCCCCTTTCCATGGCGTTCTGCTTGGATTGCCATCGGCAGCCTGAAGCCAATATTCGCCCGAACGAATTCGTGACCCAGCTAGACTGGAAAAACGAAGGCTTCGACGGCAAACGCGCCGTGCACGATTGGAAGGTTCAACCCGGCCAAAGCTGCTCTACCTGTCATCGCTGATGAAAAAGATTCCACCGCCGTGTCCCGAGCCTGAGTCCGGCCCCAAGTACTGGCGTTCACTGGACCAACTGGCTGATAAGCCGGAATTCCGCCAGTGGATGGAACGTGAGTTCCCGGCTGGCGCCAGCCTGGCTCCCGAAGGCGAGTCCCGCCGTTCCTGGATGAAGCTCATGTCCGCCAGTTTCATGCTGGCTGGCTTGGGCGGATTTGCCACGGGCTGCCGCCGTCCGGAGGAGAATCTGACGCCTTTCGCCAAACAGCCCGAAGGGTATGTGCACGGCAAGGCCCAGCATTTCGCGACCGCCATGCCCAGCCGTTCGTCGGCAGTGCCGGTGGTGGTCAAGTCGTACGAAGGCCGCCCGGTCAAGATAGAGGGTAACTCTCTTTTCCCGAATGGTAACGGTGGTACGGACACCTTCACCCAGGCGTCCATTCTGGATCTGTATGATCCAGACCGTCTGATCAACCATTCCCAGAACGGCAACGATGCCAAACCTGAGGCCGTGTTCGATGGCTTGGGCAAGATCGCCAAACAATTCGCCGCCAACAGTGGCGAAGGTCTCTATTTCCTCGTCAGCCAGTCTTCTTCAGCTTCCCGCCTGCGTTTGCAGGACGCCATTGCCTCCAAATTGCCGAAGGCGCAGTGGGTGGAATATGAAGCCATCGATCTGACTTCTTCGGCCAAGGCGTACTCCACGGCCTTCGGCGCGGACGTCACACCGCTGGTGCACCTCGAAAAAGCCAAGCGCGTTTTGTCGCTGGATGCTGACTTCATTGGTGCCGAGCAGGACACCCTTTCATCCATTCGTGGCTTCGCCAAGTCGCGCCGCGCCGCCGGAGACGACATGGGCCGCCTTTATGCGGTTGAATCGTTGATGACCCTAACCGGGGTCAGCGCCGATCATCGGTTGCGCATTCGTCCGACGGACGTCGTCAAGCTCGCGGCGCAAGTCGGTGCTGCCATTCTGGGTGGGGAAATCGGTTCCGCACTCAAGACCCTGTCGCAGGGATCGACCGCCACCGCGAAGTGGGCGGAAGAGTGCGCCAAGGATTTGCTTTCGAAGAAGGGTGAGGCGGTCGTGTTGGCCGGTTATGGCCAGCCGTTGATCGTTCACTTGATTGCCGCCGCCATCAACGCGGAGTTGGGGGCGCTAGGCAAAGTGGTTGAACTGCTGCCAGCGGTTAAGTCCCAACTTCCTGTCTCGGACGTTGCCAAACTCAAGGCGGCTTTGGACGCTGGTTCGGTCGATACCTTGGTCATCCTCGGTGGCAACCCCGCTTATGATGGCCCGGCTGATTTGGCCTTGGCCACCGCCCTTAACAAGGCGCAGACCATTGTGCGTCTCGGTTATTACCGGGACGAGACGAGCCTGCTCAAACCCAAGAAGGATTTCTGGTTGGTTTCGGCTGCCCATTATCTGGAATCGTGGGGCGATGCCCGCACCACCGACGGAACGTTGGTTCCCGTCCAGCCTTTGGTGGAGCCGCTGTTTGGTGGCTTGACCGAGATCGAAGTGCTCGCTCGTTTGCTTGGCGAAGCCAAGACTTCGCCGTACGCCATCGTGCGCGACACGTTCAAGGCGATTGCCGGGGACAACGATCAGGCCTGGAAAAAATTCCTGTTCAACGGCTTCCTGGAAGGCGGCGCCGCCAAGGCTGCCACACTGAATTTCAACGGCAGTGGAACTGCTTCGGCCATTGCCGCAGCCAAGCTGCCCGAGGCCAAAGGCTTCGACCTGGTACTCTTCCGCGACTACTCCGTGGACGACGGCCGTTATAATAACAACGGCTGGCTCCAGGAAATGCCCGACCCGATCACCAAGGTGACCTGGGACAATGCGCTCCTCGTCTCGCCCAAGACCGCGCGGGATCTGGGAGTCTATGACAGCTCCGA
Source organism: Candidatus Limnocylindria bacterium (assembly GCA_035493435.1). Lineage (GTDB taxonomy): Bacteria > Verrucomicrobiota > Verrucomicrobiia > Limisphaerales > UBA9464 > DATJII01. The sequence continues at coordinate 35,508 of DATJII010000229.1, read as the reverse complement.
CGCGCACGACGGCCAATATAATCAGTTGGTCCTCAAGCTCACCGTCGGCGGCAAGGTCGTCGAGGGCCCGGTTTGGATCCAGCCTGGCCTGGCCGACAATACCGTGGGCTTGGCCCTGGGTTATGGCCGCACGGCCACCGGTCGCGTGGGTGCGGGAAGCGGCCTGAACGGATATCCGCTGTTCGATTCCACCACCCGGCACATTGTGACCGGCGTCAAAGTGGAACCGGTCAAGCGCAAGCATTTCCTCTCCGTCACCCAGGAACACGGCCTCATGGAAGGCCGTCCCGCCGTGCGCGAAGCCAACCTGGCCCAGTTCAAGACCAAGCCGGATTTCGCCCACAACATGGACCTGGACCCGCACATGACTTATGTGCCGGAAAAGGCGCCGGACGGACGCAATCTGCCGGGGCGCAAGCAGAATATTTACGAGCATCCCTACGACCAGAATCCCGAGACGATGTCGAAGATTCACCAGTGGGGTATGGTCATCGACCTGTCCTCCTGTGTGGGCTGCAGCGCCTGCGTGCTGGCTTGTCAGAGCGAGAATAACATTCCCATCGTCGGCAAGGACCAGGTTTCCCGCGGACGCGAGATGCACTGGATGCGCATCGACCGTTACTATAGTTCGAATCACGAAACCGATCTTCGTAACAACACCGCTGCCGACGATCCGCAGGTGGTCGTGCAACCGATGCTTTGCCAGCACTGCGAAGCGGCTCCCTGCGAAAGCGTGTGCCCGGTCAATGCCACAGTGCACGATGAAGAGGGCCTGAATGTGATGGCGTACAACCGTTGCATCGGCACGCGGTATTGCGCCAACAACTGCCCGTATAAGGTCCGCCGCTTCAATTTCTTCGACTACAACAAGCGCGAAGTCGACTACGCCAAGGCCCAGTCGCAGCACTTCTTCAACACCGGCAACCTCTATAAGGGACCGCTGGGGGTGAACAAGAACACCGAGCCGTCCTGGGAAATCGTCAAGTTGGTGAAGAATCCGGACGTCAGCGTGCGTATGCGCGGCGTCATGGAAAAGTGCACCTTCTGCGTCCAGCGCATCGAACAGGCGAAAATCACCCAGAAGGTCAAGGCTGGGAATAGCGCCGATGTCGAGGTGAAGGATGGCGGCATCAAGACCGCCTGCCAGCAGGCTTGTCCCGCCGAGGCGATTGTTTTCGGTAATATTCTGGATCCCGAGAGCGAGGTTTCGAAGCAGCGTAAGGATGTGCGAAATTACTCCGTGCTCGGCTTCCTGGATACGCGTCCGCGCGTTACCTATCTGGCCCGGATTCGCAATCCGAACCCGGCGATGCCCGACTCCCGGGAGACGCCGGACTCGAACAAGGACTACGAATTGCACCGTCACGAAAACCCCTTTAAGGAACACGGCCACGGTGGTGGTCATGATCATGAGTCCAAGCACGCCGCGCTGTCGGCTCAGAAAGGAGATGTCTGATGGCTAAAGCAGCGACAGCTTCCGCGTCTGGTATTCCAGCCGCCGCTTCCAAGCACGACACCGCTCACGGTCACGCGCCGGTTCCGGCCGTGAAAGTGTACGACACTCCCGCTGAGTTGGAGCGGGAACCCTTGGTGCTTCACGGGCGTTCGCTCGGGTGGATCACCAACAAGATCGCGGGCATCTGCGAAAACCCGATGCCCAAATGGTGGTTGCCGGCCTTCGCTATAAGCGTGGGGGTGATGACCATGATGTTCGCGTTGATCACTTACCTGATCTCCACGGGCGTGGGTGTATGGGGTTTGAACCAACCAGTCGATTGGGCGTGGGATATTACGAACTTCGTCTTCTGGATCGGTATCGGTCACGCTGGTACCCTGATCTCTGCGGTGTTGTTCCTCCTGCGCCAGAAATGGCGTACTTCGATCAACCGTGCCGCTGAAGCGATGACGCTCTTCGCCGTGGCTTGCGCCGGTATCTTCCCGGTGGTTCACGTCGGTCGTATCTGGCTCGCTCCCATCTTTTTGGCGCCGATCCCGAACTCCAACAACATTTGGCCGCAGTTCCGCTCGCCGCTGTTGTGGGACGTATTCGCGGTTTCGACCTACGGAACGGTATCCCTGTTGTTCTGGTACACGGGACTTATTCCTGACTTGGCCACCTTGCGCGATCGCGCCAAGAACAAGATCCGCAAGTTCTTCTACAGTGTGTTCTCGCTGGGTTGGGTCGGTTCCAACCGCCACTGGAGCAACTACGAAAAGGCGTACCTGATCCTCGCCGGTTTGAGCACGCCGCTGGTGCTGTCGGTGCACTCGATCGTGTCCTTCGACTTCGCTGTCTCCCAGGTTCCTGGCTGGCATACCACGATCTTCCCGCCGTACTTCGTCGCGGGCGCTATTTTCTCCGGCTTCGGCATGGTGCTGACGTTGATGATCCCGATGCGGGCACTCTTCCACTTGGAAGACATCATCACCACCCGTCACATCGAACTGATGTGCAAGGTCATCTTGGCCACCGGTTCCATCGTGGGTTACGCCTACGGCATGGAGTTCTTCATCTCCTGGTACGGTGGCAGCCCTTACGAACTGTGGGTATTCCTCCGCAACCGTGGTGCGGATCCTTACATCATCAGCAAAATCTTCCACGTTCCTCCGGCACCGTACTGGTGGGCGTATTGGTCGATGATCACCTGTAACGTCATCAGCCCGCACCTATTCTGGTCGAAGAAGCTTCGCACCAATGCCCTCTTCGTCTGGTTCGTTTCGATCGTCGTCAACATCGGCATGTGGTTCGAGCGCTTCGTGATCATTGTCACCTCGCTGCACCGTGACTACCTGCCTTCCAGTTGGGGTTATTTCACTCCTTCCTGGGTCGATGTTTTCACCTTTGTCGGCAGTTTTGGGCTCTTCATGACGCTGTTCTTGCTGTTTATCCGGTTCCTGCCGGCCATAGCCATCGGCGAAGTGAAGGCGGTCACACCACAAGCCGATCCGCATCACCCGCTGGGTGGGGCGAAGGATCACCACTGATTTTCCGCGCGCAAACATGAGCACTGCGGCTATTAAACCTTACGGACTGCTGGCGGAGTTTGACACTCCCGCCGACATCATGGCGGCGGCCATCCGCTGTCGCGATGCCGGATTCACCAAGTGGGACGTGTTCACCCCGTTCCCCATCCATGGCATGGACGACGCCATGGCGCTCAAGAAATCGAAGGTCGGCTGGTTCACCTTTTGTGGTGGCATCACCGGTTTCTTCACCGGCATGACCATGATTTGGTTCATGAACGGCTTCGACTACGGATTGGTCGTCGGTGGCAAGCCTCTGTTCACCCCGCTTTACGCGTTCCCGGTGAGCTATGAACTGACCATTCTCCTGGGGTCGTTTGGCACCTTGATTGGCATGTTCAGCTTGAATCGCCTGCCGAAGCTCTACAACCCGCTCCTGACGAACGCGCGATTCAAGAAGGCTTCGGACGACAAGTTCTTCATCTGCATAGAGGCGACCGATTCCAAATATTCGGCGGATGCCACCCGGAAATTCCTGACCGAGGAATGTCACGCAACGATCGTGGAACTCGTGGAGGACTAAATGCGTAAATTTCTCATCTATTTCTTCACCTTCTACGTGCTGGCAGTCGTCCTGACTGTGGGTATCGCAGGCTATCGTGGCCAGACGTCCACCAAACCTCCTTTGGAGGTTTTTCCGGACATGAAACGTCAGGCGAAACTTCGTCCTGAAACTACTACCAAGTTTGCTGGTTGGAGCGATGGCCAAAGTTCCCGGGTTCATCCCGAGGGTTCCATCTCCCGGGAAACGGCTTGGGAAGACACTCCCTACAACACCGGCAAGGTCGGAGCCAATTTCGTCGATGCGATTCCAGTTCCGGTTACTGCACAGATGCTGAAGCGTGGCCAGGAACGTTTCACGATCTATTGCCAGCCCTGCCACGGTGCGCAAGGCGACGGCAAGGGAATCACCAGCAAGTTCGGTATGGCGATCACCGCCAATCTGCATCAGGACCGCCTGATCAAAGCCACTGATGGTGAGCTCTTCACGACCATCAGCGTCGGCAAGTCCACGATGATGGGCTATGGATCGGTGGTTCCCGTCGAAGATCGATGGGCCATTGTTTCTTACGTTCGCACCCTGCAACTGAGCCGCCTCGGCATGAAGGACGAAGTTCCCGCGTCGGTGCTCGAAAAACTCAAGTAACCCGCCATGAAAAACGTCCAACGTTTCTTGATTAGCCTTGCCAGTCTGGTGGCGTGCGCTGCGGTTCTCCTGTTGGGAACCGCCCGGGTCGCCGCCGCCGAAGAAGCGGCCCACACTGAGAAGGCTGCCGCTCATGCCGAAGGTGCAGAACATGCGGATGTCGCTGCTGCCCATGGCGAAGGTCATGGAGAGGCTGCTGACGTGGAGCCCAATTTCATCAAGAAATTGGCCTTCAGCTATCTCACCGTATACATGTTTTGCCTGAGCTTGACGATGGGCTCGCTGTTCCTCGTACTCGCTCACCATTTGTTTGACGCCGGATGGTCCGTACCTATCCGTCGGATTACCGAGCAACTCTCGTCGCTTATGTGGCCTTGGATGTTTATCCTGGTGCTGCCCATCGTGGGCGCCGCTTGGTTGGGAGACCTGCATCCTTGGTTCAAGATCGATCCCGCAACGGACCACGCCTTGGACGTCAAGAAAGCACTGTTCAATCCCGTCGCCTTCACCATTTTGGTGCCTGGTTTGGTGGCAAGTTGGGGCGCCATCGCCCGCACATTCCTTTCTTATTCCCTGAAACAGGATAAGGACGGTGCCGCGATTTGGACCTTCAAGAGCCGCAAACTGGCGGCGTGGGGCATCTTCTATTTCGCCTTCACCCTGACCCTGGGTTGCTTCTACCTGATGAAGTCGCTCCAGTATCAGTTCTTCAGCACCATGTACGGCGTCTATTACTTCGCCGGCAGCGTCTGGACCACTTTCGCGACGGTTTACGTGATCATCAATTTGCTGAGCCGTCCGGGTATGCCGCTCCAGCGGGTGATTCTGAGGCGACACATCCTCGACGTCGGCGTTCTGTTCTTCGCCTTCACGGTGTTCTACGCCTACATCCACTTCTCCCAGTATTTCCTGATTTGGAATGCCGCCATGCCGGAAGAAACCTTCTGGTACGTGAAGCGTGAGGCAGGTAGCTGGAAGTGGGTGGGCTTCACCATCCTTTTCGGACATTTCTTTGTGCCGTTCGTGTGCCTGTTGAATCAGGATATCAAGCGAAACCTCGCGGTCATGTTCCCCATGGCGCTGTGGGCTTGGTTGATGCACTACACAGACATGACGTTCAACGTCATGCCCGTGCTCTATCCCAGTGGTCTTAGCTTCGCGTGGTGGGACTTGGTGTTCTTCGTTGCGATGCCCACGTTTTTGGGAGTGTTGTTCTGGAAGAACTTCTCCGCCCATCCGCCGTACCCCTTGCGTGATCCCCGTTTCAAGGAAGCGATCACCAACCACGTCGTTCCCGGTCCGGGCGAAGCGGCGGCGCACTAAAACAAAAGAGCCTTATTGCTATGAGCGAAAACTCTTCCTGTTGCGAAAATTCCAAGACCATTGCCGCCTATTTGATTGGGGGCATCGGCAGCTTCCTGATCATTGGCACTCTCGCTTGGTTGGTGGTCGGCAATCCGCCACCCAAAGTGGACGCCGCCCGTGCGGTGACGCGCAAGCAGTTCCGCACCGAGATTGACGCCGCGAGTCAGGCGGCCTTGACCGAGTATTCCATCGACAAGGACGCCTTGGCGAAGGGTAACTATGTCTATCATGTGCCAATCCAGAAGGCCTTGGAGATTGCCGCGCAGGATTTCCAGGATCCGGCCGCGGGCCGCCTGAAGTTAATTCAACGGCTGGAATCCAAATCGAAGGCCCAGAGCTTCGAGTAAGCCCGGGTTTCCAATCACATTTTGATGAATATCATTGGACTCATTATCGCGGGTAGCGTGGTGCTCCTTCCCGGGGTGGCCTTGCTGGCGCTGCGATGGGCCGGTGAATCAGGACAGTTGCGGCAGTTTGATCGCCAAGCCCTGCTGCCTTTCGACGAACAGGAGCCTGTTGGCCAGGCCACAGATCAGATTTTGGGTCGCAAGCATTCATGAGCGCATCGGTAAAATCCCCCGCCGTCAGGGCACTGCTTCCGGGTGATGTTTCTCCAGAGACATCCGCCCCGACGTTGACTGCGGACATTGACGCCTCCTGCCGGGCGCCCGTTCTCTTCTTTTTTGTCAGCGGCCTGGCGTGGCTGCTCATTGGCACGATTTTCGCCCTCATTTCGGCCTATAAGATGCACAGCCCCGATTTTCTGGGGAACTGTGAATGGCTGACGTTCGGCCGGGTACGTCCTGCCCATTTGACGACCGTGGTCTACGGCTTCGCCATGGAAACATCGATCGCCGTCCTGATCTGGCTGATGTGCCGTTTGTGCCGGACGCCATTGATCGCTCCTGGGATCATCACCATCGCCAATTTCTTCTGGAACCTCGGTCTTACGGTGGGAGTGGTGGGTATCCTGGCTGGCGATTCAACGGGGATCGAGTGGCTGGAAATGCCGAAGTATTCCACGCCGATTCTCTTTATCAGCTACGCGCTGATCGCGGTTTGGGCAATTATCACCTTTCGTCTGCGGGCCGAGAAGCACCTCTACGTTTCCCAATGGTATCTTTTGGCGGCGGTCCTCTGGTTCCCATGGCTTTACGGAACAGCCCAGGTCATGTTGCTGCTTTCGCCCGTCCGCGGCGTGGTTCAAGCGGGTGTCAATTGGTGGTTCGCCCATAACGTGCTTGGCCTGTGGTTTACCCCGGTGGGGTTGGCCGCGATCTATTACTTCATTCCGAAGGTCATTGGACGGCCAATCCACAGCTACTATCTGAGCGTGCTTGGGTTCTGGACTCTGGCCTTGTTCTACAACTGGAATGGCTTCCATCACTTGGTAGGTGGCCCGCTTCCTGCCTGGATGATCACTGTTTCCATCGTGGCCAGTATCATGATGCTGATTCCAGTGACGGCGGTGGCGATCAACCATCATTTCACGATGGTGGGGCATTTCGGGAAGATGCGTTACAGCCCGACTCTCCGTTTTATTGTCTTCGGCGCGATGAGCTACACCGTGGCGAGCGTGCAGGGCAGCCTGAGCGCGCTCCGGAGTGTCAGCGAGGTAACTCATTTCACCCACCATACGATTGCCCACGCGCATGTCGGCATGTACGCGTTCTTCACGATGGTGATGTTTGGTTCGATGTACTACATCCTGCCGCGTGTTACCCAGCGCGAATGGCCATCGGCAAGACTGATTTCGCTTCATTTTTGGGGCAGTGCCTTGGGCATCATCCTGTATGTGGTCCCGTTGAGTTACGGTGGCATCCTGCAAGGCCAGGCCTTGAATGACGCTTCCATTCCGTTCCTCAAGGTCGTGGCCTTGACCCTGCCTTATCTTAAGATTCGTACTTTTGCCGGAGTCATCCTGGCCCTCGGCCACGTTGCCTTTGCGGTAAACATCGTCTGGATGTTGGTCCGGGTCTTCGGCCCTTACCGGAAGCCCCTGCAAATGATCATCTCTGGCAGCGAGCAGCCCGCGGCGGTGGGTAAATAACATGAATTACGGCCCGCTACTTTTTCTGGGAATCCTCCTTACGCTGGCAAGCAGTTGGTTTGGCTTGGTCCTCATGCCCAACAAGCAGCTTGGCAACCTGGATGTCCATACGGACACGAATACCTTGGCGGTCTATCCGCAGGCCCGCAACGGCGAGGCCCAGCAGGGTGAGGAACATTATCGTTCCCTGGGTTGCATCTACTGCCATAGCCAGCAGGTGCGCACCGAGGGCTACGGTTCCGACATCGCCCGCGGCTGGGGTCGCCGCCGTTCGGTGAGCCGGGATTATATTTACAACAAGACCGTCATGCTCGGCACCATGCGGACCGGTCCAGACCTGACCAATATCGGCGAACGCCAGCCGGACTACGGCTGGCAGTACAAGCACCTTTACAATCCCCAGATTACTTCTGCCGGTAGCGTCATGCCGCCTTACGCGTTTCTCTTCGAAACGGTGAAAATAGGTGCGCATGGTCCCAACACCAATGCGTTGGTGCTGCCACCCGAGTTTTCCGTGGAAAAAGGTTACGAGGTGGTGCCCAGCATCAAGGCCCGCCAGTTGGTCGAGTATTTGCGGAGTTTGAAATCATCCGTGGATGTCCCGGAGGCTGAGATCAAGAAGGAGGAGGCCAAGTAATGAGCGCCGTTCCTCCATCCTCCAAGAATCCCAATCCGGTGGCCCTCACCCAGGGCGATCGTGGCGAATCCCACGACGTCATCCAGGTCCACGCGGCGGTCCTGCGGGAAAAGCCCGACCCGAAGGAGGGCTTTGAGCCCCTGAGCCTCTGGCTGGTGGCGGCTATTGCCGGCCTATTGTTCTGGGGTGGCTCTTATCTGACCCAATACAGCGGTCGGTTTGAGAAGGACGAGTTTGAAGAGGCTCCCCACGGCAAGTCAGTCGCCACGTCCGGGCCCGAAGATCCTGTTACGGCGCAAAAGCGCAAAGGGCAGGTGCTCTATAACATCTGCGCCAATTGCCACAACGACGATGGTGCGGGCAAACCCGGGGTCGCGCCTCCGCTGGCGGGTTCCGATTGGGTCAATGCCGATGGCGCGAATCGTATTATCCGCATCGTGCTGCTCGGATTTACGGGGGGGCCGTTGAAGATCAATGCCACCACCGAGTTTAATGTGGCGGGTGCAGCGATGCCGCCCCACGCCGACGTGATCGGTAATGACGAGAATATCGCTGCGGTAGTTACCTATATCAGGACTGCTTGGGGCAACACGGGCGCTCCGGTGAAAGCCGACGAAGTGAAGACCATTCGCGCGGCGGTTGTCGGAAGGACTGATCCCTGGACACCCGATGAGATCCTAAAGATTCCCACGAGCGGTTCGGGTGCTCCGGCTGCGGCTTCTGGAACGAACGAACTCTCGGCTGACCAGTTGAAGGATAAACTCAAGGCACTGCCCGCCGATCAATTGGCGAAGATCCTCAAGGAGCTCGGTACCAAGTAGCCTTCCCGGGGTATATTTTCGAAACGGCGCCCGTCCCAACGGGCGCCGTTTTTGTTTGCGGCATCACGCGGGCCATTTGCCATTCGGCAAATATGCTGGTAGAGACACAGCGATCACCTAAACTTTTAGCAACCGGAACTATTTTGAAACTGAAACGCGTCAGTCAAGGATTCGGGATTGCGATTGGAGGCTTATGCCTCATTTTGCTTTTGCTAAGGTTGGCGGGCTGCTCAAGGACATATGTTGGCGGATACCAGGTGTCTCCGGACAAAAAGTGCACGGTATGGGGGAGGATCTACGGTGCCTACGGGAGGCCGTTTGTGGAACACACTTCAAAAACATTTTCTATATACATCACTTTGGATGACCCTGGCCAAACAAGGGTTTTCCAGAAAAAATACCGTGTGAGAGGTGGCGATATGGGGTGGTACGCCACTTGGATTGAACATACAAATTTGGTGGTAGTTTTGACGGAGATTCCACCAGGGAACGATTGGCGCAACGCCGGGCGGGATGCCATTCCTAAGCAATATCACCTGCTGGAAAAAATCTATACATATGATGAGAAGGCGAGGGTGTTTCGCGAGGTGAGAAAATAGAGGCGTGTGGTTAACCTCGTCGGTATCGAGCGGCGAATACTAAATCTTGCTCTGAAGGATTTAGTCCGGAGGAAGCCGATATTCGCTATCGTTGGGTTGCTGAGCCACTCCGCTGCACGACCCCAGGCCGTCGTTTCAGTGAAACGAATGGTGTGATTCGACCCACTCGTGCCCGTTGCGGACGTAAGAAACCTTGGTCTGGTTGGCATTTCTTGGGGAAATGAATCGATTCAAACCGCTTTACAGGACTATGACCGTGTCATGAAAATGAATGACAGAAGGTTGACGATGGGTTCGTTGATTCGATGTAACTCTTTCCTTTAAAGCGTGTTACCTCTGGTGTCCGGAAAGCAAATTTTGTGTAACCGTTTCGCCCCAAAAAGTGTCCGAACCCCCTTGCGTGTTCCGGGGTGAACTGTTATTGAGTATCCATACAGCACGCGCTCACACTTTAACTGACCTGAATTGTCATGATCCGTACCGTCATACCCACGCGTAGCCGCAGCCGTTCGAAAGGGTTTACCCTGATCGAGTTGCTAGTGGTGATCGCCATTATTGCAATCTTGGCTGGCATGCTCCTGCCCGCGCTGGCGAAGGCCAAGTCCAAGACTCAGGGCATCAAGTGCATGAACAATACCAAGCAGCTCGGGCTGGCTTGGTTTATGTACCAAGGTGATAACAACGATAAGTTTGTCCAGAACTATCACGGCGGGTCCGCGCAAGCCGCCCAACCCGCTGCGACTGACGCTCCTTGGGTTCATGGATGGCTGGATTGGAATGTGGGAACGCCGGCGGGTGCCAATACCAATGTACAGTACCTAATCGACAAGAAGTTTTCCAAGCTGGCGACCTACTTTGGCGATGCCAAGGACCTTCTGAAATGTCCTTCAGACATTTACGCCTCCAAGACCATGAAGGCCAAAGGGTGGTCGTCACGCGTGCGAAGCATTTCCGCCAACATTGGAATCGGTGAAGGAAATGCCGAAGGCGGGCCTTGGGGTACCCACTATCTGCATGTGACCAAAGCTTCCCAGATCAACAATCCGGGACCGTCGCTGTGCTGGCTGTTTGTTGACGAACATCCGGACAGTATCAACGATGCTGGATTTTTCAACCCCACCGGTAACCGTGGCAGCCTCTCGATCGTCGATCTTCCTGCAAGTTATCACAACGGTGCGTGTGGGTTTAACTTTACTGACGGCCATTCTGAAATTGTGAAATGGCAGAGCACCCAGTTTAAACCGGGAGTCAAGTATTCCGGTTTTGCAGGATTCAGTAGTTCGGCGAGTCAGGCGGCTGGTCGTGACTTGAATTGGATGTATGACCATACTCCGCTGAACGGCAAGTAAGAGTTGCGTCAGTTAATTTCAAAAGCCCGCCGCGCTTGCAGCGGGCTTTTTCTTTGTCAGACTGGCTGCCGTGCCGGTGGCGACTTTGACTCCTTGTGGCTACTGCGGGCGGCCCTTTGTGCCCCCCGTTACGGGCTCCGTTACGGGCTCCGCTACGGCCACCCGCTTTTGTTGCTATGGATGCCGGGTATTGGGTGAGTCTGGAAAGTCCTCTCCGAACGAGCCAGATTCGGCGACCATCCAGCCTTGGTGGCGGGTGGGTGTGGGGACGGTTATCGCGGGCCAAGCCATGGTCTTGGGGTTGGCGGTCAATCTTAGCCAGCCGGAGGGCGACCTTCGCCGACTGCTTCATGGCGGATTGATTCTCTCCGCCGGTTTGGTTCTCGTCGTTCTGGGAGGTCCCTTGGTTCGTTCGGGCTGGGAGTGCGCGTGTCGCCGAAAAGTGGGTGTTGAGTTGCTTTTTCTGGCAGGGATTGCGGGCGCCTTAGGAGCGTCGCTCTATTCGACTTGGACCGGCATTGGCGCAGTCTTTTATGAAGTAGTGGCGGTATTGATCACTGTTTATACCGCTGGAAAAATGCTCACCGCACAGATGCGCCAGCGCGCGATCTCGGAGGTCACCCGTCTTCGAGGCGTACTTGCCCGCACGCGCATCGTTCGTTCGGATGGATCCCACGAGGAATGTTCCGTGGAGGCGGTGGAGCCCGGCGATACAGTCGTTGTCTTTCCGGGTGAGCTTATTCCAGTGGACGGAATCATCCGCCAAGGACATGCCTTTGTTTCGGAAACACCATTAACCGGCGAGCCGTTTCCCGTGGTCCGGCGGGCGGGGGATCCCGTTTTTGCCGGAAGCTATTGTGAGGACGCCGAGCTGCTGATACAGGCGACCAAGTCGGGACGGGAGCGGGTCATCGATTCCACACTGACCGCAGTGAAACTGGCCCAGGAATCCGTGTCGGGCACGGTTTCACAGACCGAAGCCGATCGTCTGGCAGCGTGGTTTTTGCCCGTGGTGATGGCCGCGTCGATCGCGACATTTTTTGTGTGGGGATGGCGCGGGGAATGGAATAGCGGCGTTTTTCACGCTTTGGCGGTGGTTTTGGTGGCCTGTCCCTGCGCGTTGGGGCTCGCTGTTCCGTTGGGACTTTGGCGGGCGATAGCGGCTTTGGCTTCGCGCGGAGTGGTGGTCCGCGATGCCCGGGTATTGGAACAAATGGCAGGCGCCCGGCAGGTGTTCTTCGATAAGACGGGGACTTTGAGTGAGTCCCAGCAAACACTAGTCGATTTCGTCACTGCTCCCGGGTTTTCGCGCCAAGACGTTCAGGCGTTGGTTACGGCCGTCGAGCGGGTCTCCAAACACCCGGTGGCACGAGCGTTTGATCGGTGGATGGATTCGACCCATGACCGTTCCCAGGCAAAGCCCGTCGTCCGGTCGGTGAAAACCATTCCGGCCTGCGGTGTTGAAGCCTGGCTCATCGAGCCTGATGGGACGGAAAGGCTTCTACGTTTGGGGCTCAAGGAATGGGTCACGAAAGCATCGGGCGGAGTCACGGACCTTGAGGGGCAGGTGTCGCTGCTGGCTGGAGACCGCGCTCTCTATGTCAGCCTGGATCATCAGATCGCCGGGATGGCCGTGGTGAGGGAACGGCTTCGAGGAACGGCGGTGGGTGCGATGGAGCAGTTGCAACGTCTGGGCTGCCGGGTATCTATTTTGACCGGCGACCGCCAGGATCGGGCCGACGCATTGCTGGGGCACCTCCAGGGAATTGAAATCTTGGGCGGACTTTCGGCCGCCGAGAAGCTGGAGCGGGTGGAACTGGCCCGGCCTGACGGTGGAGTCATCTTCGTCGGCGACGGGGTGAACGACGCCCCAGCCATCGCCGCTGCGAATGTCGGCATCGCCTTGGGTTCTGGGGCTCGCCTCGCGTCCGAAGCGGCACCCGTGATCCTGGCGGGTGACGATATAAGCGAAGCCGCGCGGGCCATTGTCTTTTCCCGCCAGGTGATGACCTCCATTCGCCGGAATATGCTTTTCGCCGCTTTCTATAACGCGGCGGGAATGGGATTGGCAGCGGCGGGCAAGTTGCATCCTGTGACGGCTGCCTTGCTTATGTTTGCCTCGAGCGCCACGGTGTCCTGGCGCGCGGCGCGCACGGGCGGCTTGGGGCACTGCGACGACCTCGAGCTTCCCCAGGCAGGCGGTCGCGCAAGATGGCTCGCCGCCGCCGGGCTGGCCCTGCAGGTCCCGCTGCTGATCTACTTAGGTTCGTTGCGCAGGATGGACGGGCTCGTGGTCGCCGTCACCTTTCTCTTGCTGGGCTGGATTCCGTTCCGGGCTTCGAAGTGGAATTCTCCCTTGTGGGCCAATCGGGTGGCGATGATGTCGGCCATGCTCGGATTGGGGAACCTGGGCATGCTGGTGGGTTGGTGGGTCGATGCGGGCCGACAACCGGTAATGGCCGATGGGATATGCCTTTGTTGCCAGTCACACCACTACTTTGCCCCAGGTTGGAGGATCCCTTGGATGTACCTGGGGATGCTCCTGGCCGGAACCCTCTCGATGTGGCCGTTCATTCCGGCGGTCATTCGTGGTTGGGGCCGGGGCGTCTACCTCGCCACGAGCGGGGCAGGCATGATTTTCGGCATGGGTATCGGAGCCGATTGCCTGCTGGCGCTGGCGGGTCCCTTGCATCCGCACCAATTCCTCATTGCCTTCGCGGGAATGTCCGGTGGCATGATCCTCGGCATGGGGTTGGGCTGCGTCGTCGGTGAGACCCTGGCCGATGAGCTTCGAACACGGATCGCTTGCCGACCGTCCGATCCTCCAACAAGTTAAGCTCCATGAGATTTGCTTTCGCACTGGGAATTCTTGCCGTGACTGCCTCGACCCTTTGGGGCGCTGACAAGCCTGGCTATTCCCAGGATTTTTCGTCGACTCCCGTCGGCGAGGTGCCGTCCGACATGATCGTTTCCGACGGCCAATTTGCCGTTAAGGACGACAACGGCAACAAGTTGATCGAACTGCCGGGATCGCCACTGGAGTCTTTTGGGTTGGTATTTGGTCCCAATGAAGCGGCAGGTGTGGAAATTCAGGCGATGATCCGGGGCACCAAGACCGGGCGCAAATTCCCGACGTTTGCCGCAGGACTGAACGGTATCTCGGGCTACAAACTGCGGGTGGCTCCCGCTAAAAACGCGATTGAACTCGCGAAAGGCGATGAGATCAAAGCCAGCGTGCCCTTTACGTGGAAGAGCGGCGAATGGGTGAAGCTTAAACTTCAGGTCGTGAAAGCAGACGGCGGCGTTACCCTCCAGGGACGAGCCTGGCAGGGGACCGAAGAACCCAAGGAATGGGCCATTTCATTTACGGACAAGGAGCCACTCAAAGCTGGAAAAGCCAGCGTCTGGGGGATGCCCTACAGCGGGACACCGATCCAGTTCGACGATCTCAAAGTATCTGCCGTACAGTAAGTAGGAATGAGGCCAAGCAGGTCTCAACGCTCACTTCACACCCAAGCGTGGCAGTTGGTCGCGATAACTCCGGCTTAGCGTCAGTTTGGCCCCGGTGGAGAGGAGAATGGTGTATTCGCCGTGAGGCAGGGGTTGCAGCTCTTTAACCCGGCTGACGTTCAGGATACAGGTTCGGCTGATCCGTATAAAGATCTCCACCGGCAAACGACTGCTGATGGACGCCATGGTTTCCCGCAGCAGGTACGAGTGAGTACCGACGTGCAGTTCCACGTAGTTGTCCGCGCTGCCGATCCAGTCGATGTCCGGCAGGTTGATCAGCACGACCTTGCCCAAATGCTTCACCGCCAACCGCTCCGGCTGGGAAGCGCCGGCCTTGATATCGGCCAGCATCGCGCTGAGCTTCATCTTCAGGTCGTCCGGCTTGTGTGACTTGATGCGCGTCAGAACCCGATCCATCGCGGTGCGGAATCGTTCCCGGTCGAACGGCTTCAGCAGGTAATCCACCGCGTGGAACTCGAAAGCTTTGACGGCAAACTTGTCGTGGGCCGTGATGAACACAACCGAGGGCAGGGATTCGCCGCCCAGTCGTTCCAAAACCTCCAAGCCATTCAGGCCCGGCATTTGGATATCCAGGAACACGACATCAGGATGATCGCGCCGGATCGCCACCAAGGCGTCCTCGCCATTATCGCATTCGCTCGAGGACCACGTTTCGGACTCCTTGGATAAGAAAGTCCTGATCCGTTCCCGAGCCAACGGTTCGTCATCGACAATTAATGCCCGCAACTCACTCACACGGTTAAAAGAGCATTGATCTGGCTCGTGTCCAGTCTCTTGAGCACGAACCACACGATTAAGCGCTAATCTTCTCCCGGGGAAATCATGAGTGATCCTTCTCGGCGAGGTCGAGCGGAAGCTCAATGATCGCGTGGACGCCGCCAGCGGAACCCTTCTCCAGGCGAAAGGCGGCCCGCGAGCCGTAAAGCTGCGCCAAGCGAGCCTTCGAATTGGAGGTGCCTACACCTTCCCGCAACTCGGACCCGGTCGGCAGCCCACGACCGTTGTCTTCCACCCCCAGAATCAGGCGTTGCCCGTTAATCTTGGCCGAAATCCGAATTTTCCCCTGCCGGGTTTGGGGTTCAAACCCGTGTTTGATGGCATTTTCCACCAAGGGTTGAAGTACCAGATTGGGGACCAAGGCATCGAGGGAGGCGGGGTCGATATCGCGTTCCACAATCAGGCGGGAACCGAAGCGCATTTGTTCCAAATCGAGGTAGCGGCCCAAAAACTCCAGTTCTTCGCCGAGACGGACTTGGTGCCGATCCGAATGATCCAGTGCATAACGGAGCAGGGACGCGAGTTTCAAAAGCATGCTGTCGGCGGCGTCCACGTCGCGATACATCAGGGTGCTGATGCCGTTGAGGGCGTTGAAAAGGAAATGGGGGTTCAGCTCCATTTGCAGCGCGTGGAGCCGGGCCGTGGTCAGGCGGTGCTCCAGTTCCAGCACCCTTCGTTCACGTTCGCGCAAGCTTCGATAATAGGCCAGCGCGTGGACCCCGGTCATCACCACCCAGTATACGAGCAGGTTGAAGAAGAAGGTGGCGACCAAGGCGAAGCGAAGCAGATCGCCTATGGCTCGTCCGCCCGTGTGCCGAGGATCCAACCAATTGGCCACGCCCACGCGCACGAGAATCCACAACAGGGAAAAAACCGCACTGGCCATGGCGTGCAACGCGACGCGAAGACGCCAATGGTTTCCGATGAGGGGATATTGATTCGCGAGCCAGCAGGTCGGAATCGAGAGCAAGGCGAAGACGTACCAATCCGCCAAGGCTCCCGTGAGTGCGATGCGCCAGGCGATCGGTTCCCCGAGATCCGCACTCTTAAGATAGTGCTGCGCGCCGAAGGCGATGCCAACCGCCGTCCAACCGGCGATAAAGGCTGGTATCTGCCACACGAGATTTCTCCAGGCTCGACCGGTTGGAAACGGCTTTCCGCCCGTCGATTCCGATTCGTCAATTGCAGATGTCATTTTAAACGTGATTTATCGCCAGTGCCCGTTTAGCTTGCGAAGCATGTTCATTTGGTTGCTTTTCGCCCTGTTGGTGGGCGGTTTTGCCTTGATTGGGCATCAAACCGGCGCAATCCGTTCGGGTGTCGCCTTTTTCGGAGTGATTCTGGGGCTCGTCCTGAATGCCGCACTTACTCCAATGGCAAGGGCAGCCTTCGCAGGCATGGGGGTCAAGGACGACCTCGCCTTGATGCTCATCCCGAGTTTCACGGTTTTCGTAATTTTCTGGCTCGTGTTCATGCTGATCGGCGTCGCCGTGCATCGGCCAATCGAGCTGAACATCAAGTACAAGTCCGACGAGCCAAACCGCGCGGGCTTTGAACGCGCCAACAAGGGATGCGGTTTGTTCGTGGGTATCCTGAGCGGCATCTGCGTCTTTTTGTCCGTGGGTAGTTTCATTTACCGGTACGGCTACGTCACGGCCCAGATTGCCCCAGCGGAAGGTTCCGAACCAGCCCAAGTCCAATTGGTCAGTGATATTCGTAAGGACATGGCGGCTTCGGGATGGGACAAGACCTTTGCCGCCCTCGATAAAACGACGCCCCAGTTCTACCAAATCGCTGATATTTTGGGGACCCTCTACAATAATCCTTTGGCCCATGGCCGGGCGGCGGAGTATCCCCCTTTCCTACATTTGTCCGAGCGTTCGGAGTTCACCGACTTGGGTGCAGATGCAGATTATATGGGCCTGCTCCAAAAGAAGGCCGGGTTCGCCGCGATTTGGAATCATCCCAAGACCCAGGCGATCATCAAAAACGGGGAGATCATGAGCATCCTGATGGCCGTGGACTTGAAGGATTTTCGGACTTACTTGGAGACCGGCAATTCCCCCAAATATCAGGACGATAAGCTCTTGGGCCGCTGGAAGCTTGATGTGGGTGCAGTCATCAATCATTTGCGGCGCCAGAAGCAGAATTTGAGCGCCCTTGAGATTCGGCGCATGCGGGCGGCATTGGTGCCTATGTTGAGTGGAGTGGCTTTTGCCGCGTACACCGACAACCGCTTCAAACTCGAAGTCACGGCCCCCGCCGCGACACCGCCTCCCGCTGATGGAGCAACGACCGAAGCCGCTGCCCAGCCCCCGACCACCATAACCGATCCCAATTTGGCGGCTCGTTACGGTGTCCGCCGAACTGGCGCTGCCCCGGCCGCCGCCCGTCCTACGGCACCGGTAGTGGCTGCCAAGCCGATCAAAATCGAGGGCTTCCAAGCTGTCGAAGGTGCTTGGACCCGGGGCAACGGCAACTACCTCTTGAAGCCGGATGGCAGCGGTCCCGAAGCCGAAGCCACCGTCAACGATGAGACGGGGCGCTTGTCCTGGGTGGTTGGCACCGGGGACCTGAAGGTCACCCTCTTCTTCGTGCGCGCGAGCTGAAGCTCATTTCCCACATTCTCGTAACAAAAAAGCGCAGCCTTCCGGCTGCGCTTTTTTCTTTGGCGGGGCCGCTACCTTCGCGGCCCGGCAATACCATCAGTGTCCCGTACGAAGCGACACCTGCGAAAACTGTCGCTGATTGAGCGACTGGAACAGGCCTGCCGGAATGGGATTCGTCGATTCGAAAGTCCCGTTCTGACCCGACATCGGCCCGCCCGAAAAACTAACGGTGATGGGAACCCAGATGGCCTGGGTCACCATTTGGTAAGGAATGGTGCGACCACCGATCCCGCCAAATCCGGCTTGGGTGACAGTAAATTCCGGTGGCGTGGGTGACGCCAACAGTTGGAGAGGACTAGCCGCAAAACCGGCCCCGGTGGGTTGCAGGTCGTTCAAAGTGACCGTGCCCTTGGGCAAAGCGCCTGGGTTTTTGGCGGTCTGCGAGATGGACAACGCGACAAATCCCAAACCGACTGCCGTCAAGGCATTGGCCCAAATGAGTGCCGGACGACCGGTAATGGGCTTGATCCATCGGTGCCACCATGGCTTCGCTCGTTCTACTTCGATTTCCTCGATTCGAGCGTGGATCCGTTTCCGTAGCGCCGCCTGAAATCCGGGCGGCGGTTGCTCATACCGGGTAATCCGAACGATCTGTTGCCATTCCGAGCTTTCCCTAGATTTATCTTCCATGTTCAGTTCGTGACAACTCGCTACTCCCACAAATCGGCCAGCCATGCTTGCATTTGCTGGCGTGCGTAAAAAAGTCGGGATCTTACGGTGCCGGGATTGCATCCCACCAAGCTCGCGATTTCATCGTGAGCCAAACCTTGAATATCATGGAGCACCAGAACCGTCCTATGCTCTTCTGACAGCTTCTGCAGCCCCGCGTTCAAACGCTCCTGTATTTCCTTCAACCGTAAATCACGCCGGGGTGTCCGATCCGAAACCAAGGCTACCAAGTCCGGATCGTTTTCCGCGTTGAAATCCAGATCGTTCAGGCTCAAGTGCGGCGTTTTCTTCCGCCTGGTCTTGAGATAATTGAGCGTCGTGTTGACGGCGATGCGATAGACCCAGGTGAAAAAACTGGCGTCCCCCTTGAAACTGGCGAGCGCCTGCCACGCTTTTACGAAGGCATCCTGCGCCAGATCTGCCGCCTCTTCGTGATTGGAGGTCAGGTGATAGCACAGTCCGTAGATGCGATCCTGATACCGTCCGACCAGGGAATCGAACGCGGTCATGTCCCCGCCTTGGGCTTGTGCCACAAGACGCCTGACTTCGGCGACCTCTTCGGCTCCGGGTTTAATTGCAGCCGGTGCCTGCGTTGGAGGAGGCTCCATGAGGATTGTTGCCATGGCAGCTCAAACCCCCAGACCGGCGGTTTGTTGCGCGAGAAACTCGGTTAGTTTCCTTAGCGCGTCCAATTCCGGACTAGGATTAAGCTTCGACAGGGCCTCGCGGGCCTTGTTCAAAAATTGCCCAATGACACGACACGATTCGGCCAAGGCGCCATAGCGTTCAAGCTTTTCCCGCACTTCCGCAAAACGGGTGGCTTCCCAGTTTTCCAGCCACGAGATCATTTCCTCCCGGTCCTGCGGTGCGGCTTGCTCAAAGAAATGTAACAGCGGAAGGGTCATCTTTCCACTGGCGAGATCGGTGCCCAACGATTTGCCGGCGTCGTCTTCCACGCCATACAAGTCGAGGCAGTCGTCATAAATCTGGTAGGCCGTACCCAGGTTGAACCCGTATTCACAGAGTGCCGTTTCTTCGGTCGGAGTTCCGCCAGCCTGATTGGCGGCGAGCGAGCACGACAGGGCAAAGAGTTCCGCCGTCTTCATCCCGATAATGCGAAAGTACTCGTTTCGCGGGAGCTGCCAATTTTGCCGCCGTTGGTTTTGCAGGATCTCACCCGCACAGACGGTGCCGCTGGACTTGGCGACTCGGCGACAAACCTCAGGTGTGGGAAACGATGCCGCGAGCGTGAGGGCGTGGGTAAAAAGGCAATCGCCGAGCAGGACCGAGACTTCATTACCCCAGCGGGCAGCCAGGGTGGGGCGGCGACGACGAATCTCCGCTTCGTCCATGATGTCATCGTGGACCAGCGTTGCCAAGTGAACCATCTCGATGATCACGGCCAAGGTGACCAACTTCTCGGAGGCTTCCCCAATGGCACTGCCAGCCAAGGCTACCAAGGCGGGGCGAAGCTGTTTGCCTTGGTTGACCAAGGCATAACGGGCGTACCCCGCGATCTCAGGTTCAAAGGCTTCGACCTGGATGGCCATCTGGCTGGATACACGATCGAGGAAGGGCTTCGCCCGGACGATAATGGCGTCCCACGCTGCCGGAGTCCCTTCGGTGGAAGGGGAGGCAGAGGCGGAAAGGGATGTAAGCGGCGCCATTTCGGCTTTCACATTAGAAAGGACGAGCGTCAGGGTCAATGAGCGCCAAGCGGGGGCTTCACGCACCGTGACCTTCGGGCAGCGGGGACTATGGCTGAAAGACTTGGCTGGTGCGAGCGATTTGCCGACGGGTTTGCTTTACCCGATCAAAGCGCGAGCAGCTCGCGTTGCCACGGCAACAGTTCATTGCGAACCACCGCATCCTGTCGGGCCAGCGCGTACAAGGTCGCTTTGGAAGCGATCAGGGTGGGATCAATGCCCAGTTCGGCGGCTCGTTTGTCGCGTCGGTCCCGCAGTTGTCCCGTCATTTCCAATTCGGCGCGGGTCATTCGCCGGAGCCGGATGCGTTCGTGCTTGGGACGCTCGGCAGCGGGAACCTGATGTCCCCGCTTGATGGCGTCGAGAATTCCTTGCCGCCGTCGCGGGCTCAGGTAAGGGGGCAGTTTCACCGGTCGACCAACGGGTCCAGCAGCGGCATGGCCGGCGATCATACTCAATTGCTCGTGCGGCAGGATAAAAAACGGTGGTTTCCCAGCCCGCAAGGCGTCCTTCTCTCGCCAATGCCATAGTTCCCGCAAAATGGCGAGGCCCAGCGGTTCGAGTTTATCGTGGCCCTTGATGCGCCAGACTTGGTCGGGGTCGGGTCCCGTCGCCGCCGCTGCATCGGCAATCATCCGGTCACACACCTGCTGATGCCATTCGTGGCGGCCGGCAGCCGTCAGTTTCTCTCGCAATACCTCGCGTAACGGATGCAAGTGGCGCACGTCGTTAAGCGCGTAGGTGACCATTCGCTCGGTAAGCGGGCGGCGGCCCCAGTTGGCTTTTTGTGCGCCTTTTTCCAGCGTGATGCCCAGGTATTTGGTTAGGACATCGTTCAGTCCAAATCGTTCGTCGCCCAGCAGCCGGGAGGCCCACATGGTGTCGAACATCCGGGTCGGGCGGAAATGGTGGCCCGTCGCCATCAAGCGCAGGTCATAGTCCGCCGCGTGGAAAATGAGCTCGTGCTGATCCAGCGCGGTCCACAGTGGCTCCAGATGGAGATCCCCTAGCGGGTCAATGAGGACTTCCGTTCCGGGGATGGCAATCTGGATGAGGCAGAGTTTCTCAGGATAAGCGTGGAGGCTGTCCGCCTCCGTATCGATGCCTACCCAACCGGCGGAACGAATTCCCTCCGCGAGTATCTTAAGATCGGTGGTGTTGTTGATCACGGCTGAATCGATGCATCCAATGGGGCGGCCGGAACGGGAGCCAATCAGACGCCGAACTGGGCGCGGACAAAGGCTCGGCTACGGGCGTGGTTTTCCACAACGGTACGAGTGATGCGCGTGGCAGGTTCTAGGGCGAGTTCGACGGTGTAGCGTTGAGGCAACCCCTGGCGGCGAGCGAACTTGGCGATTTCAGCATAGTCAATATCTCCAGTATCCAGATCCTCCCACCACACCTTCTCCCGGCTTTGACGCAGATGCCACGTCACCACCCGGTTACCGTATTCGCGCAGGGCGTCGAGGGGGGCGATCCCGCCGCGATACATCCAGTGAGTGTCGATGCAAAAAGACAACTCACCCGGTTCCGAGTTGTGGAAATTGTAGTGGAATTCGTGTCCCTGATTTCTCAACTCAGGCGTGTGATGGTGCAAGGCCAATTTTATTCCGTTTTTCTTCAATTCGGAAGCCAGATCCTTCAGCGCATCCACCTGGATAGCCAATTCACGGTCGGTTTTGTCCCGTCCGATAGGGTCTGGATTGCAAACGATCACCTTAAAACCCGCTTTGGCGCAACCTTTTCCGGTGGCCGCGATCTTCTCGGAGGTCTCCAGCGCCTTGCCAACCAAATGGAACGATCCGCCCGTGTACAGGCTGACGGGTTTCAGCCCCTTCTTCTTGAGCTTGTCCGCAAAGCGCCCGTTGGCGTCCGGATCGGCCGTGTTCAGGTTTCCTTCCGCGTAGTCGTAGCCCGCGTCGCGCAAGGCGCTGAAAATCTCGTCCAGATGATCTTCCGCCTTTTTGCCTGCTTTCTCGTAGTATTGGCCCCATCCGTAAAGCTGCGAGCCCACGACCGCGTCTTCGAATAACTCCGCCCTCCCGGTCGTGGGGAGCAATCCCGCGGCACCGGTCAGGGCCAAGCCAAATTGGCGACGAGTCATTTCGTGCACGGGAAGCAGACTAACAAATCATCCACGCGCCTCCAAGAGGAACGGTTGCCTTGGGGGGAGTCTGAAGCTGCCTCAAACTAGAGTGATCGTCGTCGGCCTGGGCGAACCCTAAGGCAACCTAAGACCGGGCGAGGCTCCTGACGAGCCCTAGCCTTGGCGGGAGGCTTCGTTTCGAGGAACGGCAAAGGTGACGAAGCGACAGGATTCGTTCAGGGAAGTTGTGACATATCATGCTCTATTTCAATAAGTTACAAATTTTAAGTGGAGCCATTCATCGTTGGTCTGAGGTCGTTGGGAGCCTCGCCCCGGGGGCGTGGCGAGTGTGCAGGCAGGCCCCGGCAATACGGAAGGGCCGCCTTCTTTGGCGATTTTCGATTCGGGCAATCTAAACTCCTTTCTCGTCGGGGGAGAGCGAGGGAAGTTGCGCCGGACCAAGCCCCTGAACGCTATCGTCTTCATCAGGCTCCTGTACTTTTACTCAAGGGGTAGGGAAAGGCTGTCAATACTACCCGATATTGCCAAATAAACGCCGCGTGATCCCCCCCGAACGATCCATGGAATCCAAGCCCCTTCCGAAAACGGGGCGCGTTCCGTGGCTGCTGACTTCCACTGCGGCTTCTGTGGTAGCCGCTGCGATTCACCTCCTCGCGGGTGGAGGATGGCTGGGTGGCGTAGTTGAGTCGGCAGTCAGCATGTTGGCGCTTTCGACGTTGATCGTGGCGCTGTTTAAGAGTCTCCGCGCTGCATGGAGCGGACGATTTCCCAGGCACCACCTGTGGACCTTGGTTGGTGCAGTGTCGCTGCAAATCCTCCTCTGGACCCGCGAAGACGACCTTTTCCTCTGGGCTTATGCGCGCACCACCCATCGCTATCTTATGGAAATCGAAACGCCACTGAGGCAGCTAATGGCGGAAACCCCAAATTTTCCCGGTAACAGTGAATATGCCGAGCGGCGCAGAATATTGGGGCCACTGCTCGCACCCGTGCGCCAGTTCAGCGGTTGGCGCGGATTTGTCCTGGAGGAAGGTTGCCATCCCGGTCAAACGAACTATTTAGTGTGGAGCCAGGGCTGGAGCCGCAGGTGGGGTAGTGTCTTCGGTTGTCCGGAGGCCTTTGGGCAGCAGTTGAAGGATATGAAGGTAAAGGAACTTGACGCCGGGCATTTCATTTTCGTGGGCCCCTTTCGTGACTAAGGATCGTGAACCGCAACATCAATCAACTGGCATTGCATCGAATAATCATTCAAGGCCCAATCCGGCGTCTGTCGCAGGCCGTCTTGGGCGGTTCGGTGGGCGGCCTCATCGCATGCTATTTGTGGCTGCTGGCCGGCGGCCTGGCAGGGGCAGGGCACGGTAGTTATAGCGCGATCACCATCGGCGGAGCCCCGTTCGGGTTCTTTTGGTGGTGCTGGCCCCTCATCGGGGCCTTGAGCGCCGAGCATCGGCGTTACGCGGCGGGCATCAACCTGACGCTTCTGATGACCAACATTGTCGGTGCCGCAATCTATACCGAAGGATTTCGGTACGTGGGCCTGACACTTGACCGACTGTCGGGAGAAATGAGGGCCAGTTTTTGGCTCTGGATGGTAGTCTACACCTTGGCGGTGGCGTCGGTTCTGGCCCAGTCGTTTTGGTTGGTGTGTCTAAAGCGGGGCGTAACCCCGCGCCGCCCTGAGAGTCCTGAGTGATCGCCGTCAGCTTAGTCGGACTCATGCAGTTGAGAAGGAAGATCAAGCAAGGACGACTGATTCGACTGCTTGATTCCGGCTTAGGGGAACCGGAAGATCGCCAACACCCGGGCGAGGCTCGGCCGGGGTTCACCGCTCTGGTAACACATTCGGGTCAGCGCCTGGGCCCACCATCTGATGTCGTCCCCACCTCGGACGACGTAGCGGGGGGAGGCAGAAAACCGTAGCGGAGCCGACCGTCGGAGGTGGGGGTAACCGTCGCGCGGGAACTGTTCGAACTCCACGCCGCGCGACTGGTCTGTCGGTGCTGTCAGTTATGCCAACCAGCGCCCGCAATCTTACCCGTCTGACCGTCAAGGACGTCGACGAGGTGGTGTTGATCAAGCCCCCGGAATCGACTCCACAGAATCTGCCGGCAACTACGTCACCGTTTGCGTGGGCAAGGAAAGTACATTCAGCACGAGACCTTGAACGCTTTGGAAACCCAATTGGCCCCCGAGAAGTTTCTCCGAGTGAGCCGCAGCGCCATCGTAAATCTCGACCGCGTGAAAGAACTTCAACCAATGTTCAAAGGCGAACATGTCATCGTCCTCCAAAGCAGCAAACGCCTTACCATTACCTGCGGACTCCTGCGTGAAGTGGAACTGGCATTGAAGTTGCCGGGGGGACGTGAATTTGAAAATTGGTTACTGGAAGTGGATCATTGTTTTGAAAACGGATGGGGCGGGTCTGTTGATTGAACGTATTTGGGCCTCATTAAATTCCTAGAGTGTGGCGAAACACCCGGAATCCAGTCGGTTGAAGTCTATTCTATAGACTTGTAGACTCAAGCTGATCGATGAGATGAAACTGTTTCGCTTTTCCATCTGGTAGGCAGCGGTATTGATTGAGTTGCCGAAACAGAAGGGGTTGCGGACCAACACAATTGCCGCAGACGTCGTGCTAGGGGTGTTGTTTTTGGATTCGGGTGTAAAAAACGGGTGGTGAGTTCCAACTGTCCTTTGCAGCAGGAACGATGTTGCCACAATAATGAATTGAACTACCAGTCAATGATGTGGTACTGTCGTCGATGTACCTTGGGGAGATTGGTGAAAACCAAGGTGAAATGAGTGGGCTGGGAGCCAGTGAAACCTCAAGCATAGTCCAATGCTGAGCGTATCAACTGCATATGCGCAATTGGTGGGTCAATCACAAGCAGACCTTTCGGCACGAGTTTCAAGGCCGGTACATTTGGTCTCCAAAGCGAAAGCGCGACGGATCGAGAAATCGTTTCTACGATTTCCTAAAAGAGGTCGCTCCGGGGGATCTCGTTTTTTCCTACGCCTCTGGCGAGATCCGCGGCGCGGGTTTCGCCACTTCTTTTTGTTATACTTGCCCACGCCCCACCGAGTTCGGGCATATCGGGGAGGCGTGGGACATAGTGGGCTGGCGGGTTGACATAGCATTTCACCCTTTCTCTCATCGCTTACGTCCCAAAGAGCATCTCCCGCTGCTTAGTCCGTTGTTGGAACGTGAGCGATTCTCACCCCTGCGCACCAACGGGGTAGGCCAGCAACATATCTACCTAACCACAATTTCACACTCACTTGCCCAAGCGATCCTTGGTTTGGTAGGTGAAGATGCTCGCGCCTTTGATGGATCGCTGTTGCAGGATGCTTCGACGCCACTGGCTGAACGAGAGTTGGCCGGCCGACAGGAATGGGAAGATGTCGAGCAACGCCGCATTTGTGAAGCTAGTATTGATGATACTATACGCCAATCGTTGATCCGGGCTCGAATCGGTCAGGGTTTGTTCAAGGAGCGAGTTTCTCGGATTGAGCGTAGATGTCGTATAAGCTTTGTTGACAATCCGGTACACCTTATAGGCAGCCATATCAAACCCTGGCGTGAGTCCTCGAATGAAGAGCGTCTCGATGGTGCCAATGGGCTGCTGTTGACTCCGTCAGTCGACCACCTTTTTGACCGAGGTTTCATCAGTTTTGAAGACAACGGTGAAGTGCTCATTTCACCCGTTGTGGATAAAGTTTCCTTAACGCGTATGGGACTTGATCCCCAAAAGCCCCCGAGGCCGGTTCCATTCAACATCGATCAAAAACACTTTCTGGACCACCATCGTAGAGAGATATTCCTTGGTGAAAAACAGTAGGATTTTTCTCTGTTCACCGCTCTGACATGCTGCGCTGATTCGCAATGACCGCGATCGCACCGATGCTTGGCCAGTTTCTCTAATATTACCCTCGCCGGTTATCGCTTAAACTAATACGGCGAATGAAATTGAGGCCACTAGAACCATGACGGTGTGCCAATCCGGCCACTGCGTTTTCGTGGGTCGATTGATTTAATTCCGGCTCTGTGGCCCGGCGATCGGTCACTTGATGAAAGCCCGCCGGAGGATTGTTCCCTACTCATCATCCGTCGAGCGGATTTTTGCCTAGGACGAGTTCAAGATGAGGAATAGGGGCGGTCCGATGGTTGGAGGATAGTTAGAGCAAAACCACTGTGGAAATGTTGGTGGGTTCCGAAGATGCAAAGGAATCGAGGCAACCTCAGGAATCTTTCCTTAGCTAGAATCATGCAGTTGAATCAGTCGTCCTTGTTTGATCCTCCTTCGATCTGCTTCGTTATTCGTCGGTTGCGTATTGGAATCCAATACGTGCCTCTCGGACGCCTCGCAGATGGAAGGAATCTCCGGCGCAAGGACTTCCTTCTCGACTGCGTGATTCCAGCTTAGTGCGAAACGAGGCGATTAGGACCGCTGGTGCGCCACTCCCTTCATCGGTCTGCGGCCAGAGTAATCCCACCTTCTCCCTCCGAGGGGCGAAGGAAGACGCTGACACTTGGAGACCGATTCCAGCGTTGCCGTTTTTCCGGGGTGGGGTACGGTCGCGGCTCGATACTTTTGGCGCATGCGCGAATACCACGATTTGCTCCGGCTAGTGCTGGAAAAAGGGAAGACGAAGACCGACCGTACGGGGACGGGGACGCTGAGTTATTTCGGCGCCCAGGCCCGGTTCGATTTGCGGACGGGTTTCCCCTTGGTGACGACCAAGAAGGTGCATCTCAAGAGTATCGTGTACGAGTTGCTCTGGTTTTTGCGGGGCGATACCAACGTCAAGTGGCTCAATGAACACGGGGTCTCGATCTGGGACGAGTGGGCGGATGAGGAAGGCAGCTTGGGCCGGGTGTACGGGGCGCAGTGGACGGATTGGCGCACGCCGGACGGTCGCTCGATCAACCAGATTGCGGATGTGGTTCGACAGATCCGGAATTCGCCGGATTCCCGTCGCCTCATCGTCTCGGCCTGGAACCCCGGGGAATTGGGGCAAATGGCCTTGGCGCCTTGCCACACGCTGTTCCAATTCTACGTCAACGACGGGGAATTGAGCTGCCAGTTGTACCAACGAAGCGCGGATCTTTTCCTGGGTGTGCCGTTCAATATCGCGAGCTATGCGCTCTTGACCTTGATGGTCGCGCAGGTCTGCGGGTTGAAGCCGGGTGATTTCGTCCATTCTTTTGGCGATTTGCACATTTATTCCAATCACATGGATCAAGTGCGTGAGCAACTCAGTCGGCCGTTCCGGCCGTTGCCCACGGTGCGCTTGAATCCGGCGGTCCGGGAATTGAGCGATTTCACGTTTTCGGATGTCGAACTGGTCGGATACGATCCCCACCCGGCGATCAAGGCGCCGGTGGCGGTGTAGGTTTTCCACGAACACTTTTTGAATGACTTCCGGCGGAGGCGTCGCTGAAGATTGATTTTACGGGAAATATGTCTGAAGCAACGGCAAACGATTCGAGGCCATCGCCTCCACGTTCGGTGGATTTGGGGGAGCTCACGCTCTGGATTCCGGGCGCTGCCGTGCTGGCGTGGTGGATCTACGATCTGTCCTTTCAGTGGGCTTCGTTGGTCGAGTTTCGTTTTGGCTGGATGGTGGTGATGCTCTCGGCGTTCCTTTTTTGGGAACGCTGGCCGACCCGGCCTAAAGAAGATGTCCCGGCGTCAACGCCTATCGTCGTCGGATTGGCTTTGGCTGGTTTGCCGTTGATCG
Source organism: Candidatus Limnocylindria bacterium (assembly GCA_035493435.1). Lineage (GTDB taxonomy): Bacteria > Verrucomicrobiota > Verrucomicrobiia > Limisphaerales > UBA9464 > DATJII01. The sequence goes on along the minus strand of DATJII010000229.1, from coordinate 7,315 downwards.
TGATGGCGGAGTTGTACAAGTGGGGCATCGCTCGCGTAGCGACTTCGTCGATGCTGCTCAGTTTGGGTTCCACGCTGTTGATCACGGCCAATATCGTCGGCGCGAGGGGTTGGAAAACGTGGCGGCATTTCGCTTTCCTGTTGCTGTTCTTTTACGTGGCGGTGCCGATTCCGCGAATCGTTTGGCAGCCGATCGTGATGGGGCTTCAGACGTTTGTGGCGACGGTCAACGTGATCGTTTTGAACCTTTCCGGCATCCCAGCCGAACGCTTTGGTCACGTCATCAACCTGCCAAACTGCCAGGTTGGCGTGAATGAAGCGTGCAGTGGAATCCGCAGCCTCCAATCGAGTTTGATGGCCGCGCTCTTTGTGGGGGACCTGACCTTGCGCAAAGCGGGGTGGAAGGTGTTTTTCTTGTTCGCGGGCGTTTGCCTCGCGGTGATTGGAAATCTGGCCCGCGCCCTTTTTTTGGCGGTAACAGCCTATCGCCACGGTGCCGATGCCCTTAAGGAAGTGCATGACACGGCCGGTTGGAGCGTGCTGGCTTTCACTTTTGTCGGGGTGGCAGTGCTGGCGTGGATCGTCACGCGGATGGAGAAGCGGTACACGCAGGCCATGTTGGCCGCTGAAACGGAAGATCCAGAGCCGAAATCGGGAACGCCCACTCGCCACGAGTGAAATCGGTCCTGCAGCGTCTCTGGACCTCGCCGACGGTCAATACCTGGGCGGCGTTTCTCGCGCGGTCACTCAATCTGCTATTGGTCAGTGCGCTGGTCCTCCCTCGTTTTTCCGAGGAGGAAACCGCTCTGTGGCAGATGTTTGCCTCCCTTATCCAGCTTCAGCTTTTGGCCGATTTCGGCTTCAATCCCACCATGGTCCGTCTGGTGGCTTATGCCATGGGCGGAGCCGAGACGATTGAGGGTACGGGGTCTGGAAGACCGCCCGCCGGACTGGAACCAAACTGGGAGTTGCTCAAGCGGTTGGCGGCGAATATGCGATGGCTGTATTCGCGCCTGGCGTGGGGACTGGTGGTGCTCTTTGCCGTGGCGGGAACACTGGCGTTGCTACGTCGTTTCGATGCGTTAGCGCACCCGAGCCTGAAGACTCTGGCTCATTCTGGAGTGCATACGTCCGTGCTGCACGCTTGGGTGGCGTGGGGTTACATCATCTTCACGACCTGGGTCAGCTTCTCGTCGAATTCCTTTGCGGCATTCCTGCAGGGCACCAACCACGTGGCTTTGGTGCGGCGTTGGGAATCGATCTTCGGACTGGGTAGCATTGTCAGCAGCGCCATCGCTATCTGGTTAACCAAGAGCTTGTTAGGCGTAGTGGTTGCCAATCAGATCTGGTTCATTCTGGCCGCTTTTCGGAATCGGTGGCTGGCGAGCCAAGTGTTGGACGGGCGCTTCGCCGACTTTCCCGAACCGGCCCATCACCCGGATATCATGAAAACCGCGTGGCCGGCGGCGTGGCGCAGTGGGCTGGGATCGCTCGCGTACGGCACGTTCCAGATCGCAGATTTGGTGGTGGGACAGCATCGGGATTCCAGTGTGGTGGCGTCGTACCTAATGGTCCGGCGGCTGGCCAACACGATCAATTCGGCCTCCCAAGCGCCGTTTTACAGCCGGATTCCGGTTTATGCCCGCCTTTGGGCACAGCACAAGAAAGACGAGTTGGTGGTCATGGTCCGGAGGAATATGGCGTTTTCGCTCTGGGCCTTTGTCCTGCCATTCGCCCTGGGTGTCTGGCTGATCCCGTGGGGGATGAAACTCATTCACAGCCGGACCGCCTTTGCCGGTCCCCAGATCTGGATGGCGATGGGAGTGGCCTTGTGGTTCGAGCGGTACGGGGCGATGCATCTCCAGCTCTTTTCGGTCAGCCACAAAGTGGTGTCCCACATCGCCCAAATCGGGACGGCCGCAATCTTCGCCATTCTCGCCGCCGTCGGCTATCCCTGGCTGGGGGTCATTGCGCTGCCGCTTGCCATGTGGGTGGGGAATGCCGGATTCTTTGCCGGGTATGCCCGCATGAATTCGGGACGGCTTTTTGGCCTGCCTTTTCCGGGATTCGATTTGGCCACGGCCCTCCCGCCGTTGATATTCCTGCTCGCCGCGGGTGGACTGGCCATCGCGCTCCGATGATCAATTCACATTCCAGAGAATTTTTGACCCACCCTCCGGACTCGAAGTCTGGTACTCTCCCTTCACACGATGCCGTCCCACAGGGAACATTTATTCGTCCGGCTATTGAGGCTGCTGGCGGGTGCTGTCTTTAAGCATCCCGGTTGGTTTCTTTGGCCTCAAGTCCTGCTCGCCGCCGTTTGTATCTGGTTCACGGTCGCCAAACTGGCGTTCGACATGGATCGGAACAACCTGGTCGGTTCGGACCAGAGCTATCACCGCAATTTCCTGGCGCTGAAAAAAGAGTTTCCCGGGGAAGACGACTTGGTGGCCGTCGTCGAGAGCGAGGACCACGAAAAGAACCGGCAATTCATTGAGCGCCTGGGCAAGAAATTGGATGCGGAATCCACCGCGGATTCTCCCACCAATCTTTTCATGGACGTCCTCTATAAGGGCGACCTGACGTTGATGGGGAAGAAGGCGCTCCTGTTCGTTCCGGAGGATTCCCTTAAGGAGATGAAGCAGGCCTTGGTCGATTACCGCCCCTTCATCAACCAATTTGCCACCGCCACGAACCTGGAGTCGTTGGTCCACATGATCAACATCCAGATCCGGACCGCCAAGCGGGAGGAAAACGCGGATACCAAAGCGCTGGCCCAGTCGTTGCCCGCCTTGGAACGCATCTTCCGGCGCGCGACCGAATCGCTCCACCGGCCGGGAATCCCCGTCTCCCCGGGTGTCGACGCCCTCTTTGGAGGTGGGGAAGAAGCCGAGCGTGAGAAATATATCACCTTTTCCAGCGGGCGAATCTATCTGGCGACCCTCAAGCCACGAGCACCTTTGGACAGCGAAATGCAGCCGCCTCCACCGGTCTGGTGGGAGAAGGTGTTGGGCCGCCAACCGGCCACGCTTTCCGCGAATGATCGTCAGGCATTGCGCGATAGTGCGCAGGGCGAAATCACCGATCGCGCGGTGGCGCGATTCCGGGAATTGATCGCCGAAACTCGGCGCGAAGTCTCCGGGGTCAACGTGGGATTGACTGGCGAGCCGGTGCTGGACCGGGACGAAATGGTGCAGTCGCAGCACGATTCCACGGTGGCGACGATTATTTCACTGGTGCTGTCAGCGCTGATTTTTGCGGTGGGCTATAACCAAACCGGGCGTCCCCTGAAAGCCGTGGCCTGCCTGCTGGTGGGGCTTGCCTATACCATGGGTTACACGACCCTGGTGGTCGGACACCTGAATATTCTCACGATCACCTTCGCGCCCATGTTGATCGGCCTGGCCATCGATTTCGGCGTGCATCTGATCACGCGGTTCGAGGAGGAATTGCGCCACGGCCGGAACGATCATGAATCGATGACCCGGGCGTTGGTCAACACCGGGCAGGGAATCGTCACCGGTTGCCTGACGACGGCGGGAGCCTTTCTGGCCATGTCCCTGACCGACTTCAAGGGGATCAAGGAAATGGGAGTTATCACTGGAGGCGGCTTGGTGGTTTGCCTGATCCCGATGATGACGATGCTCCCGGTGATGTTGCTAAAGAAGGGGCGCCAACTGCAGATCGACCATGCGGCGGGCCGGAAACAACATGCCGCTGCCAAGCGTCATTTGCCGCCCAAACAAAAGCGGCATCATTCGGGGCCTGACCGGCGTGAACGGCTCCAACGCCTCTGGTTGGATCGCCCCTGGACGGTCGTGGGCGTGACGGTCGCCTTTTGCCTGCTGGCGGCCATCAAGCTTCCCGTCCCATTCGATTATAATTTGCTTCACATGCAAAGCCAGGGGCTGCCTTCGGTCGTGTATGAGCGGAAGCTGATCGACTCCGCCGAAAAATCCGTTTTGTACGCGGCTTCCATGGTCGACTCGCCTGAACAGGCAGTCAAATTGGTGGAGAAGATCCAGAAGCTTCCCTCCGTGGCCACCAACGATTCGATGGCGGAATTCCTGACGCAGGATCCCGGGATCAAGTTGGGATTGATCCACGAAATCCGGCAACAATCCGAGGGCATTCGTTTCCAGGAACCGGATGGCAGTCCGGCCGATCTCACGTCCCTGGCGCAACGCCTTTATGGGTTGGAAGGATATATGGGACTGGCGGCTGACGAGGTGAAACGGCAGACGAATTTCGACCGGAAAATCTGGGATAACCTGATGGGGCTTAGGTCGGCGGTCCAGGATCTCCGTATCGCCATGTCCCAAGGCGACAGGAAAGTCAACGCGGCCAAGATCGGTTCATTCCAATACGCGCTTTTGGACGACGTTCGGGACACCTTCGAGTCCCTGCAAGGCCAGGACGATACGAGTGGATTGACGGCGGACGACTTGCCTCCCGCCCTCAAAAACCGATTCATCGGGGTGACGGGCAAACACCTGATCCAGATCTATCCCAAGAACGACGTCTGGGAGCATGATGTGCAGGAGAAATTCGTGCATGAATTGCAGACCGTGGATCCGAAAGTGACGGGCACGCCGGTGCAGCTTTATTATTATACCGACCTGCTGCGCAGCGCCTACGTCCACGCCTCGGGCTGGGCCTTGCTGGCGATCCTAATCCTGGTGTTCATTCATTTCCGGTCGTTGAGTGCGGTGTTGCTGGCCATGCTTCCGGTGGGCATTGGCGCGCTCTGGATGGTGGGATTCATGGGGTGGGCGCATATACCCTTCAATCCCGCCAATATCATGACCCTGCCCCTGGTCATCGGCATTGGTGTCACCAACGGGATTCATATCCTGAACCGTTTCGCCGAGGAACATGACCCGGGCATCCTGGCGAAGAGCACCGGCAAGGCGGTGCTGGTCAGCGGTATGACGACCATTGCCGGATTCGGCAGCCTGACGGTGGCCGATCACGAGGGAATCAAGAGCCTGGGATGGGTGATGGCCGTGGGGGTTACCACCTGCATGGTCGCGGGGCTTACCTTCCTGCCCGCGTTGCTGATCCTGATGCGGAAGAAGGGGACGGCGGAGGCGGAGTCGTTGAATCCGAAGGGTTCATAGGCAATAGCGGGAGGTTGGGTGAGGCGACACCTCCGGATTAGGTGGGTGAACGGTGACTCTGGCCAATAGAGAAATCCGCACCTATACCAAAGCGGTAGCTTCGCCAAGCCTTCGCAACCGCACTCCAGGCGCTGTCGCGAGTGCCTTGGCGTTTTTCATCTCGGCGCACAGCCTAAAGGACTTGCTGGGATGCAAAATCACCCGGCGTTCCAAGGGGAACCACCGGGTGACGCACCGACCTATGACACTTCTTACTCCGACCGTGCCCGTAAAAATCCAATGGGTCCTGGCGTGGCTGGCAGGGTGATGGTCAGGGGCGAAACTGGAGGATTGGTGGTTAGGAGCGGGACGTTAAACGCGGTTCCCAACGCTGCGGTGCCCTCCAGGTGCAAAGGAATGCCCGTGGTGCATTCCACCGAGATGACGAAGTTCCCCGAGGCATCGATACTGAAACTGCGGAATCGCGGGGCGGTGGCGACCAGCCCTCCGCCAGCCTTGAGGGTCATGCGCGTGGATTGTCCCACTGCGGCAATGCCTTTCGAAGAGGTTCCGGGCATGAGTTTGCCCGAATCGTTGAGATGCAGGAACGACAGCGTGGCCATATAGGTTTTTCCGGCGGCCAGCAGGCCTTTGGGAATGACAGCGTGGGTGTCGGTGACCGCGAGCGGCTTGTTGTCGCAGCTATCCGGCAGGGAAAGAACCGTTTTTCCTTGGTCGTCTTCCACGGTGAGCGATATCCCGGCATTGTTGGCGATGGCGCCGGCAAAGGCGTCCCAATTCAATGAAAAGTCGGTGTTCGTATCTATACCCTGGGCGGCGGCATAGTTGGCGAAATGTGGCGCCAGGGGATACGGATCGGCGGTGAGGTTGAGCACCACATGTTCCAGGACCGTAATGGGGGCGACCTTGTCGCGGAGCTGAAAGTCATACTGGCCGGCAGGGTAGGCGGCATCGAGTTCCGCCTGGCTGTTGAACGGGACGATGAGGAATTCGCCGGCGAGGTTGGCCCCGAAGAATTTGAGCTGGTGTGGCTTGGGGGCGGGATCGGCCGGAAACTCCAACGCGGCGCGACCCGGTGAGTCGGGGATCCGATTGAAGGCGCTTAGGAAGGCGGCGTTCGTGGGATCATTGCCCGCCACCCCGGCGCCCGTCTGCAAGTGGTTGGCCAGTTTGAGAAATCCGAACGACGAACTCTCGGTGGGATCCGTTGAATCGCAGCCCGTTTGGGTGGCGCCCGTGGTATAGAATTGACCGGAAACAGTCCCCAATAGGTTCCCGGATTGATCCCGCATCGCGTTGGCGGCGCCGAGGTTGGCGTTCAACGTCCAATGTATGGATAGGCCCTTGGGCCATCCGCCTGAAGTGAGGGCATAATTGCAGATGAAGGTGGTATGATCCGCGGACCACATGAAGGTTAGCTTGTCCGGCGACAGGGTGGCCGGGACTCCATTTTGGGTCGCGGTCAGTGACAGCGCTTGGCGGGTGACATCCATGGCTTCGTTGAATTGAAAGAGGATGGCCGATTGCGGGACAAGGATGGCGCCGCCGTTGGTGGGATAGGCCTGGGTCAGGAGGGGCGGCGTGGTATCCACCGTTTGGTTGCCGGTGGCGACCAGGGTGAAGGTCGTCACGCTGGAAAAAATGGCCGCCAATTGAAGGGTGGAGTCCGCGCTTTGCCGTGCGGCGAGCCGATTGAAGGACAGTTCGCCGGTATAGGTATTTCCCAGGCCCAGTGTTTGGGGGCCGATCGCGATGTCAGTGGTCGAATTGTCGTGGAAATAGTCCGAGTAGACATCGTTCCCGAAACTGTCGCGGATGACGATGCTCATATAATCATCACCGTGGGCGGCGGTGAATGGCGCCACCTTCAGGATAAACTCCTGGTCGGGATCGATGGTTTGGGCGCCGGCATAGTTGTTGACCTGGGGTATAGCGGGGTAGGCATCCGCTCCGAATACCGTCTTGGCGGACAAACTGACTCCGAACACCGGCAGGCTGAACGTATAATTGCCCGTGCCGTATACCTGGTCCAACGCCGCGGCCGAGGCGGCGGAATCCGCATAACTGATATCCGAGCCACTGGTGGGCAAGGGTTTGATCGTCCCCGAGGGAAGGGTCAGGGTCGGCGATGCCCCGGCAATGTTAAGCCCACTGCCAAAATAGGTGAAACGAAACGGTTGGGAGGCGGAGGGGGCG
>DATJII010000228.1:0-3539 GCA_035493435.1 Candidatus Limnocylindria bacterium | reverse complement strand
CCCCACACCTCGGACCGCGTGAATCACACTTTCGTAAATGAACGGCTGTAACTCGCAGCGCTTGCAAGGCGTCAATGAAAGTGAAAGCACTTCGCACAATGAATGTATCGTCCGAGCAATTCCCATGAAAACCGCGCGCCTTTCTTTGCCTCAGAAATCACGGTCAACCCTTTTCACCGGGATTTTGTGTTTTGTTAAACAAGGTGGACGGGCCTTCGAAACGATGAAGGCGCAGCTCTTTTGGGGTTGCCTGTTTTTTGCGGCAACGCAGGCGGTTGTCATCGTGAGGGGCGCCACCACCTACAACGTGACCGATCTTGGCTCGGGCACCGCCTACGGGATAAACATCTCCGGGAAAGTGGTGGGCGATTCTGCCGCCGGCCCCTACCTTTCAGAAGGGACCAACAAAACCATCGTTCCGGTTCCTCAAAAGTTGCTTGGCGACCCCGATCACGTACTCAACTTGCTGGCCGACATGGGAACGGCCAGGGCTATTAATGATGCAGGCTTGGTTGTGGGTGGTGCGTGGCTGGAGGATTTTCTTTCCTATCAGGTCCCCACAGTGGGTGCGGGGACCAATGGTTTTATTCCGCCACTTAATGGGACCGCAGTCGCAGTCAGCGATGAGAAGGTCGTCATTCAAGACCGGGGGACTCTAGCGGGCCAAACAGTAATGGCGGGCGGGGCCATTTTCGACCTCCGGTCACAGACCTTTTTCCGGGTGGCGTTTTTTCCCACGGCCATCAGCAAGTCCAATGTCGTGGTCGGGTTTTCAGGATCCTATACCCATGCCCCGCAAATAGAACCTGTCTTCCCGAACAAGCCTTGGATGCAGATCGGCACCAACGCCCAGATCATGATCATCCCTGCCACGATCGCAGATCCCGACGTCAGCTCGATTTTTCAAGGGGGTGCCTACGGGATTAACTCCGCTGGCCTTGCCGTGGGATGGGTGACAGGACCCAAGTCGAGGTTTATAAACCCATTGCAGAATAACGGATATTATAATGGATTCGTCTGGAGTGGAGGGAGCAATGTGACGCTTATTCAGACGCTGGGTGGATTGCAATCGGAAGCACGGGCCATCAACGATCATGGCACCATCGTTGGGATGGCCTCACTGGTTTCCAACGAGAGGCACGCGATCATCGCCGATGCCGGTGCTGAGGATTCGAGTGGAATGATTCCTGTCACAGATTTGAACACTCTAATATCCGCCGGCTCCGGCTGGGTGCTGAGTGGCGCCACCGCCATCAACGCGGTGGGACAGATCATTGGACAGGGAACTTATTTGGGCGAACCCCACGCGTTTCTCTTGACTCCCCGTGATTTGGACCTGGCCGGCGCATACCTGAAGGCCGGGTGGTTTTCCGGTATTACAATTGATGGAAATATCGGCGAAACATTTGCGATACAGTACAAAGAGAATGCGCTGGATCCGGAGTGGCTGCCCGCAGACTCAGTAATCTTGTCGTCCACATCTCAGGAATGGGCGGATCTCAGTTCTGCACAGCGCCGAAATCGAAACTATCGCGCGGTCAAACAACCCGCAGGATTGGCTACTGACTATGTTTCCCATGCGGTTTTCGGATTCACCATTACGGGACTCGTAGGTCGATCCTATCGCGTCCAATACAAGGCGAGCCCCAGCGATCTCGCCTGGCAGGACGCGGGGACTATCGTTCTGACGAATATTGCCCAGTCCTGGATCGATCTCGATTGGGACAAGCATGCCGGGCGCATTTATCGCACGGTTTCGCAGCCCTAAAGATGAAGAATGCGCCGCTGAATTTCGCACGAATCGGTGTGCCTTTCCTTGCCTTCCAGCGCTGGCTGGGCGAGAAAGCCGTGAATTGTTGGATAAATCATCCCAGTCGAGCCGAACCAAGCTGCCGTTGGATTCTCCCCAACGGCGGAGATTGCCGCCTTTGCTCCGGCGCGCGTGGTATGGTCTGAACCAGGCCTTTCGTCGCCGTATCGCCCACACGGGTGTCACGCCGGACCAATTCACCGCCATGCGCACCTTGCTGGAGGGGGACGGCGATGGCATGACCCAGCGAGAGTTGACTCTCGCGATGTCGAGCGATCCCAACACCGTCGCTTCGCTCCTTGAACGGATGCAGACCTCGGGATGGATCGAGCGCCAGCCCCACGAACGCGATCGGCGGGCTTATCGCATCCGGTTGCTTCCGGCGGGCTACGAGAAATTTACGGTGGTTCGAGATTTGGCGATTGGATTGCAGACGGATATACTGTCGGCGCTGCCGGAATCGGAACGGGAACATTTTCTGGAACAGTTGGAAGCTGTGGCGGTTGCGTGCCGCCAAGCGGCAGAAGAAAGCAAATCGACCGAGGAACCGGGCACGTAAACGGAACCTTGAAAGTAAACCACCTTGGATAACCCGCCCCCAATCATTGCCGAACCGATGGCGCCGCCCTTGATTGCCCCGGTTCCGGTGCGGGCGGCGTGGCGTTCCTGGCTTTTCCTGCTAATCGTGGGTCCCTACCCGCTGCTCTTGGGAGTCCTATCTGGCGCGTTTCATTTTCGGGAACCTGCGGGACCGGAAAGCCCGGGTCTTCCGGGAGGCTGGCCCGAACTTCTGGCAGTTTGTGGCGTCAATCTGGCTATTTTCGGCGCCATTTTTTTGGTGGGGTACCTCTTGGGTAAACCTCGTAAGGAGGAGCTTTATCTCCGAAGCGTCAAATGGATGGACGTGCTTTGGGGGGCGTTTTGGTCCTTGGGGCTCCGTTTCATTCTCATGGCTCTGATGCTAGTCGCTTTGGGAGTGATTTACGTCGCCCAAGGGGGTGGAGAACTTGATCCCAAGGTAATCCGACCCAAAATCGAAAACCTGATCGACCCGCATGCGCTGGAGGATCCGATTTACCTGCTGCTTTCGATCACGGTCGTCAGCATGGTCACGGCTGGATTGCGGGAGGAGCTTTGGCGCGCCGGGTGTATGGCTCCTTTGCAGGATCTCTTGCCCGCTTCTTGGAAGCCCAGCGGAATTCCGGGTGCCGACAATTGGAAAAACCACCGAGCACGCTGGTGCGCGTGCCTTGTTGCGGCAGTCATCTTTGGGTTCGGGCACTTGCCGCAAGGAGAGGCGGGTGTTGCGGTCACGACCGTTCTGGGCCTCGGTTTGGGCTTGGTCATGATCTACCATCGTTCCCTTTGGGTGGCGGCTTTGGCCCATGGTTTTTTCGATGCGACCACCTTTGTTTTCCTGGGCATTCTCCAGAAGTTCCTGCCCAAGATCGTTGAACAAATGCTCGGCAAGTGACCGATAACGATGAGCCGAAGGATGTTTTCGGGCTTCGTTTGAGGATAAAAACCAGTTTCCAGTCTGGTTGCACTGCGATACAGTGGCGTCTTTGTTGGCTTTACCTTGCCAACGCCAGAACCAATTTGACGTATGCCATTGACACACACTCGGGACCTGTTTTCGAAGGCCCTGAAGGGCAAGTACGCCCTCGGTGCTTTCAACGTGAACAACATGGAGCTGCTCCAAGCCATTATCGAGGCTTGCGAAGAAGAA
>DATJII010000227.1:0-4353 GCA_035493435.1 Candidatus Limnocylindria bacterium | reverse complement strand
TTCATTCCGGCAAGAGGGAATTACTACGCGAAACCACTCACCATCAGGATGGGCTCGACGGAGTCTCGCCCTCCCGGGCTTTAGCGGACGCCGGTGTTTTGCCTGGAAAACAAGGGGGAGCCGACTGCCCCGGCTTTGGGTGATGCTAGCCTTGTGGATTGTAATGCGACTGTGGGCCGCGCATGCGGCCGACCACGGCATCTTGCGGGTGGCGCGGATCTTCGATCCGCAGACCCTCGATCCGGCGACGATCCAATTGCAGGAAGATTTCATACTATTGCCGCTGCTCCACCTGCCCTTGTTGGACGAAGTCGGGGGGACCAAGGTCATACCCTGCGCCGCGAAGTCGTGGCGGGCCTCGAGCGATAAACGTATCTATACGCTGGACCTGCGGCCGGAGGTCAGGTTCTCCAACGGCAGGCCGGTGGTGGCGGCGGATTATATCTTCAGCATCGAACGGGTCATCAATCCCGCCACGGCGGCGACGATGGCCGCCTATCTCAATGGCGTGCGTGGCGCGGCGGAATTCGCCGAAGGCCGGGTGCCACATGTCTCTGGCCTGACAGCGCCCGATCCCCTCACCCTGGTCATTGAATTGGAACGGCCTGACCCCACCTTCCCTTTTCTGCTGACCAGCAATCTCGCCATGGCGGTTCCCGCCGAAGAACTGGCCCGGCAGGGGAAGGGCTTTGCCACCCACCCCGTCGGAAACGGTCCTTATATGGTAAAGCGTTGGCTTCGTGGCGCCCGCCTGGAATTGGTTCGGAACCCCCACTATGGCGGACCCGAGCCCCAGCGCCTCCGGGGTGTGGATATGATGATTGGGGGCGACGAGACCACGCATCTCATGATGTTCGAGCATGGGGACCTGGATATCGCCAACATCAACGGCGCAGGCATTCCCCAACCGAGCATGCACCGCATGCGGGACGATCCCCAATGGGCGCCCTTGATACAATCCACTCCTGTCCCGGGCACATCCTATATCAGCCTGAATACTGAGATTCCACCGCTCGACAACGTGCTGGTGCGCCGGGCGATCAACCACGCGATCAACCGGGACAAGTGGATGCAAGTGGCCCTGGGCCGATTCACCCATGCCGAAGGACCCCTTCCTCCCCTGGTCGCCGGATATGATCCACAGGTGAAGGGGTATGCCTACGATCCCGACCGGGCCCGGCAACTCCTGCAGCAATCAGGGGTTCCAATGCCCCTCAGGCTCCAACTCTGGCATAGCACCGAGGAAAGCACCCGGTTCATCGTCCAGGGGATCCAAGGTGACCTGAAGGAGATCGGAATCGAGGTGGAACTCCGGGCCGCGACCTATGGCGAGCTGATGACGACGGCACAAATTCGCGGCCGGGTGCCAATGACACTGACTGCCTGGTACCCGAGCATTCCGGATCCGGTGGACATGCTGGGCACGCAATTCGACGGACGATCTGTCACCAACGTGGCCTCCATGAATATCGCTTTCTATAACAATCCGAAAGTGAACCGGTTGTTCGACGAGGCGGCCCCGGAAGTCGATCTTCCCCTGCGCTACGCCCGCTATCGCGAAGCCGAACGCCTCATCCTTGCCGATGCGCCCTGGGTTTGCCTGGGACATCTCAACATCCTCGGGTTGCCCCAAAAGTGGCTTAAAGGTCCCTTGGTGGATCCGATTTACTGGTACCGTTTGGACCGGATTTGGATGGAACGATGACCCCTCGCAATCTCCACAGGTGGATCGGCATCTTGGCCCTGATCATTGGAATGGGCTGGACGCCAGCCATTCAGGCGGAAGCGCCCACGCCCCGGCGCGGCGGTATTCTGCACCTTGGCTTTCAGACCGATTGGCGCTCACTGGACCCCGCCATCGGCTTCGATGCGGCGTCGATTCCCTTTATCCGCCTGATGTTTCGTGGCCTCATCACTTACGACGACCAGACCGGACTGGTGCCGGATCAAGCCAGGGATTGGCAGATTTCGCCGGACGGGCTGCGCTGGACCTTTCATTTGCGCGAAGGGGTCCGTTTTTCCCATGGGCGGGAAGTCGAGGCGTCCGATTATATTTATTCGTTCGAGCGGCTCCTGGATCCGAATACCGGCTCCCCGGGGCAGACCTACCTGCTCAATATAGCTGGAGCCACTGAGTTCTCCCAGGGCAGGACGAATCACGTGACCGGGCTCCACGCTCCCGACAAACGCACGCTGGAAATCCGGCTCCTGGAACCGCAATTCACGTTTCGCTACGTGCTGGCCATGGCCTTCACCGCAGTGCTGCCCCGGGAAGTCATTGAACAATACGGCAAAGATTTCGGCTTCCACCTGACGGGCACCGGCCCGTATCGGCTGGCCCGCCACGAACGCAGCATTCGCTGGATACTGGAACGCAATCCCTACTACCAGGGTGCCGATGGCTATGTGGACGGTGTTGAGATCATCATCGGTCCCGACCCGACGCTCCTGGCCATGATGCTCGAACGGGGAGAGATCGATCGTACCGAGGCGAGCCCCGCCGAGGCCGTGCGCTTCTTGCGCGATCCATCACTTAAATCATGGGTCCAATCGGTGGACACGGTCAGTACGGGCTACCTGTTCATGAATACCGAGATCAAGCCCTTCGATGACGTACGGGTACGGCGCGCGGTGAATCACGCCCTGTCGAAAGAGCGCCTCATCCGGCTGGTGGCGGCCTCCGGGGTGCAGGCCAACGGGATTATTCCGCCCGCCATGCCGTGGAGCAATCCGCAATTGCCACATTATGATTACAACCCGGCCAAGGCCCGCGCCTTGCTGGCAGAAGCGGGATACCCGGACGGTTTCAAGGCCGACTTCTGGTACATCCTGTCGCGTCCCAAGGACGTCCGCATTTCGGGGGGCATCCAGCAGGATCTGAAGGAAGTGGGCATCGATATCACGCTTCGCCCCGTGAGTTATCCGGCGTTTGAAGTGAAAACCCGCTCACGCAAACAGGCCGCCTGCGGGTATTGGGGATGGATGCAGGACTACCCGGATCCCAGCACCTTTCTCGACGTGCTGCTCAGCGGCGGGCGGATCACCGAGGCGGACTGCAACAACGTTTCTTTCTATAACAACCCCGAGGTGGATCGCCGACTTGATCTCGCGAGCAAGAGCGCCAACGCCGCCGATCGCCAGCGATGGTTCGCGGAGGCGGAAACAATCACCATGAACGATGCCCCGTGGGTTCCGGTGCTCCACGAGCAGATCCCCATGCTCACCCATCCCCGGCTCCACGGCACCGCCGCCCACCCGGTGTGGCTCTGGCGCTACGAATATATGTGGCTCGATCCCTGATCCCTTTCATCCATGCGCTTGATTCATCGTCTTTTCTGGTCGCTCGTGACGTTGTTTGGCGTGGCCGTCCTGACCTTCATACTGGTCAACGCCGTGCCGGGCGACGTCGCGCGCATTATTGCGGGACCCAAGGCTTCGCCGGAAGTGATTCACCAAATCCACGTGCGATACCACCTGGACGATCCCATGTGGAAGCGCCTTACTTCATACCTCGGCCAACTGGCCAGCGGTGACCTGGGTTACTCCTATGTCACGGACCAGTCGGTCGCCCAGGCCATATTCATGCGCGTTCCGACCACGGCGGCCCTCGCTGCGCTCGCAGTGACGTTTTGGATGGTGGTTGCCGTTCCCACGGGATTGGCGACGGCCCGGCGCCGCGGTTCCCCGCTCGACCGAACCGTGCTGGTACTCGCAACCCTGACTCTTTCGCTGCCGGCCTTCTGGCTCGCACGCATGACCCAGTACTGGCTGGCCTATAAGCTCGGATGGTTTCCCGTGGCGGGCTTTCGCAGCTTCATCCACCTGGTCCTGCCGGCCCTGACACTTGCCATACTCTATACCGGATACTACGCCAGGATCATTCACACAAACATGGTGGAGGTGCTGCAAAGCCCTTATATCCGCACCGCCCGCGCCAAAGGACTGGGAGAATCCAGCATCCTTTACGGGCACGCCCTTCGCAACGCCCTGATCCCGGTCATCACCATCCTGGGCATGGACATCGCAGGACTGCTGGGTGGCGTCATGTTCACGGAAAGCGTCTTCGCCCTGCCGGGCATCGGCACCCTCGCGGTGCAAAGCGTTTTCAATCTGGATGTGCCCATGATCATGGGCACCGTTCTATTCAGTGCCTTGATGGTGGTTTCGATCAATCTGGTGGTGGACTTGCTGTACCAGTGGATTGATCCGCGCATTCGACGGGCGATCTGATCGAAATTGGATCGTAGTAAACGTTCTGGACTCGGAACACAAAACCGTCCGGGACGGATGGTTCCTGCGGCTTGCACATTGGGGATTGGGACTGCGGTTTGCATTCTCTGCCCGGCCACGGCC
>DATJII010000226.1:0-11569 GCA_035493435.1 Candidatus Limnocylindria bacterium | reverse complement strand
GCAGCGGTGATTCAAGGTCGGAAACTGGAGCAGATTCATGGCCCCTCCCGCCGCTCCCCCTTTCGGATCGGGCGCACCATAAACGACCCGTGCGAGGCGACAGTGAACGACAGCTCCCGCACACATGGGGCACGGTTCCTTCGTCACGTAGAGGGTGCAATCGGTCAACCGCCAGTCACCCGTCGCCTGCTGGGCCTGGGTCAAGGCCAGCATCTCGGCGTGGGCCGTGGCGTCCTTGAGCATTTCCACTTGGTTCCAAGCCCGCGCGATGATCCGCCCGTTCCTCACGATGACCGCACCCACCGGAACTTCTTCAGCTCCGTAAGCGCGTAGTGCCTGACGGAGGGCTTCTCCCATGAAATATTGGTCACTACCCATGTCGATCAGGACATCGTTGGCATCAGGCGAAGAAGGGATATCGGAATCAGGCATAGGCGCGAAAAATCAGATGGGAGCAATCTTCGGCGACGACTGTTCGACGGTCCATTGATATCGCTCGTCCCCTTCATTGCGACAATGAGCGGCGAAAAAACCGCCTCGATGCCGCCAAAACAGCGGCCAGATCATCGCCCGATCCGTCTCGGGCAACGGTAACGTTTCCAACTCCGCCGGACGCACAAAATGGAAGATCCCTTCCCGATGAGGAGGCGGTAGTTGATTGATGGAACGCCGCACCTCGAACAGGAACATCAGCCAATGGGCGGCACCTTGGTAACCGAATTCACTGACGATGCCCGTCAGATGCAGGTCACTCGCCTGGAGTTCGATCCCCATCTCCTCCATCGCTTCACGACACGCACATTGATACGGCGACTCGCCACTATCGACCTTCAATTTTCCCCCACAAGGGCTGAACAAGCCTCGATTCGGTTCCTGTGCGCGTTCCAGAAGCAGGATGTCGCCCGCCTCGTTGAAACAGTACAGGAGCGTCGCAATCTTGTAGGGAAGAGCCATGGGGCAGGAACACGGAAATCCTGATCGGTCTAAAGCACAGCCGCTCCGCGTTGGATCTGCCCGACCAACGCCTCCAAGCGGTGCCCATACTCGACAAAATTCGCCCTCAATGCGTCATCCTGAGCCTCCGCGGAAGCACTGTGGAAGACCGCAACCATGTGGGGCTCAATGCTCAATCCACCGGCATAACCGCGCCGGACGGCGTCCGCCAGAATTCGCCGCACGGCTCCCTGCCCCTCACCCGGCCAGTTGTAGTCCGCATCGTTCTTGGCCGGATTCCAGGTCGCATCCTTGACGTGGAGGTGAAGGGTCTGGTCCCGGACCCGTTCCCAAAACTCCCAAGGATCCTGTCGCGGCAAAGGCTCGGGTTTCGAATGATCCACGTTAAAAACGGGGTTGGCCGTGTCGAAGACCCATTTCAATCCCGGAACATTCTCAAGCAAACGCAACGCGTGAACCGGGCTCATGCCGCCAAAGTTCATACAGTTCTCATGCACCGGCTGGAGTCCGGCATCGAGAAAACGTCGTACCACCTCCCTCAGGCGGCGGAAGCGCTCCGGCTCGTTTTGGTCGGGGCCGTCCTTGACCCGATAACTCATGATCCGGATCAAACGAGTGCCCAGGCGCTGCATCCGAGGAATCGCCCGGAGGACTTCCTGCTCCGTGATTTCCCACGGATCATCGATATTCTTGCCCCAGTTGGCGATCGTGGAACCGAAACAGTGCACCGTGATACCCGCTTCTTCCAAGAGGCGAACCGTCTCATCGAAGGCAGCGGCTGGCAGATCGTGAACGTTGGCCTTGGGGAAGCCCGGGATCGTCACGTTCCGCAGTTCGATATGTTTCCAACGCAAGGCCTTGGTAGCCTCGATTTGGGACGTCAGCAGATTACCCGCTTCGTCGCCTATGCCGCAGAAGATCATGGTGCGAGGGAGCTGATCCAAGGGGAAGAAACGACAAAGCCACCCGCAAGGGTGGCTTTGCGAACGAGTCGCCGAAATTACGAACGCTTGGCAGCGGCCTTTTCCTTGGCCAGAACCTTTTTGCGTTTCAGGTAACTCTTACGGCGTGTGCGTTTCTCAACTTTATTTGATTGTGTCCCCATAAAGCTATTTAATGGCTTAAACGATGCTACGTTTGCCGACCAACATGCGACGCCCTATTTGCCGCTTCAATCTCTTTTTCTGTTTCATTGCGGTTCTCGTGGGAATGGCGGGGTGCGCCACGACCGGGGATGACGCTCCCAAACCGTCTGCAGGCAAGGACGCCACCACGAAAGACGCGACCAAAAAGAAGAAGGATAAGGATTACGCCCTGCTGCGGCTGTATCGCGAATCCGGCGTGCCTGAAACGGGCGGAAAAGTGCGCTTCCCGCGGGGCAGCACCAGCGTGTTGTATGCCGACCCTTCCCCGGTGCTGGATGAGACTTACGTCAAGCAAGCGAGCTTGGTTAACACCATCGGCGAAGAATACGTCATCGCCGTACAGTACAATGACCAAGGACTGCGGATTCTGGAATTGGAAACGGGCAACTGCATTGGCAAACACATTTTCATTCAGGGTGTCTGGCCGAAGAACCGGTGGTTGGCGGCTCCCCTTATCAGCCAACCCATCGCCAACGGACTTTTGATTTTCAGTCCGGATTGCGATCGGGAAGAGGCTGAGGTTATCGTCCGTGGCTTGAACAACGTAGCCATCAAGGTGGGCAACCAGGAAAAGCCCAAAAAGTCTGAGAAGCCCAAGGAAAGCAAGCCAGCGTCTGAGCTGACTCCTGGTGGCGACATAACAAGTCCGTTCGAGCGATGATTCGGTGGCACGCTTTGGCAGCCGCGTTCTTCGCCCTGCCCTTATTTCTCTCGGCGACGCCTTTTGAGCTTCCGACCACAAATCGGGCGCTGCTGGATGCGGATGGCGGCACCGACCGGTATTTTGTCGGGACTGAAGGAAAGCTCTGGCCTTCGGGCCAGTTTGGATGTGTCCGCACCGACGGTTGGCAATTCCATGAAGGCATGGATATCCGGCCCATGACCCACGACAAACACGGAGAGCCTGCCGATCTGGCGATGGCTGCTGCGGACGGAGTCGTGGCGTATTTCAATACCCGGACTGGTTTGTCGAACTACGGCAACTACGTGGTCCTGCGCCACCGCATTGAAGGCTTGGAAGTGTTCACCCTCTACGCGCACCTGGCCCAGGTGCAACCGGGGTTGAAGGTAGGGCAGATCGTCAAAACGGGACAGCCAGTGGGCACGATGGGAAGAACATCCAATACCCGCCAACGAATCACCAAGGAGCGGGGACATCTCCACTTCGAAATCGATTTCATGGCCAGTGAACGCTATGCGGAATGGCATCGCTCACGCTTGGCCACCACGCGCAATGACCATGGCGATTTTAATGGTTTCAACCTGTTCGGCCTCGATCCCGCCGGGATCTTTCACGAGCAGCAACGTCTCCAAGGGAACTTCCGTTTATCCCAGTTCATCCGGATGCAACCGGAGCTTTGCCAAGTGCGTCTCCGGGTCCCGGAGTTCTCCTGGAGTCACCGGTATCGCGGTTTGGCGGAGGCCAATCCGCTGGTGCAGCATGCACCGATCGCTGGCTGGGACGTTTCGCTCACCTTCAACGGCATCCCTTGTCGGATGATTCCCCGCACCGCGGCCGAGCTGGGAAAAGGCCCCAAAGTCCAATTGTTGAGCGTCAACGAGGCCAACCGGACCAACTCCCCTTGTGGACGACTGGTCGTCCAGCGTGGAGCCAAGTGGGTGTTGACCCACAAGGGCGAACAGTTGCTGGACTTGATGACCTATTGATTCCGGGCTTATCGCCATGGGTGGCCGAAGACCGGACTTCACCAAGACGATTTTTTCTTGGTAGAAAGTTGGTTTCGGGTCCATGGCATGCCTAGACTTCGGGCCAGATGAAGCAAATCTGGCTATGGTTGGCCATCACGCTGTGCGGACTGCTGCCCCAGTATGTCTCCGCCAAGGACTACACCAAGGTATTGTCCGCGGTCAGCGACGGCTTGGTGCGGGTGGAGTTCGACCTGAAGTTTGACAAGGGCGACGCACCCCACGGCGTCCTGGATCAGGATACCCGCGGCTCGGGGACCCACACTTCGCAACTAGGCCAATTGGTGGCCGACGAACGCCCCTTGGAGACGCCTGGTTACCTCGTCGCCGCCGATACGGTCGTCGCGATGGATCCATGCATTCATCCCCGCTTCATTGAGCGTATCCGTGTTATTGCCGGGACCGAAAAGTCCGAGGCCGAAGTCGCCTCCTATTTCGTCGATCAATGGGGTTATATCCTGAAGTTGAAAAAGCCCTTTGCGAAGGCCAAGCCCGTGTCCTTCGCCAGCGTGAAATCCGCCGATGGTTTGGTGGTGGCAAACTATCTCCGGCAAGACGGGCAGATGATCTGGACGGTCGCCCCTTTTGGCGGTTCCTATGTGACCACCCAAACCGGACAAAAGCTGCGGATGGTGGACCATGAAGGCATTGCCGCCACCCCGGAAGGCAAAGCCGCTGGGATTATTTTGAACCACCGCCTGCCTGCGGACGATTCCTGGCTGGGCTCCCCGCTCAAATGGAAACAGCTCTCCAGCGCCCAGATGGACAACCTGTTCGCCAAGCTAAAAACCAGCGCCAATCGGTCGCTGGTGCGCGTCAAACTCACTCTTCGGAGTCCGAAGAATTCCGCCAGCCAGCTCCGCGAACGCATGCGGCAGTCACACTCGGAGGATGACGACACCGATAGTTCCGGGACGGAACGCAATGTCTTGGGGCTGATCCTGCCGGGCGGCAAGGCGTTGGTGCTAGCCAATCTCAAGCCCAATATCACGGCTCGCCTGGATCGCATTGATTTTTTCAGCCCCGACGGCAAATCGGTGCCGGGTAAGTTTGTCGCCACCCTGAGGGATTTCGGCGCCTTTGTGGCGTCAGTCGATCCGAGCTTTGGCGAACCGGCGGACATTGACCCGGTGGAATCTCCGGAACGGATTGCCAAGCTGATGTTCCGCGCCGACGTGGACGTCCAGGGGGAGGCACGAACTGAATATTATTATGTAACCCGGCTGCTGGGAGTCCGGGTCGGGCCCAAGTTGGAAGGCTACCCGGAGATTCCCGACCCTGAATTCCAGGACGCTTTTCTCTACTCCACCGACTTGAAGCTCCACGCGCTTCCCTGCCAAAAACGGGATAGGACCGGCACCCAGCGGGAAAACACCTTCTCGCCCCGCTGGCTCACGCCTGCCCGGCTGCTGGTGAACGCGGTCAACGCGTTGCCCACGACCGGCGATCCCGCGAACGTCCCAGTCTCCGAAGCCGATGAAAGCCGGGTCGCCTGGTTGGGGGTGGAATTGCAACCCATGACCCGCGAATTGGCCCGGGCCAACAATATCGCCGACCAGACGCACGACGGCCAGAGCGGCGCTTTGGTCACCTACGTGCATCCGGATTCACCCGCCGCCCAAGCGGGTATCACACCCGGGGCCATCCTCCTGCGCCTCCATGACGCCACTCACCCCTCGCCCATTGAGATCACGGTAGAGGAGGATTATATGCGCTCCCAAGCTTTTCCCTGGGACCGCCTGGATTCGGTGAGTGAACAGGTGTTCGACCGGATTCCCACCCCCTGGCCGCCGGTGGAAAACCAATTCACCCGCACGATCACGGACCTCGGTTTCGGAACGAAATACACCGTGGAGCTCGCCGTCGATGGCAAGGTGGTCTCCAAGCAATTTGAGGTCGTTCCCTCCCCCGTCCACTATGACTCGGTAACCCGATACAAGGCGGAGTCCATCGGCTTGACCGTGCGCAACCTGACCTATGAAGTCCGCCGCTATCTCCAACGCCAGGCGGATGAACCGGGAGTGATCGTGTCCAAGATCGAAACCGGCAGCCGGGCAAGCATCGCAGGAGTGAAGCCCTATGAAGTCATCACCCACGTGAACGACCAACCGGTAGCCAACGTGAAAGAATTCGAACAAGCCATCGCGGTGGGCGGCGACCTCCGGTTGTCGGTCAAGCGCATGTCGAAGGGCCGCATCGTGACGATCAAGTCGACTGGCGGTTCGGGGCTCTAAGAGCTATACCACCAGGAAAATTCCCTCAACGAGGCGATACGGAGGGGAACCACGAAAAGCACGAAGCACACGAAAGGAGGAACGTCCGGCCTGGCCGCGTTCCTCCTTTTTCGTGTACTTCGCGACGGACGACGAGGCATCCGCCCAAGCCACCGTTGCTATTCTTCTCTTTTTCTCCGCGCCTCCGCGTCTCTCTGCGTGAGCCAATCTTCCGTTTTATAATCAGTTAAGAGACTCGACCGAAACCCCTGACCATTCCCTCAAAAAAAACACACATTTTCGCACGCGGAGACGCCGAGGCGCGGAGAAAAAGCCCCGTAGCCACCGACGTGAGGAGCTGGACGGCGCGCGTTTCATTCGCAAAAAGCGCGAAAAGCACTCCTGTGGGATGCCTCCCTTATTGACATGGGATGGCGTGCCTTTCGACTACGGGCTTCTTTCCAAGGGTTTCCTTTCGGAATCTTCTCTCACCAAGGTCTCACTTATAAACCATGGATTCGCAACCGAATCAACAGGTCGTTGATCGCGGCGCGCACTGCCTCGGCGGGGGCATCGGGAAGCTGGGTGGCATCCTGGGCTGATTGGAGTTTTTGGCGAAGGCGTTCGTATTCGGATTCGAAGAATTGGACATCGGTTTCCGCCAGGGTGGTGTTCTCGCCACGCGTCTTGCGGTCGATCAGGTCCGGGATATAGCCCAAGCCCTCCTCCTGGTTGAGCGTCACCAGATTGGATTCCACCCGGCCGGTACGCATCAAATGAATGCCCGTCAGCAGGACGCGGAACACGTAGAGCAGCGGTTTCACGCGGCGGGGAGATTCCTTCAGGAAGAGTTTCCACTGGGTTTCAGCGAACCCGAAATAATGGTGGGCATGAAAACGGGTTATCACGCCTGGCCCCTGGGCGCCCGGCCCGGCAATGGACATAAGCTCAGCGTGCGCCGTCGTCGTCCGCACAACGAGCGGAGAAAATAGCTGTTCGAGGACATATCCGTTTTTCTTCAGCAACATTCCGAAGAACTTGGCCACGTCGTGGCTGACGATATCCATCTCCAGTCCCTCGATGATCCGGGCGTCTTCCACGGTTTCACCCGTCGTCTCCAGCCCGACCACTTTGGGGAGCGGCAGGACGTGCGCTCCGCGGAGATCAAAATCGGAGTCCGGCGAAGGAAACCCATATAAGTGGGCGCCGCTAATCGTCGCAAAGAGCAACGGATACGGCTGAGCCGCGACAATCCGGTGCAAACGGGTATCAACTTCCATAAACAACCTGAGCCTCGGATAGCCTCGTCCGGCGCACAAGCCCACAAAACGAGCGGCGTGACAGAGGGAGCCTTCCATGGAATGTTCATCCCATGATGTTCCACCTTCGACGCACGATCTGGGCGGGTTTGCTCGCCTTGGGAACGATCGTGCGGCTGGCGGCGACGGACGTGGTGACAGTCGAGTTTCCGGCATCCGGCGTCCCTGGAGAACTGGCTTTTCCCGCCACCTTTCATCTTTGGTTGCCGCCCTCCGTAAAACGGATCCAGGCAATCATTGTCCACCAGCACGGTTGCGGAGACGGGGCGGAAAACTCGGGCGAAACGGCGGCGCTCGACCTTCAATGGCGGGCCCTGGCTATCCGGCACGATGCCGCCCTTTTGTCGCCGCACTATCACGCCGGGGACAAGCAGGAATGCCGTCTGTGGTGCGATCCACGCAATGGCTCGGCGAAAATCTACCTTAAGGCCCTGGACGCTTTGGCCCAACAAACCGGACATCCGGAACTGGCCCAAGTGCCGTGGTGCCTTTGGGGCCATTCAGGCGGGGCGTTCTGGTCGTCGCTGATGTTGGAGAAATACCCAGAACGGATCGTGGCCATCTATTGCCGATCTGGCGCAGCGGCCACCGCGTGGTTAAAGGGCGAAATCCCCGAACCACAATTTACCGCCGAGGCCTATCGCGTCCCGATCATATTGAACCCCGGACTCAAGGAGCGAGGTGATCGCCAGTTCAACGGAGCTTGGGATGCCACTTCCCATTTTTTTGATTTGTTCCGCTCCCACCATGCTCCCGTGACGTTTGCTCCCGATCCCCTATCGAGCCACGACTGCCGGAACTCCCGCCTGCTCGCCCTGCCCTTTTTTGACGCCTGCCTAAACCTGAGGCTTTCGCGACGCAGCTCGTCGCTGAAGACCATACCCTACCGTTCCGGCTGGACGGGTGATTGGACCACGGGCGAAGTGAGGCGCCAGGCACCGAGTTCCACAAATCTCTCCTGGCTGCCCGACTCTTTGACTGCGGAAGCGTTTTCCCAATACGTCCGAATCGGTCGCATCATCGATAAGACACCGCCCCGCAAGGCACCGGTGATTGTCTCCGCTGTGGGGAGTCATAAACAAGCCTACTTGGAATGGACCGCAGAGGCGGATTTCGAAAGCGGTATCGCCCAATTCGTCATCTATCGCGATGGTGTGGAGCTGGCTCGGATCCCGGAAAAACCCAATGATCGCACCGGTTTTTCGCAATTCCAGGGCTTGAGTTACCACGACACCCCCGCACCCAAGACACCAGAACTTAGGTTCATCGACCAAGGACCTCTTTCGGGCAAGCCGCCCAGATACCAAATTTCAGTTATCAATGGAGACGGCATGGAAGGGCCGAAAAGCAGGTCCGTCCGTCCGGTCATCCAACATGACTTCCTACCCTGACCCTCCTCGATGCCACTCCACTCCTCCATACTTTCCCGTTGGGCCCAGTATATAGCCAATGGCTTGGGAATCCTGTCCCAACGCCGCCGCGCTGGCGCCGCCGTCTTGCTCTCGATAGCCTGTGCCGTCAACGCAGACCCGAACGGCCCTTCGTTCCCAGTATCGATTCACGTCGATGCCGCCCAGTCCAAAGGTGAATTCCGCCAGATCTCCCGCTATTTCGGCTACGACGAGCCAAATTTTACTTATATGAAGGATGGCCGGAAACTGCTGGGAGAGCTGGGCCAGCTTCAGAAGCAAACCGTCTACGTCCGAACCCACCATCTCCTGACGAGTGGAGACGGTTCACCCGCCTTGAAATGGGGATCCACTGGGGCCTATACCGAAGATTCGCAGGGGCGTCCGGTCTACGATTGGAAGCTGACCGACCGGATCTTTGACACCTATCTGCAACGCGGGCTCAAGCCCTACGTCCAGATCGGGTTCATGCCAGAGGCCCTGTCCAGTCATCCCCAGGATTATCCACATCATCCGCCGTTCAACGTCAAAGTCTTCCCAGGAACGGGTTTTAGTTATCCCCCCAAGGACTATGGCCGCTGGGAGGAGCTTTGCCATCAATGGGCCCTTCATTGCGCCAAGAAATACGGCCAACGGGAGGCAGAACAGTGGTGGTGGGAGGTATGGAACGAGCCCAATATCAGCTATTGGAAAGGAACGCCTGAAGAGTTCAACGAACTTTACGACCATGCCGTGGCGGGAGTGCGCCGCGCTTTGCCCAAGGCCCGGGTGGGCGGGCCCGAGACCGCCGGGGGGCCGGGCGGACCTTTTCTCGCCCGATTCATCGAGCACTGCCTCCGTGGAACTAACTATGCCACGGGTAGCATTGGCAGCCCCCTTGATTTCGTTTCCTTTCACGCCAAAGGCAACCCGAAGTATGTCGATGGCCACGTCCGCATGGGTATTGCCAGCCAACTGGGCGATATCGACGCGGGCTTTGCCACGGTTGCGAGATTCCCCGAGCTGAGGCGCATCCCCATTGTCATCGGGGAGTCGGATCCCGAAGGGTGCGCCGCCTGCCAGGGCGATCAATTGAACTACCGCAACGGCACGATGTATTCCAGTTATACGGCGGCGAGTTTTGCCCGGAAATACGAGCTGGCTGACCAGCATGGCGTGAACCTCGAAGGAGCGTTGACCTGGGCCTTCGAATTTGAGGAACAGCCATTCTTCGCCGGGTTCCGCGCCTTGGCCAGCAATGGCCTCGACCTGCCCGTGCTGAACGTTTTCCGGATGTTTGGCAAGATGGGCGGCCAACGCCTGGCTGTCACCAGCTCCCACGATCCGGGAGTCGAATCCATGCGCAAAAACGGTGTGCGCGGGCTGCCCGATGTTTCAGCTCTGGCGAGCCTGGATAAGAACCACCTATGCGTCCTCTTGTGGCACTACCACGACGACGACTTGTCGGGTCCCGCTGCCGCCATCGATCTGACCTTGGACGGGTTGATTTGGCGAAACGGCAAAGCCAAGGTGCTGCAGTATCGAATCGATGAAGAACACAGCAATGCCTTCGCCGCCTGGAAACGAATGGGAGCCCCCACACAGCCTTCATCCAGGCAATACGCCGAGCTGGAAACGGCCGGAAAACTGACACCAATGGAGCCTGCGGCGCGGATTAGCATCGAAAAAGGGAGTGCCACCTTGCACGTTGAGTTGCCCCGACAAGCAGTGTCTTTATTTGTCATAACGCGTTGATGATTAGCCGGATCAAGTGATAGTGATCCGCCCTGCAGAAGGCGCCACGACGCATTGCAATTTGCATTTTACCAAGGCTAGGTTTCTGCGAGCTTCCCGGCACGAATGTACTCGCGATCTACGGGGGCGGTGATCATTGCCAGTTTCTTAACGGCGCTACCCTTGGCGATCCACGCCGAAGGCGAGCTGCATAGTGCGTGGTCAACGGTCTGGGTGGAGAACGACCTGGTCGTTAAAACCGATCGGCACTACACCAGCGGCGCCAAAGTTGCCTATCTCAATTCCGAACGCCCCGTCGATAGCGACGCTGCCGAAGCGGCAGTGGGACGCTGGCTGCCTGATTTCGGACTACAAACGACGGCGATACGTTGGGGAATAGCCCTTTCCCAGGACATTTATACCCCGGCAGATATCCAAGCCCTCATTCCTCCTCCGGACGACCGCCCGTACGCAGGCTACCTCTACACCACATTGTATCTCCAAAAACGCGGGAGGACCGGCAGAGGAACGGAGGAACTGGATCAGTGGTCATTGGATCTCGGGATCGTGGGACCTCCCGCCTTGGGGGAATTAGCGCAGAACACAGTTCACCGTTTGCGCGGCTTTGATACGGCGAAAGGATGGGGCTCCCAGTTGCACACTGAACCGGCGGTGAACCTCCACTATCTCCGCACCTTGCGATACACGACCTCCATCGGCCAAGGCCTCCAAGCCGATTTCCTTCCCCAATACGGGGTGACTGGCGGTACCACGTATGACTTCGCCGAGGTGGGTGGCCAAGTCCGGCTGGGATGGAATTTGGCGGACGACTTCGGGCGCCGATGCAATCAAGAAACGCTCCCCGGTGCCGGTGGCCGGAGTGACACCGACGGGCACGGATTCTCGATCTACGGCTTGCTTGGGCTGGATGGCCGGGCGGTGGCGCACAACACTCTGCTGGAAGGCAATCTCTTCCAAGAAAGCCGATCGGTGAAAATCCGGCACTTCGTGGGAGAGGTAAAAGCCGGAGTTGGACTCGGTTGGGGTCGCTGGGAGCTGGCGTACATCCAGTCCCTGCGTTCGAAGGAGTATGTCCGGCAGCCGAGCGT
>DATJII010000225.1:0-17702 GCA_035493435.1 Candidatus Limnocylindria bacterium | reverse complement strand
CGATTGGCATGAGAAAGAGTGGTCGGTACGCTACGGCGCCTTCCAACAACCACGCACCGCGAATGGGGCGGCTTCCGATCCTCATTTTCTCGATGCCTGGGGAATGGTTACCGAAGTCGAACATCGGCACATGGCCTGGGGCCATCCCGGCGCAATTCGTGCCTTCACCTTTCTCAACCGGGCCAATATGGGGAATTATGCCGCCACGTTGCAGGATCCCTCCCTTGCTGGCGATATCTCCCAGACCCGCAAATATCGCTTCAAATACGGATTCGGACTCAATGCTGAACAAGAGCTGACCCACGACGTCGGCGTTTTTGCCCGGTTTAGCTGGAACGATGGCAAGAATGAGTCTTGGGCCTTCACAGACATCGACCGAAGCATGAGTTTGGGCCTGAGCATCAAGGGCACGCTTTGGCATCGCCCGGAAGATACCTGGGGCGTCGCGGGAGTCTGGAATACTATATCGGGCGGCCACAGCGCCCTGCTGGCGGCCGGGGGCATGGGAATCCTGGTGGGAGACGGAGGGCTTAGTTACGGATCGGAGAGAATCCTGGAGACGTACTACGACATCCATATCTGGAAAACGATCCACGCCGCACTCGATTATCAGTTTGTCCAAAACCCCGGGTATAATCGCGACCGGGGGCCGGTCTCCCTGTTCGCGGCACGGTTGCATTGGGAGTTGTAGAGATGCGGCTGCGCGGTAGGTTTGGTCACTTGTAATTCAACCGCCTTTTCCGAGAGTTGGAAGCTGACCCCATTACTTTACCGGTGCGGCCCCGGGGAACCATTCAACATGTAGATCTCCTTGGCGACCCAGGTAGGTCACCCGCTTGCCACGCAGGAAGGCAAAGTAGCCTTGTACGCCCGCTTCCATTGCCCGGACGGTAAAATCACGGTAGTTCTGGCCATTGCGCTGGCTGTCGAGAATGTTCGCCCGGACATCCTCGACCGAAAAGTCCGCTGCGACTGGCGGCAGTTCCGCGTAGTTGATTGGGGTTACCGCAATTTCACCGCCTCTGCCGTAAAAGGTCGTTCGAAGTCCGACATAATTCACATGATAATATTCCACGCCAGCCGCGAGCAGTTGGCCAACGACTTCCGGGAATGAGATCGTCCCAGCAAGGGTTTTGCGGGCGATTTCGACTATAGCACTCGTGTTCATTATTTTCCTGTTTTCGTTTGAGGTTGCCGTCATTCGATTCTGTCACAACCCCGCTGGGATGCGCGCCAGCCATTTACCGTGAGCAACCCCTGGATAGTGGTTAAGAATTCCGTCCGTTTTTTCGGCGTAAGCGTGTGGAAGAATTCGGTATCGTTATCATCCGCCAACTTCGCCAATTGCGGAACCAGCTTCATTCCGGCTGGTGTCAGGGATAATCTCACCGAGCGTCTATCACCGCCCTCTGAGCGATCCACCAGTCCCTTTTGCACCAGTCGTTCCACCATCCGTGACAGGGAGCTTTTATCCACACCCACTTGTTCCGCCGCCTCGTTCAATTTAACGGCGTCGTTGTCATAAAGCGTCCGCAAAACCACCCATTGCGCGACAGAAATATCCTGCTGGTCCAGTTTGTCCGCAAAGCTGTGCGAAACGAAGTTGGACAGGCAACGCAGCCAATAACCAAGATGCGCATCCAAATTGCTAGGCGTTGATTTACTCACGGGAGTACTTTAGTTGCATATGCAACTGTTGTCAATACACGAGTTGGTCATGGGTTGCGATTCGGAAGAGCAATGCCTTTGATAGAGTCCGATGTGGCATGGGCGCATAAGCCATGAAATTGGGGCAGGGTGGCGGCTTCCGTGAGGCGGTTGCGGAGAGACTGCCAGATGCCACAAGCGAGGGTGACCGTCCAAGAGATGGCAAGATCTATCTCCCCTGCAGGTTGTAACCCCCTGAAAACGTCGACGACCAGACCGTGATTCTGGACAGCACGGCAGGTTTTATATCCCCAATTCGGCTTCCTTCCCTATTCAACAGAGAAACAAAGGTTTCGTAGGCCCGGTCCGCAATCAGAAACAGGCGGACTGGCTGGAGCTGCCCCAGGTCCCGGCAATAGGCGTAGTGCGGGTTTCGCCGCAAGGCCCGATCCAGGAGCCCGACTGCACCTTCCGGCGCCTGGCCCTCCAAAAATAGCGTATATCCCCATCCCCCACCGGCCTGATCAGGCGCCAGCATGGCGAAAGAGGAAGGTCGAACCGATCCTCGCAGCACTTCGTTTACACATTCCGCGACAAAGGCCTCCGAGAGTTTCTCCCCGAAGAGATCGGAGACTCCACCACTGCGACCTAAGAATATCAAGGTGGGAGTCTTTTCGATGAAGCCCGTGACCCTGACGCAGTCCTGCAGTCGATAGCGCCAGAGACCTCCGGCGGTGGTAACGACCACTTCATACGTCCCGCCGAGCTGCAATTGATCCGCGAGGTGAACTTGTCCGGCCTCATCAATGAATTCGAAGAAATGGGATCGAATGGCCAGTGGATGGCTTCCCGCAAAAGGAAGGGTCACCACCGCCTCGGTGGCCAGCAAGCCTTTGGGCTGTATGGGAACCCGCGAAAAACGCCGCCGCAAGGCGGCCAATGCCACTTCGGCCTGACCATCACCCCAACAACTTATACCTTGCAGATGCGGCCAAATAGCTTCGGCATCCTGCGGCCCTGCTGTGGCCAGCTCGCGGGCTCGTGGCTTCGATTCCCGGAAAAGCTCCGATATCAGGCGTTCCCAATGGCCCGGCAGGGCATCCAGCAAGAGGGTCAAGAACGAAGGATGCCACACTGAGATGAGCCGAAGGTCCCGGCGTCTCAATAAGTGAAGCAAAGTCTGATATTGAAAGTTCTCCAGGTCGCCCCCGGAGCCTACCTCTTTGGGTACCGCCATCACTGCCCTGACCAGCCAGCTCTTGAGACCTCCCAGATAACTGGCATCGTCCGCAAAACCTATCGGCACCACCGAGGTTTCCCGCTCCGCGTTGGCCACGGCGGGCGTGATGGACCAATACGCGGGTCCAGCGAGGACTCTGGGACGCTGCCGCACCAAGTCGGACATCCACGGCCCCACAGCGCGGTCGAACTGCCGCTGCAGGCCCGCGGTGAAAGGAATCAACTTCCGGCCTGCCGTGGTCCCACTCGTGGGTATCAAATGGGTTACCATCTCACTGGTGAGAACCCGGGATTCACCCGACCGAATTCGATCGATCCATGGTTGAAATGCCTCATAGGTGCCGAGTGGTACACGGCGAATAAAATTGTCGTAGCCATTGATTTCCCTGAAATGGTGGGCGCGTCCGAACGTGGTATCGGCATCGCGCACGATCATCATTTGCAGCAACTTCCGCTGCACTTCGCCCGGCTGGCCGAGTGCGCGGCGGTACACACGGGCATCGGGCCAGCTGGATCCCACCCAAAGTGAATTAGCTATGGCGGCTGGCCAATTCATGCACGTGTCGGTGGAACATACGGCGGCCCGCAGCGGTTAGGTTCTCCGGCGACAACTCCGTCAGGCACACCAGTTCGTCGCCTTCCGGATGACCAGGATTGCGGGCGAGAAAATAAGCTATATGAGGATCCTTCTCCCGTCCCGGCGGAATCTTTTCCAATCCCAGTCGCAGCCGCTGCGGACGGACGAAACGAACGATCCCGGCGCGTTGATCGAACTGTGCGCCAAATTGTTCGCTGGCCAGTCGCTCCGTCAGTCTAAGGATTCCCGGCGACGGAACAGAATCGAAGCAGGGATGGAATTCCCTCCAGAATACCGGCAGGAAACGATAGGTGCGAAACCCCGACGTCAGCAACATCCAGAAGCAACGGCCCGGCGGCAGCGTGGTCCGCAGGGCCTCAACGCCAGCAAGCCAGGCTCGGGGCAGGGCCGTGCTACCCCAAGCATCAGGTGCGACCAGGGTGTCACCCGAATAGATGACCTGGATGGATTCACCTTCGAAAGGGGTGGAATAAGAAAGAAGCGTGGAGAATCCCACCAGCCGATCCTTGCGGTTCAATAGCAAGACGATATCCTTTTCCGCCAGGTCCGCCGCAAATTGCCCAGGCGTCACTCCATCGAAATGTCCGTCGAGCAAGTGATACATGGCCTCCCGGTGCGTCAAGGAAAGCGCCGCCCGTGGTACGATTTCAAAACCTATCTCGCTGGCGGTATTCATAGCAGAGCCACCTCCGGGCTCACCGGGCGCCCATCGAGTTCCGACGCCCTACAACCGATCCCCGGCCAACTAACCACATAAAGCCGGCTGGCATACTCCCGGCGGCGAAAATGCCGACGCAAGACACCGAGCAACGGATCCGCGGAAGCGAAGCCGAAGGTGAGGAGTTGGATTCCCGCGCGAGCGGCCAGCTTGCGCAAGTGTCGTATCAAGGCCACGAATGAATCCGCCGCACCAGTTTCGATGGCCAAATGGGAAACGAAAGCGCTGGCGATAGATAGTCCGATAGCAGGCAATCGGGGCTCGCCTACGACCCAGGCCCCCAGATTCACCACCTGCCGCAGCCGACTCAGCCAGGGCGAATAATCCCGCACCACCGTTTGTTTATAGGTCCGTTGGTCCCAGATCCCCGCGCTGGCAACCCTCCGTCCTTCTTTCGAGGCCGCCGCGAAACTGCCCGGCGCCAGCCCTAACCGCGTGATGGTCGATGATTCCTCACCAGACCAATGCGGGCCGAATTGTCTGCCAAGGTTATACTTATTGGCGTGAAACAACTGCTCCTCGAACGGACCGACGCCCGATTCGAGTACCCCGGCGCCAGTTGCTCTTCCCACAGGCACCAAGACGGTCACGAATTCGCCCACGAATTCGTAGCGTGGCATACCGGGCGACCCGCGCTCCAATACCCGGCGGGCGCGCAGATTGTCGGTGGCAATGCTGGTGAAATAGAATTCTGCCGGGCGTTCCACCTGCAACTCACGAAAGAAACTGTAGCCCCGGCGCAGGATGTCGGACCGCCCGGCATAGTGCGCATCCAGTCGCAACCCGCCCAGATAGCCTACCCGACAGACTGTACCGTTAACGTGGCATGGGCGAAGGGTGCAACTGCCAACGCTCACCACCTGGCCCTGGTCTCGAGCCACAATCGTCTGCTTGTTCGTGCCGGGCCACGGTTGGTCCGCAAAATAGTTCGGCTCCCGCTCCAGGGTGATGGAAATGCGGCCCGCCATGGGACTGCGGCGCAGTAACAAACGGATGGCGGCATCGTCCGCCCGGGTGGCGACATCAAATCCGACCGTGGACCTGCGCGGCGCGGTCAATTCGCGTTCAAGAATGGGCCTTGCCATGTTTCGTCCCCCAGCGGATAGCTGTCCCGCAGGCTCACGTCGCCCCGGTGCAGCGCGTTGATGACATAAAAATTTCGCCACATGAACCCGTTGTCACGATTCACCCGGTCCACGCCCCGGCGCAGGATGCTGCCCCAGGAATAGAATTCCCGCCGCGCCTCCAGGCAACTCAATCGGAGTTCCTCGGGAGCCATTCCCCGGGGCTGGAACGGTATCTGGTTATAGGAATACCGCTCGTCCAGCCACCAACGGTCATAGAGCAGGCGTCCTTCGCGCTGCAACCGGGTGTAAAGCGGCGTGCCCGGAAAAGGGGTGAGGTGGTTGAACGCGGCGATATAAAGCGCGTGTTCCTTCGCGAATTCCACCGTTTCCCGGAAGCTGTCGGGTGTGTCGCGGTCGTAGCCGAAGATAAATGTCCCATAGACCCGGATACGATGACGGCGAAGGTTCGCCAAGGCCTTCTCAAAGCCGCCCCGCATGGTGTTGAAGGTCTTGTTCATATCCTTCAAGTTGGCCGGGTTCAGGCTTTCAAAGCCGATCAATACCCCCTGGCAGCCGCTGCGAACCAGCAGTTCAAGGAACTCCTCGTCGTGGGCCGCATTGATGCTGGCCTGGCTCACCCAACGAATGCCCAAGGGGATCAAGGCACGAAAGAACTGCTTCGCCTGCTCCATATTGGAGGTGATGTTGTCATCGACGAAAAAGAAGAGCTTCCGTTCGTCGCGCAAGGGAAGGATCTCCTCCAGGATGGTGTCCACCGGCCGTCGCGTCTGGGTGGAATTAAATACACTTTGGACCGCACAGAAATCGCACTTCAGATGGCATCCCCGCCCGGCTTCCACCAAGCCGATGGGTAGATAGCGTTTGCCACGAAACACCGAACGATCCGGCCGGAGCCGTGCCAGGGAAGGGCGCCCGGTTTGTCGATAGAATTTCTGCAATCGACCACGCCGGGCATCGTCAATCACCTGGGGCCACAGTATTTCGGCTTCCCCACAGACCACCGCCTCGGCGTGCTGTGCGACCTCGTCGGGACACAACGTGGCGTGAAATCCTCCCATCACGACCGGCACCTTGCGGCGGCGATATTCAGTCGCGATCTGATACGCGCGCCGGGCGGTATAAGTTTCCACGCTGATGGCCACCAGGTCGGTGATTTCATCGAAGGGAATCCGTTCCATTCGATCGTCGTAGAACCGTACCGTGACGTCTTTGGGCGTGAGCCCGGCCAGGGTCGCCGCGGGCAGGGCTTCCATCTGCCAGGTCCGGATATACTTCTGTCCCGGCTTCCGACCGATGCACGGATGAATAAGGGTGAGGCGCATGGTCAGTTACCCAGCCGTCGGCGCCACGGACTGAACGGCATGACGGGTCCCCTGGCCGTGGCCAACCCGTCCGAGGATCCAGTCGCAGTTATAGAAACGATTCAAGTGATGCGCATAGAACCGGTAGCCGATGTTGGTACCCAACTTTACCGGCCACGGCGCGGGCGAACGGGCGATGCGCCGGACAATCGAACGCACACTATACGCGTGGCGCCAGGCCGTTTCCGTGCCCTGTTGAAGCTCTTCGATCGACAGTTTTGCGGGACGAAAGACAACATGCTGCCCGTCATAAAGCTCCCAATTCCTGGTCAGGATACGGCCTTCCGCCTGGAGCCGTTGGTAGAGCGCCGTATTGGGAAAGGGCGTGACTATCGCAAAACGGGGCAGATCGATCCCCGCCTGGACGGCAAACTCCGCCGTCTTCAGAAAGACATCCGGCTCATCGTGATCGAGGCCAAAAACAAAACAGCCCTGCAATGCGATCCCATGTTCATGGAGGCGCTCGACGACGCGGACATAGTTATCCGGCGCGTTAAAAACCTTGCGGCTCTGCTTCAGGTTTTGCGGTGAAATCGACTCCAGGCCCATCAACAGTCCCTTGCAGCCGCTTCGCGCCGCCAACCCCAACAACTCCAAGTCATTCGCCAGGAGAACCGTTGCCAATCCGTACCACTCAACACGCAAGGGAATCAGAGCGGCAAACAATTGCGCGGCGTAGGACCGATCGGCGATCAGGTTCAAGTCGACGAAGATCAGCTTTCGCGCCCCATGTCGTTCAATGTCCGCGACAACCTCCGCCACCGGCTTTTGCAGGGGTCGTCTCCCCCAAGCTGTAGGCACGACACAGAAATCGCAGCTATGGACACACCCTCGCGTGGCTTCGAAGACGTTGTTGGTTAAGTACCGCCGACTGGGCAGCAATTCCCGGCGGGCGAACGGACGGCCCCCAAGATCCAGGCCGGGAGCCTGATCATAGCGGGTCTTTAGGTTCCCGAGCGAAAAGTCCCGCAGAAGCTGGGGCCAGGTATCCTCCGCGTAGCCCACGACAATGGCGTCCGCATGGGGAGCGGCGTCTTCGGGTATCAGTGTCACGTGGGGCCCGCCCAAAACCACGGTAATACCACGGGCACGAAATCGGTCCGCCAGTTCGTAAGCCCGGGTCGCCGTGCCGGTGATGACCGTCAAACCGACCAAATCCGCCTCCAGATCGAGTGAGACGTCTGCGATACCTTCGTCGACCAACTGTAGTTCCATGTCCAACTCCGGGGGGACCAGCGCGGCGAGCGTCGTCAACGTCAATGGCTGATATCGCAAGGATTTGCGCCAGATGCCACCCCGGTGGCGATACAGCGGTCCCTTGGGCGAGATGAGCGCGATTTTGAGTTTCGAGGGCAACATCAGCCGTTTCGTTCGCTCAAGCCTTATTCCGAAAGTCCCAGCGCATCAATGGGAATAGCAGCTTGCGAGCATCGAAAAATCCGGGTGCCCCTCCCGCCTCTTTCAATGTCACGCCAGCCATTCCTGTGATGCATAAAGGATAAAAAGTAGAAGCGGCGGCCCGCCGCTTAAAAGGAGTTACTGGAAGCTGGCTCCAAATAAACCCGTTGAAGTGAAGAGTTTTCCTTCGCTTGTCGGGGGGCGAAGGTGGCCACAGGCCGGATGAGGGGTAGGTTCAACTGTGGTACTAACCGCATGTTTGCCCAGAGAGAACAGGGCAGCGTACGGATTTCTTTTCCCGTTGTACCGTCCCCGCAGACTTGCCACCGTTCCAGTGTTGCCCACGAGTGTGCCCCATTCCCAGGCAGGTGACGAGCCATCCATTCCGATGGGCATTCCCACGCGGCTGAATATTGGGATTATTGTGGCGCAACTCATGGCCGTAGCGGCCTGTTTTTACGGGGCGGCCCACCTCCGCGGTAACTGGAGTCTAGCGGGCCTGACGCTAGCCTTCGCCGTGGCGATGAATTCGGTCTACGCGAGCATCCACGAAGCCGAACACGGCATACTTTTTCGTAACTCCCGGTGGAATGACGCGGTGGGCGCGTTCCTTTCCCTTTTCTTCCCAGCTCCTTTTCATCTGCTGCGCCAAGGCCATCTAGGGCATCATTTTCGCAACCGGTCCGACGACGAAGCCTTCGACCTCTATTTCGAAGGCGACCACCGGGTCTGGCGGTATCTCATATTATATGGAATCCTGACGGGTTGCTATTGGCTGGTGGTGGTCTTGGGAAACCTAGTTTTCTTGTTCCTGCCCTTTGCCAGCGATAAGAAGTATTGGAAGTTCGACCGCCCGTCTGCCGCGTTTGCGGAGTCACTCAATCCGTCGTACCGCCGGATTATCCAGTTGGAATGCCTGGCCGTGCTGGCTCTGCACGCGGGCGTCGTCTATTTCCTTCACGTGCCCGTGCTCACTTACGTGGTGATGTATTTCGGCTTCGGGTTTTCATGGTCAGCCATGCAATACGTCCACCACTACGGCACTGAACGCCACGTGACTCGCGGTGCGCGAAACCTGCGCCTTTGGGAACCCCTCGATCGATTGTGGCTGAATCACAATTGGCACCGGGTGCACCACGAACATCCCACCGTGCCGTGGGTCCATTTGCCAACCTTGGGACAGGCAACCCAACTCGGTAAACGGGGCTTCCTGCCATGGTTCTACCTCCAAATGTGGCGTGGCCCGCGCAAAGCCACCGAACACGTCGAGAATCGCTATGCCGGTCGCGTCATTCGCTAACCTGTTGATCCGGCGCCTGGGGACACATTGGCGCCTGAAACTGGGCCTCACGGTACTCCTGAATCTCTTATTCTGGGGCGGCTACCAATTCTTCTCCCGTCACGCTCTCACGCCTATTCGCACACTCCAGATTACCTGGCTGGACCGTTGGGCGGAGTTCCAGCCACAACCGTGGACTGTCATCTACGAGACAGTTTATATTCTGGTGGGGCTCATCCCTTGGCTGTCCGTCACCCGTGAGGAGATACGTCGTTACGTGGTGGGATTTGCCGCACTTTCGGTTATAAGTTTCGCCGTCTTCGCGGTATTCCCCGTGGCTTCACCCCGGCCCGATGACCTGGGTCCGAATCCTTTCCTGGTGCTCGTCACCCAACTGGACGGTCCGCTCAACGCCTTCCCTTCCCTTCATGCCGGTTCAGTTGTCTATACGATTGCCCTCGCCTGGCGGCTGTTCGGGCGGCTGATGCATCCCTTGGCCATGGCGCTACTCCCGCTCTGGGGACTCTTGATCCTTTACGGTACGCTGGCCACCAAACAACACTATGCGGTGGATCTGCTGGCCGGAGGCCTGATCGGCTGGTGGGCGGATCGTTGGGCTTGGCGTCACGCGTCGTCGTCCCCCAGCGCCACCGACAAGACCCGCTTGAACGCCGAAGCGTCTTCCCAAAACGGTTGAAGATAGTGGTCTGCGCCCCAGACGGGATACACGGTGCCTGGTAGCCGTAAAGTATCTCCCAGCAAGACTCCTCCGCCATCATTCGGACCCAAGGGTGCCAGGCGCTCATAAGCCCGCGGAGCCCAGCGATGCGCCAGATGTCGACGCAAGGGACACGCCACCAGATGGATAATCCTTAGGTGAGGTGGCCATACGGGATCGACCGCCAAGGGTCCGTCGCTTTCATGGCGCAATTCTTCCAAAACCGAATAGCGTTGTCGGCGTAAGGCCAGCAGCAGGCGAACTCCCAAACGCCGAAATCGCTGACGCCGCAACCACCCCACCAGCGGCGTCCCCTGCGACAGACCACTGATGCTCACCCACGCGGTGACGTCACGGAAGAGTTCAGAGGCGTTGGAAAGCGACAAGGCTTTCTTAAGATCGGCGCTTCCCTTGCTTAGGCTGAGCAAGGCCACCCGCCGCCCGCGATGCTGTGCCAGCCAACAAGCAATCGCCGACGCGTTCTCACTTAAGGCGCCGAAGCTGGACACCGGAATCGTTTCGACGACGTATCCCAGCGAATTGACGATTCCGGTGACAACCACGCCATCGGCTCCAGTATCCTGGTGTTCCCGATGGAAGGCGCCGGGAACGAGTCCGACCACCACCGGCTCCGCCGGCATCGGATTTTGCGCCGATTGAATCCGCTGGAAGAGGTGGTCTCGGAGTCCCCGGCGCTGCAATTGATTATATAGGACGGCCGTGGCGTACTCCAGCCCCTTGATCCGGCTGAGTTCCGCCAGTTTCGCGGAGGCATTGACCTCCAATCCTGCGTACCCCGGCCACTCCTCCGCCTCGGCTATCAGGCGTCGATCTTCCTCTGACGGTAGCATACCCACGGGGCGCGGATCTACCGGTTTACGCACTGGGGGCCAAGCGACGGCGGACCAGTCGTGGCGTTATAAAACCCACGACGAGGCCCACTACCAAGGCCAGACAGCCAACGATCCAGGCCACCTGCTTGACGGCCAATGCCATCACCGGGTTCTCGAAGGCATTGACGGACACGTGAAACGCCGTCACCCGCCAACCGTCGACCCGGCGCACAATCGTGGCGGTGAAATGGCTGTTGAACTGAAGCGTTCTTCCATCGGTCAGTTCAAAGCGATCATTCAAATTGCCCCAGGAAACCGCCCAATCTCCCTGCACGTGGCGGCCCAGTATTTTGGGGTCGGCGGTGACTTTCTTCACGATGGGCTGGCTGCCTTTCATCATGCGGTCGTAATAGGCCTTCACTGCCGCCGTTCCTTCACATACTTCCCCATTCTGCCAGGTAACCACCGCGTCAGAATCGAGAAAGGTCAGAAGTCGATCGATGTCGTCATGGTTGAAACTATCCACCAACCCCTCCCGCAGTCGTGTGATGGCCGACTCGACTTGCGGATCCAAACCCGATGGCGCAGCCTGCGGGAACCCCGTCGCGGTGAAGAGAATACAGGCTATAAGGAGCAGGGTTTTCATTTTAGTGGGTCGGCCGCCGGGGCGGCGCGGCATAGGTTTTCAAGCCAGTGGAAATAATCCGCCATGACGGCGTCCGCCGCAATCAGATTGCCAGGCCGGTACCGCAGACCCGCCGTCCGCGGCAGGTCCGCATGGAGGAAATTCTTTATGAAAAGCCTGCGAATGGCC
This sequence comes from Candidatus Limnocylindria bacterium, assembly GCA_035493435.1. Lineage (GTDB taxonomy): Bacteria > Verrucomicrobiota > Verrucomicrobiia > Limisphaerales > UBA9464 > DATJII01. The sequence continues at coordinate 6,009 of DATJII010000225.1, read as the reverse complement.
GCGTTGAGGGGATCGAACGCGAGGCGGCCCAAGATATTGTCACTCCGCCTTACCCAAACGATGACCCGCCCAAGGGTTCGATCCGGATCCTGTGGCAGGACATTAAAAATACCAAAACTGGTGGTCCGGGCGAAACGGGCTTTCACGAAGACTATGGTTCCACCCCACACCGTGACATCCATCGTCACCTGAGGTCCTGCTACCATCCGGGTCAGGCGATCAGGTATCGAGTTACCACACACGCCAAAGGTAGCCACAATACGCTTGGCGTAGGGAGAAGGCGTCGTGACTTCTGGCGGTCCGAGGAGCACCCGATCATGGGCGGTACGAAAGTGCTGCAGATCAAACCCATTCGCGCCCACGAAATACCACGGTCCATACGCCTGCAATTCAAACGGTTGGGCCGGCAAGATCTCCGAGGGCGAAACCCCATCAAAGAACGGCAGGGGAAACCGGGCCTGGGGCCGATTAAAGAAAAAGAGGTGTCCGCCTCGCTCTCCAACTGGATAACGAATCTGCCGGGCGAAACCAGGCACGGGATCGCCAGCGGGAATACGCTCACAAACGCCGCCCGGACCAAATTCCCAACCATGAAGCGGGCAAACCAGCCGCTCCCCGCACACCTTGCCCCGGGCCAGATGCGCTCCCAAGTGAGAACATCGCCCAGACAAGACGACCGCCTGTCCCGACTCCGTTCGATAACCCGCAAACTGACGCCCCCCCAGCTCCACCTCCAGCGGACCCCGCTCCAATTCCGACTGATGGCACAAGTGAAACCACGACGCCGGAACCAGGGGAAATTCGCCTCTGGCGCTTTCCGGTGGTTCGAGGGTGGTGTCGTTCATGAGGGTGTACGTGTGGACTAAGGAAACGTGGTCCCAAACCGGGCCGAGAGGCAACCACGAAAGAGTGTCGCCGTCGTCCTTGTGGTTGGCGTGGAGAGAGACCGCAGACCAGGCTATAATTTATCAGCTCCAAACGGCAGGGAGATATCCTTCGTTTTCGCGAGATAGTGGCGCGAATCATCAAAATAGCAGCGGATGTTCTCCTTCAAATACCTGGCCCAGGGAGGCTTGGTTTCACCGCGACACCAGGCGTAACAGGCGAGAGCGTAGCCGTAAACTTCCTCAGTGAGATAACCCTGTCGACAGGTATGCCAGCCTTGTTCCGAGGGGGAATGCCATTGGTAGAATTGGTAGGCCGCGTTTGCACTCAATATCCCAGCGCCGAAATAGACCGTCAGCAAATCAGTCAATGGTTCACAATCCTCGGCTTCGCGCTCAATCCTGCCGTCGGCCAGGAGCAGGACATGTCCCAGTTCGTGGCAAATGACTGCACATAGCGAAAGTGGTATCTCGAGTTGGGCCTTGTCGACGGCAATCACGAGTTTTTCGCCGTCGATTTGGGGGAAATATAAGCCAGCCGGGCCCACGTGTTGATAGGAACCGAAAAGTTGCGAGCGTACGTCGCCTAATTCGTCCTTCAGGTAGTAGTCCAATTGAAGTCTTGCCGGATCGACCGACATGAATTGGGACAGCAGCTCGAACAAGTGAAGTCCCGCCTTTTCCGACCGATCCCATTTTCGTGGCAACAATGACGAATCAGGATCCAGTGGAGGGCGCCGGATAGGATCCGGCCCAAACTGTTGCCTCATCCAGGCAAATTGTGCCTCGATCCATTTCTTTTGCTCCTGCGTGATCGGACACCGAGGGCCACTTACGAGGCGAATAATGTTTTGCAGCATGGGTCGACGGCCTTCTGGAACTTTGTGAAGTGAGTCCCGGAAAAGTCAAGTTTACATCCGTGTTGCAATCTGGTTCGCCGCCACAGTCATCCATCCCATTGACCCGAACCTTCAGCATCGGTGAGTGCCCCAGCGAGGGTCTCCGGGAGAAAACGGCATATAGTAAGGCCGGGGAAGCTTAAGAATCAGTTGTTCCGCTTTCCTGACCTCGGGGACGCACACAAATACGCCCTGAACCTGTTCTGGATCGTGATTGGTACGCCAGTTTTTATTGCCATGGAACAGAATGTCACCAGCGTCACCGGGAGCCAGGGCACACTCCACTTCGTCATCGTGGTCGGGGAGGTAAGATTCGAGCGAGAAAAGCCCGTTCTTTCCAACGTAAACCTTGATTGCTCTGAGATTGGTGATGGCGTAGAGCGTCATCCGGGCGATATGCCGAGGCTGACGAGAATCCGCTATAAGCAGTACTCCGGGCACGGCAAGGAAAAATCCGGCGGAGAATGGGCAAAACGACAGAAAGCCCGCTTCCGCGACGGAGTTGAGGCGCGAGGCCCACCAGCCAAAAAACGCCAGCCCCGTAGGAACCATAAGGATTCCCCACGCGAATTTGATTTTCGCCCGTTTCACCAACATGTCCTCCACTGGTTGCGCAAACCAATCGAGACGTTCGTCCGGTCGAAGTTCCGCCTCGAGGATTTGCCGCAGCGATTCCGGCAGCTTTGCGTAGGAGGGAGTCGTGCGGAGGTCGATGGGCGTTTCCGTGCTCACGGACTGGAGGGCCCCGGTCTCGGGCGTTTCACCATCCCACATTGACACTCAGTTTGGCCCCGTATCGATTCTTGTAGAAGAGCTGTTTGTTCTGCGCGCCGTATTCGTGAACCAGCTTGGTGAGCTTTACGTCAAAGCAGCAGTATTCAGCGATCTCCAGCATTTTGCCCTGCTTGTACCACTCGATTGCCTGCAAGCCTTCGCTGGTTTTGGACAAGCCGAAGGTTCCCTCCGCGATCGAATCCAGGGAGAGCCGATGCTTGAGGGTGTCCGCCAGCACCAGGAGCATGTCCAGTGTTGGTACTTGGGTGAAGTCGTAGACGGTGTACCCGTGGAGCACCTCGTAGTCGAACCGCAGGTTGTTGAAACCCACGACCAAGTCGGCCCGTTGCAACTCGGACATCAGGTCGTCCACATGCTTCTCGTCGTAGATCTGGTAGCCGCCCCGCGCGGTGCTGTAGGTGACCCCGATGCTCATGCGCATGTCACGGATCTTGTTCCAACCCCCCACCTCCTCGGCGGATTTCTGCGTTTCGAGGTCGAAATAGACGATGTTCTTCACCGCCCCCGGTTTCCGGCAAAAGGAGGGGTGAGCGCAAGCGGGAACTTCTCCGCGCGGTCCGAATAAGCCTTTCTTTACACCGGTCGCAGAACGAGGAATGGCTTAAGAGGGACGGGTTCCAAAGTACCACGAAGTGAGCTACTCCGTGTTATTTGGAGATACATGACGCGCTGGCCAAGCCCGGGCGAGGCTCCCGACGAGCCCAAACCAGCGGCGAGTGGCTTCGTTTTGAAGAGGCAACCCATTGAAACAAAGGATGATGCGTTGTCAAAGTCGGTGGCGGCACTCCAGGCTTCGTTGCACTGGACTTTTCCCGGAAACGAAGCCTCTAGCCGATGGCAGGGCTCGTCAGGAGCCACGCCCTCCCGGGTTTAGTTCGTCCTTGGTTTGCTTGGACCGACGACGATCGCTCCAATTCCAAGAGGCGTGTCGATCTGCACGTGGTCTGAATCTCTCTGCACGCAACCCGCATCTTTCACTTTCACCAAACACTCTCAGTGCTTCCGTTTGCCGGTAGCGAGTTCATCCGCCAGCGGGCCTACCCGATAGACCTTGCGCAATGCTTCCAAGATACCAGCGCTGTGCACCGATACCGAGCGGGCCTGCACATCCTCATAGGCAAAATCGAGCACCAAGGAAGGCAGGTTGCCGTCGAAGATGATGCCGACGAATTCACCCTGGGTGTTGACGACCGGGCTCCCGGAATTCCCCCCGATGATGTCGTGGGTACCCACGAAATTCAGGGGAACATCCATGCCGAGGGACGATTTTTGCTTTTGCCACCGGGCCGGGAGGTCAAACGGCGGTTTGTTGTCCATTTCCTTGGCCCGTTGGTACAAGCCGGAGAAAACGGTATTCGCCGGGATGGACTTCCCATTTTCCTGGTAGCCCTTCACCGTGCCGTACGACAGACGCAGAGTGAAGGTGGCGTCGGGATAGGTATTCGCGCCATCCAAGGCGAATTGGGCCTTGGAAATCGCCGCGTGGGCCTGTTGTTTGATCTCGTCCTGCGTCTCCATGAGCTTGCGCAGGTCGCGGCTCTCGGGATCGACCAGTCGCGCCAGCTCGATCAGTGGATCGTTCTCCGCAGCAACGGCATCGGCGCCAGACTCGTAGAGCTTTTTCCGGAACGCGACGTCCCGCACTTTGGTATGCAGGATCAGATCGGCGGCCCGAGCGCGAGGCGACTTACCGGCGAGGACCTTGGCTACCAAGGCGTCTTGGTACCCGAGTTTCTCGGCCAGGAGTGTCAGCGAATCAGCCAGAGTCAGGATTTCCAGGTCCTCGTAGATGGGCTTATCCGAAAACAGGGCCAGTTCGAGCGATTGCTTGCTGGCTTCGCTGAATTCCCGCAGGCGTTCGCCGTTGGGCTTCGGGCGTTCGGCTCCCGCACGCAATAGGCGGCGAGCAAGGGCAAAACTTTCGGAAGTGAACCCATTTTCGCCTTCGAGCAGGCGGTAGCGTAGGGCGTTCTTCCCAATAACTTCCTGGGCTTGGGTGATCCGATCGTACGCAGCAGACGCAACGGCATATTCCGGTTTGCCTGCCAGGCGCGCTCGGAAATCACCCTCGGATTTGGCCTTGCTCGCCATTAACAGTGGATCGTAAAGACCCGCATGGCCGCCATCTCGCGCTTTGCGGGAGTTCTGGATACCGAACAGGTCTTCCTTGGCCCGCCTGGCATTCTCGGCGCTTCGCTCACTCCACGCCCGGATCAACACTTCGCGCCGCTTCAACCGTTCCAACTGGTAGGGAAACGCCGTGTCGCGGAGGTATTCCAGCTCGGTTGTCGTCAACAAGCGATCCGTACGTCCGGGATGCCCCGAAACGAAGGTCAGGTCACCTTCCTTGGCGCCGTTTTTGGACCACTTCAGATAGTTGGTGACCTTGACGGGTTTGCCGTCTTCGTAGACTCGAAAAAGGCAGATATCCAAGTCGAAGCGCGGATACTCAAAGTTATCGGGATCGCCGCCGTAAAAGGCAATTTGCTGCTCCGGCGCGAACACCAGCCGGACATCCGTGTAACGCTTGAATCGATAGAGGTGGTACGCGCCGCCCTGGTACAACGTGACCACGTCGCTACGCAGCCCGGTGCTCTTGAACGATTCGCTTTCGATCTCCAGCATCGCCTTGAGTCGCGCCTTGAAGGCCGCCTCGGCACCGACGCCCGCCGGGATGGCGGCGTTCACTTTGGCCGTCACGTCCTCGATGCTCTGGAGCACGTTGAGTTCGAGATCGACACAGCGAATTTCTTCGGAGGCTTGGGCCGCATAAAAGCCTTCCTTGAGGTAATCCTTCTCCTTGCTGCCCACCTTTTGCAGCGCATCGGCCCCGACGTGGTGATTGGAAATAACGAGGCCGTCTTCGCTGACGAAAGAACCGGAACCGCCGGAATTAAAGCGGACGGACGACTTCATCAGGTGATCCAGCCAGGCGTCCGTGAGTTCAAAGCCGTACTTGGCCTTGATTTGTTCGCGTGGTGGATTGTTGTACAGCCACATGCCTTCGTCGGAAACAGCGGCGGGTCCCAGAGCGAGACTCGCGATAAGCGGGGTCATCATGCGCCAATTCATAAAGAGAACCTTGCGAAAACGCGGTGATAGTCTGGCATGCGTATTGCCTCGGGGCAATACGGAGAGAAAAAGCCGGAGAAATTTCACGACAGAATATTGTCCGTTTTCTTGCTTATCCACTTTTGATCTGCCACCTAAACAACATGCCACTGCTCAATCCCTCGGAGATTACCTCCGCCTGCAAAACCGTGCCCGCCTGGCGGCTTGACGGTCTTTTGGTCCGACGCACCTTCGAATTTCGGGACTTCCATGAAGCCATGCTGTTCGTCAACGGCGTCGCGGATGTCGCCGAAGAAGCGAACCACCACCCCGACATCGATATTCGCTGGAACAAGGTGACCTTGGCCCTTACCACGCAC